>JBDHAF010000404.1:0-2236 GCA_039588255.1 Gemmatimonadota bacterium | reverse complement strand
TGCTGACGTGGTCTTCAGGCTCGGGGAAGCCGCCGGGGAGTCAGGCCTGGCGGTCCCAGTTTCATCTCTACGTATATGCTCAGAGAATCTGACTTGAGAACCAGCCGCAGGCTCGTGCGCCTGCTTCAGGTGCTGGCGCTGTTCGCGGCAGTACATCTGCTGGCGGGGTGCGAGGTCACCCGCATCTTCATCATCGCCGACCCCGACCTGGCCTCCCTCACCCTGGGCGAAACCCTGGAGATTACCGCGAAACCCTGGAGATTACCGCCGTGGTCACCGGCACCAGCAACCAGAACGACAAGGCCGTCGTCTGGCTGGTGTGCGACGGCGACGGTGAGAACTGCGTCTCCGGTGGCAACAGCACCCTGGGAACGATTTCCCCCACCAGCCTCGACTCCAGCGGCAACTCGGTGGCGCTCTACGCCGCGCCGTCCAGTCAGCCCACGCCGCCCGCTTGCACGGAGGAGACCGACGGCTGCTCGGTGGTGGTCAAGGGGCAGATGGTCAACTTCGAGGCCGCCTGCTTCACCCGGGTCAAGATTCAGGGCCCGCCCAACCCGGTGCCCGCGATAACCTCGATCACGCCCGATACGGCCACCGAGGGCGGGGCCGGCTTTACCATCACAGTTAACGGGACGGGCTTTGTGGCCGACTCGGTGGTGCAGTGGAACGGCAGCGACCGGACTACAACCTTCATCAGCGATACCGAACTGCAGGCCGCCATCCCTGACACCGACATCGCCGCCCTCGGGACAGCCGACGTTACCGTCTTCAGTCCCACTCCCGGCGGTGGCACCTCCAATGCTGTTCCCTTTGCCATCAACCCGGCCACACCGGGAGCGGAGGAACGCATCTCGGTGGCGGGGGCAGCTTTGATCCTGTAGTGAACGTCGACGGTCGCTTCGTGGCCTTCAAGTCCCTTGCCACCAACTTGGTCACGGGCGATGCCAATGGCGTGGCCGACATTTTCCTGCGTGACACCTGCCGCGGTGCGGCGGGTTGCACTGTTTCCACCATACGGGTTTCGGTGGCGACGGACGGAACCGAAGCCAACGACGGCAGCAACTTTGGGAAGCCAAGTATCACGATTCCTTCGCAACCAACCTTGTGGCCGGGGATGGAAACAGCACAGTCGACGTCTTTGTGCGGGACACGTGCATCGGCGCGCCAGGCGGGTGCACGCCGAGCACGGTCCGGGTCTCAGTGGCCAGCGACGGAACTGAGGCTAATAGCCTTAGCGCCGAACCAACCCTGAGCAGCGATGGGCGCTTCGTGATTTTCAGTTCGACTGCGACCAACCTGACCACCTCCGGAACGTTCGGAATCTTTGTGCACGACCGGGACGCCGACACCGATGGGGTCTTCGACGAGCCGGGAGCCATCGCCACGGTGCAGGTGGATTCGATGGTGCCACTCGTCCCTTCAATGAGCGGCGACGCCCGATTTGTCAGTTTCGGGGCCTTTTCCGATGTGCCGGCGTTGGGCGACACAAACGGTTCTCCCGACATCGTGATTCAGGACACGTGCCGCGGTGTGGCGGCCGGCTGCACCCCTCAGACCGCTCTGGCCTCGGTGGCCAGTGACGGCACCCAAGGCGATGACCAGAGCGTGCAGCACACCCTAAGCCCTGATGGACGTTTTGTCGTGCTCGATTCCGATGCGACTAACCTGGTGGCCAACGACGCCAATGGCGTGCGTGACGTTTTCTGGCGCGACACCTGCTGACCCGCTTCGGCATGTATGGGGTGAGCCAGGGAGGTCGGCTGGTGGTCTTTGCCTCGTCAGCGACTAACCTGGTGGCCGGCGACACCAACGGGGGGGGCGACATTTTCGTTCGTGATACCTGCTTCGGGGCAACGGGCTGCACGCCGAGCACGGTGCGGGTGTCGGTGGCCAGCGATGGCAGCGAAGGCAATGCGGGTGTCAGCAGTACAGGCTTTTCGATGAGCGCCGATGGCACCGTGGTAGCGTTTGCGTCCCTTGCCAGCAACATGGTCCCTGGGGACACCAACTCGGCTAGCGATATCTTCCTGGCAAACACCGGATTCGGAGCAGGCGGCGGGGGCGGTGGGAACCCGGTGCCGGTGATTGTCTCGTTGACCCCGAGCAACGCCACCGAAGGCGGCCCGGCGTTCACGCTGACGGTGGACGGCACCGACTTCGTGGCCAGTTCGGTGGTGCGGTGGGACGGCAGCGACCGGACGACGACCTTCGTGAGCAGCGTTCAGTTGACGGC
>JBDHAF010000403.1:0-2829 GCA_039588255.1 Gemmatimonadota bacterium | reverse complement strand
TTCGAGGAGCCACATCGCCCCGCCCGGGCTCTCGACGATATCCGCGATCGCCCTCACGGCCCTTTCTTCCAAGGGAGTCGCTAAGGGATCCGTCGACAGGGTTCGCATGAAGCGAAGCCATTCTTCGCGCCAATCGTATTTTTGCTCGTAGAAGTGCTTGCTGACGAAGACCTTGAGGTAGGCGCGATACGTCCCCGAGAACAGAACAATAAACAGGACCGCCAAGGCCCCTACGAAGAAGATTACCTGTATGGCCGGGCCGCGAACCTCGTCGATCTCACGCAAGAAGAATCCCAGGACCGCCATGAGAAAAAGATACAGCCCGCTTGCCACGAACGTCGTGGACCGGAGCGCGACTTCCCGGGATATCGAGACGTTGATCTTCCACATCTTATTGCGGGCCGCCGCAACCACCAGCATAGGGACGACCACGGCCTGGACACCGCCTCTGGCCTCTTGGAGAACCTGATCGACTTGGCCGAAGAGGGTCGCGTCCGCGTACAGGAACAGGTCGTACGCGAAGATTGCGCCGGTCGAGAGGCAGAGAAACTTGATATGCCAGCGCTGGTCCGGGGGCGTGTTCCGGTACACGGTTTCGGTCAAGAGGATGCCTGCTACGGCCAACGCAAGACCGATGAGAGATCTCGGGTGGATAGAGACCGTATACGCCGCGCCCGACATCAGGACGCTGAAGCCCACAATGACCGCGACGGCCAGAATCGCGAGCGGCGCCATGTATCTGGCCCGCCAGAACCACGCCTTGCTAGATCGCTCCGGGTAGAGGATGCTCCCCAGGAACGCGATCCAGCCCAGGGAACGCGAGACCTCCAGCGTGGCCGTCACCCCAGGCGGGACGGTGACCGCCCAGTAATGGACGGCCGTGGCCGTGGTCCATGCCACCGTGATCGCACAGGCAACGAGGAGCAGTGTCCCCTGTACCCGCCCCTTCCAGTTGATGAGGAGAGGCACAGCGAACAGGAGAAAGGCCGCGGGATCGATGTCGCCGAGTCTGGCATCTCTGTTATTCAGCCCGAGGCCACCAAGACGTATCACGGCCCTCCCGTGAGAAGGGGCTGATTATACACGAAAATCGATGGGCTTTGCCGAAAGGGCCGGCCGATCCGGAACCCGGGTTAGCCAACTCCAGCCAGGCGCGGAGGGTTGACCTCGCTTGAAGCCAGTGAAGAACCTGGATCCGGGCACCCTCTTCATCGGCCCAACAGGCGCGAACCGCAAGCCGTTGAAGCGCCGCCCGGAAATCGAACCCGCCGGAGCCCGTGCGGCCACGTTTGATCCGGAGTCCGATCGACCTGCTCCGGCGCGCTGCGGGGGGCCGTGTAGTCTTCCGAGCGAGCCTGCCCGGGGCGCCTGATCAGGGAGGGGCCTTCCCGTGGTCTCCGGCGCCGGTTGCCGCCAAAGGGACCCCCAGGGCGCTCGCGTGCGGCGGCCGGCCAGTTTCCGCTCCCGTCGCTTCGAGATCTGGGCTGCCGAGCGCCACGGAGCCGCCTTTGGCCATCTCATTCCTATGCCGCATACGAAGGGCCGCTGCTCGCGAGACCTTGCTCCGGCACTTTACTCCGGCCGCCGTAGGTTCACCGTCCGGCCTGGCCCGATCCCAGACACCCGGCGCCCGCTTGCGGAGAAAGTTTCGGGTCAGGCAGATGAAAACGGCGGCTCCGAGCTGGAAAGCCGAGACACAAGAGCCCGGTCCCGAACAGGCCGAGCGTCATTGGCTCTGCAACAACGCGGGTCGCGAGATTCTTGTTCTTACTGATTATCTGCGAGCCATCGGCCCCGATCGTGAAATCCCACTGGAACGCCCAGGTGACATTCCCGGTCAAGGGGCCGCTCACATCGTTCAGGTCATCCGCGTCGCCGTCGTTGAGCTTGGTGAGCGTCGCGCTAAAAAAGGCGATCTCGTGGTGATCGGGCGTCGGCACTTCAGACGTTTCGTTGACCGTCGTGCTCGACCCATCCGTCTGCTGTACCAGATTGGGGTTTATCAATTCGGCCGTGTCGTTGTCCGGCGTGCCTCCCAGATCGAAGTCGACATACTCGTAAAACGAGACATCCAGATTCTCATCGGTGAAATTGAAGATCGTGATCGTCTCGGCGAGGTCCGCTGTGCCGCTGTCGGTCGACCCGCCGGCGAGCGTGAACTGGATCTGGATGGCGAAGGTCGCGTCGCCCGGTTCCTCAAGGCTGACGAAATCCGTGCTGTCATCGACGTAGATCAGCGTCAGCAGCTCATCGTCGGGGTCAAAGTTATTGTTGACCGTGTTGGCGAAGATCAATTCCAGATCACTGACCGGCTCTTCCGTATCGCCGATCCGGAACCAAAACCACTGGCTGACCAAGTGGTCTGTGTCGTCCACCTCCCATACGGTCATGCCGCTGCTGCTGTCGGGATCGACTGTGACATCCGAGTTGAGGTCGTTCAGAGTGCAAAATTCGCCAGGGTCGACACAGTTCCCGACGGCTATTCCCGCCTGCGCCGGCGAGCCTGCGAAGAGGAATGCGAATGTTCCAAATGCGGCCAGAAGCTTTTTCATGTTCCTCAATCCGGACAACGCTCCAAACGGCTCGAAACCGATATGACGCCGCCCGGCCTCCCCAAGTTACATACCACACCGTCATTACTGGTCGGCGGAACCCCGCCGCGTGAACATCGTAGCAATCCGTGTGCCAGCTTTGATTATCATTCTATATCAAGGGCTTATGGCAAGCACCGCCGGCCGCCCTCGGCGAAAGTGTAAACGATCCCGACACGGTTTTCGGCCCGGAGATAAGGATTCCATTGTAAATCAACGCGTTGACGATCTTCCCCCG
>JBDHAF010000402.1:0-2566 GCA_039588255.1 Gemmatimonadota bacterium | reverse complement strand
GGCCGTGCGCTCTGTACATCGTTTCCGTGGTGCCGCCATTAGCTTGGTAATCCCTTTCGCCGCTGCTAATGCTCACGGCGCAGTTGGCCTGCATGACGCAGGCGACGACGGCTCTCTAGGGTAGACGGAGGAACACCGCAAGAACTCCACACAGGTCTGCCGGAAAATATGTGGATCGGTGATCTGAGCTGGTCACCAGACGGTGAGAGGATCGCTTTCGTAGGCGGGATTGGCGGTCAGGCCGAGTTCTGGCTGATCAGCGATTTCTTGCCGTAGTTCACCGCCGCTGGGCGTAACCGGAGCCCCACATGCTCAGAAATGGGTTGCGGGGCTCCTGGCTCTGCGGAGTGCGGACCGTTGGTCCAAAGCGAGGCGAGCGCCACGGCCGGACCGACGCTCGGCGGGACCCTGGCGGAACAGATCGCCGGTCCGCCGGCTGAAGCGGAGCTGATGGTGGTCTGTGGCCGGCTTCAGGCCACCTACGGGATGGGCCTGGGCCTATTCGATCACCTGCGGGCCGTCCTGGTTGTCGACTTCTCCGATCAGCCCGAGATGCAGCGAACGTTCGAGGAGCTCCTCCGTGAGGATCGTGCCGCCGCGCCGGCTGGGCACGTCATGATGTCCGCGCTGATGAACCAGTGCCTGGTGCAGGTGTTCCGACGCCGACGCTGCAACCCTTGCCGCCGCGATCCCCCTGGAGCACATTAGGTGTTGCACCAGATGCACCGCCGGTGACTTCCACCGGCCCGCCGCCAGACAGACGCCCCGCAGGACGCCCGCCCGACGACGAGACCAAGGCCACCGATGGATGGTCGTGTAGCTCGGTCCAGTCGGAGGTTCAGCACCATGAAACGCATCCCGCTATTCCCGTTCGCCGTGCTCGTGCTCGCCGCTGGCTGCGGCGAGGATGACTTGACCGATCCGGGTGTGGTCACGACCGGCTACCCCGGGACGTCACTCCCCCGACCCTGACGGCGTTCAGTTTCACGCCCACGACGATCAATACCACTGCAGGACCTGCCGCCAGCACGGTGAATTTTGGAGTGGCAGATGATCTCTCGGGTGCTACCGCGGTGGTTGCGACCTTTCGTAGTCCCTCGGGTACTCATTTCGGAGTGGGATCGATTGGTTTTGCGCCGGCCACCAGTCACACCGGCTCATTCACGATCACCATCGGACAATTTGAGGCGGGGATCTGGATCCTCAGGGATGTCGTACTGGTGGATGCGGTCTCTAACCGAATCGACCTCAGCACCGCAGAGATTACCGCGCTCGGTTTCCCTACCGAGTTGACGGTGGTCGTAAACCAGCCGCCCGCAGTTGGCGTAGACAATACTCGTCTTACGGCGGATGAGAGTCAGACGACAACGAACAGCGGCACCGTTTCGGATCTCGACGGCGACATTGTGATCCTGAGCAGCTCGGTCGGTGCCGTGACGAACAATGGTGACGGCACCTGGTCGTGGTTCTTCGGCACCACCGATGGTTCCGCTGAAAGCCAAACCGTCATCATCACTGCCGATGACGGCAGCGGCGGGACGGCACAGGTCAATTTCGATCTGACGGTGAACAACGTGGCTCCGACCGTCGGCGCCATTACGATACCCCCAGAGCCCGTGGCCGTCACGGATCAGCCGGTGAACGCGGGCGCCACCTTCGGTGATCCGGCGGGCACAGCGGACGAGCCGTACACGTGCGCGGTCGACTATGGGGACGGCTCGGGTGCGCAGGCCGGAACCGTATCAGGAATGGCCTGCACCGGCCCTGGTCATACCTATGCCGAGGCGGGGATCTACACCGTCACGGTAAGCGTAACCGACAAGGACGGCGATTCAGGCACTCGCACGTCCGACGTCTTTATCGTGATCTACGATCCCGATGGAGGCTTCGTCACCGGCGGTGGCTGGATCGACTCACCGCGGGGCGCGTACAAGCCCGACGAATCCCTCACGGGGAAGGCCACCTTCGGATTCGTGTCGAAGTATAAGAAGGGCGCGTCCACGCCCACTGGGAACACCGAGTTCCAGTTCAAGGCTGGAGACTTGAACTTCCACAGTTCTAGCTATGATTGGATGGTCGTCACGGGCCGCGATAACGCGAGCTTCAAAGGGTCGGGCACGATCAACGGCATGGGCGACTACAAGTTCATGCTGTGGGCGGGGGACGGCAGTCCTGACACGTTCCGGATAAGGATTTGGCAGGAGGACGAAGCCACGGCCATCGAGACGGATATCTATGACAACGGCTTCAATCAAGCGATTGGCGGTGGCTCGGTTGTGGTCCAGACGAAGTAGGTAGCGCTGGAGTAGACGACGAAGGACCTGTATCGCATCAGCGCCCGGCCCCGCGCCGGGCGCTTGCTTTCCACCAGGATGATCGCCCATCGTCCCACTCGTCCTCCCCAGGGGCCCTCGGGCTCCGTCAAGGACGGCATCGATTCGAGGCCTTAAAGAAAGGTTCATCCGGGAATTCCGGGATTGAAGGAGTGACAAGCGGATGCCGCTCGTGCATGCTCTCGCGGCCGGAGGTGCGCGATGGCATTCGAGGAGATCACGACCCTGCTTGG
>JBDHAF010000401.1:0-2724 GCA_039588255.1 Gemmatimonadota bacterium | reverse complement strand
TGGTGGACGAAGCAGTCCTTGCTACCGTCCTCGGGCGTGACAAAGCCAAAGCCCTTGCTGTCGTTGAACCACTTTACTGTTCCTTTGGTACGCATTACGTACTCCCTTGTGTTGACGTGGCCGGGGGTGCGGGTAATGCCGTACCAACCGACTACATTTCCGCGGATCAATGCCCCCGCGTTGGGCTGTCGCGCTACCGTGCGCGGCGTGAAACCTGACAAAGAAAACGGGGCACCCGATCGTTGCAGGGTCCCCCGTCGACGTTCGAATGTGCTCGGCCCCGTGGGGGGCCGTTCTCAAGCTGGGGAACCATAACCCGCAGGTGACGCCGGGTCAACCTACGGCTTGGGCGATCGGTGGGTTGCCTCGACTCCCCCTTCGAGACCCGCACGCTGCAACCTGCGGCTAGTCGTAGACCGCGCCGAAGCGCTCCCTTTGCTCCGCGCTGCCCAGGGCGACGAGCGTCGAGCCCTCCACGAGCCGCCGGTCGGGCGGCAGATTCGTGACAATTTGCCCGGCCTTCTGGACCCCGATCACGTTCAGGCCGGTGCGCGCACCGATTCCCGCGTCGGCGAGGGTCTTGTCCGCGAGCGACGGCGGGAGCGGCACGTAGAACAGATCCACGCCCTCGCCCAGCACGACGAGCTCCCGTCCCTCCACGATCGAGTACACCGTCTGCACCCCCAGGGAGGCGTAGCTCAAGACGAAGTCGGCGCCGGCTCGCTGGATGGCCTCCACGTTCCGTTCGTGTGTGACCCGGGTGAGGATGCGGGCGTCGGGATTGAGCCGCCGGCAGTATACCGTCAGATAGACGTTCACCGCATCGTCGTGCGTCGTGAGCAGGACGCACGGCGTCTCGGCGATCCCCGCTTCGTCGAGCACGTGCCGGTCGGCGGCATTGCCCAGAAACAGCCGGTCGGGAATGCCCGCGATTTGTGGCTCCAGGCCCGGGTCGCGCTCCACCATGTGCACGGGGATCTCCCGCCGCTTGAGGGCGGCGGCGGCGGCCCGCCCAACCTTGCCACCGCCAACGACGAGCACCGGGTTGGGATTGGAGTCGTAGATCACGAGCACCTCGTCCAGCTCCGCAATCTGCTCAGGCGTGCCGATCGCAACAGGCACACTGAGCGGCGACAGCTCGAGATCCGGCCGCGAGGGTATAAACCGCCCACGCTCCCACACCCCAACGATCGTGGCCCCGGTATACTCGCGCAGTCGTGTGTCCCGAATGGTCCGGCCCTGGAATGGCGTGTCGTGCACCGGGAACTCGGCGAGCAGCAGGTCCTGGAACTTGCCAATCACCCGCTCACCCGGTTGGCGAGGTGCTCCCCGAGTTGGTGCGTGAGGGGCAGCACGTGCGTGGCGCCGCTGAGTTCCAGCACGTCGATGGAGTCTTCCACTTCGGCCAGCGCGACGACCGGCACCGATTCGGACAGCTCGCGCACGGTGAGGACAATGTTGGAGTTGACCGTGTCCGATGCGTTGGCCAGGACGAGGCGAGCCGACGCCGCCCGGGCGGCTTGGTAGGTTTCGACGGAATCAATCTCCCCCGTGAAGACGGGTACGCCAACATCCTGCAGGCGCATCGCGAGGTCCGCATCGGCCTCGATCACATAGGCCGGCACGTTCGCCAGTTGAAGGCGGCGGATGAGACCGAGTGCAATGGGATCGTTGGCGCATATCAGCACGTGGCCCGCGAGGCCTTCCGGCACCGACTGGAGCGACCGGATGCGGCCGCGACTCCGCTGCTCGAGCCACGAGGCGTACACAACGCGGATGAAGAGGAACGGGAGGATGATGAGCAGCAGCATCATGCCGCTCAACAGCACGAGCGTGCTGAACACGCGACCCAGGTCGCTCTCGAACGTGATATCACCGAAGCCGAGTGTGCTCATCACCGTGAGCACCCAATAGACTCCCGTGAACCACGAGTGGTTCTGGCCTTCCCACGCCATGATCGCGTGGAACAGCCAGCCATAGAACAAGACGACCACGACGAGGAGGGCCAGGTATTGCACGAGCGGCGCTAGCTGCCGGCGCAGTTTGGTCTCTCCCGTGAGCAGCGTGGCCAGATGGGAACTGACTGTCTTCATGCCAACATTTTGATACGTGCTTGAAGTGTGGGTCGGGCCAATGCACCCGCTTACTGAGTGGGTAGGTGAGTAGGCGGGTGCCACACCTACTCACCTACCATCCCACCATTTACCTGACGTCCATGTCAGGGCGACGCCGCAGCGTATAGGATTCCACTCCCCGATACGTCTGTCCGAGGTTAGTCGCCCATTCCAAGAAACCTTCCTCCCCCATCTCCTGCATCATGATCGCCTCGAAAGACGGATCGGGGTCGGCCATGCCGGCCCAATTCTCGGAGAACCCTACGAGATTGATGTACGGGCCAGGCCCTCCGCCCGAGATCGGTGAGGACCACACCCAATACCCGGGGAGTTTATCCCGTATGATCTCGGTTGCCTCCGCGATCAGCCGATTGAACTCCAGATTCCGGCCGGGGCGCAGATGAAACGTCGTGATGTTGACAAAGGCGTACGCGAACCCGTCCGGCGGCGGGTTGCTGAGCTCCTGATCCGTTGTCGTGACGGCGCTAGACACTGCCTCCACGAGCGGCGCCACGGTCTCATTCCAATGCACGAGTCCTTGCGGACCGAACCCGGCATCGTAGGCATCGAAGTCCGCCCATGAGTGGCCGCCGGACCGAATCCCGTACGT
>JBDHAF010000400.1:0-2116 GCA_039588255.1 Gemmatimonadota bacterium | reverse complement strand
TCGAGTTGGCCGGGATTGTGCCGCTCACCAGATATCCGGGCCGGTCCACGCCATTGACTTGAACCGTCACGGTGTAGTCGATCGGGCTGGCAGAGAAGTTGTCGACTACGATGGCATACGATCCTCCCGCCGCTCGGGCTCTGGCCGCGTGGCGACATCGACTTCGAGTCCCTCCGCGACTACCCACCGTTTCAAGAGTTGATGAGGCCGAAGGGGTAGCTCCCGACAATGTGCGGCAGGAATAGGCCCCGAGCGTCACGGCGTTCGGGGCGTTCGGTTTTTTGGGAAGGTTCTTGGGAAGGTTTCGCTGCAACTAGATGCAACGAGATGCAAAGGAATGAAAGAGCTCAGGCGTCTAACCGCCCGCTACTGCAACGATCTGCATAAGAAAGCAACGAAAAGCGAAAACTCGCCAAGAACTTGAAAACCGCCGGGCGCAATCCCTTGGGGGTTCGAGTCCCCCGCCCTCGCTCAACGCGGGGACGGTATTCACCGACCCCGCGTTTTCGCGTCAGGCGAGAGAGCCCGCGCGCATCTCGGGCCGCCGCCTAACCGGCGGCGACCCTCGCTGACTGCGTCGAGTCCCCCGCCCTCCGTAAGGACTTACGAGATTCCCGACCCGCCGACTCGTCGTCTTGGGAAGGTTCTTGGGAAGGTTTCGCCGCAAGCGCAGCCGATGCTCGCGTGCGCGTCCAGTCCCAGGCCCGCCGGAAGAAGTTGCGGGATTCCCGACCGCCAAGCGCGACCGTCCGTCGACTTACGGCCCGAAGCTCTCGACCTTCTCCTTCGCCACGGCCAAGATCTTTTCAAACGCCGGGGTCGCCGATCTCGGCTTCAGTCGCTGGTGTGGGTGGCGGCGAGCAGCGTCACATCGTCGTGTGGTTCGGCCTGTCCGGTGAACGCATGAAGCGCTTCAATGACACCCAGGACGAGATTGGACGCCGAGGCGTTGTTCACTCGAAGGGCGTCTCGAAGACGCTCTTTGCCGAAGGCCTCACCGGCTGGGCTCCGCGCTTCCACCAGCCCGTCGGTGAACGCGAAAAGGCTGTGGCCGCGATCGAGCCTTCCCTCGTCCGCGTAGAACGGCGCATCTGGAACGAGTCCAAGCGCGGGGCCCGTGGGTCGCAACTCCCGGGTGGTGCCATCCGGGGCGATGACAAGGGCCGGCTCGTGACCGGCGTTGACATAGTCGAACTGTCCCGTCCCGGGAGTGAGTGCCCCCAGGAAAACCGTGGCGAACATGTTGGCGCGTCCGTGCAGTCGAGCGATGTAGTCGTTGGTGAAACCCGCGACTCGTGTCAGCAGGTCGGCGGGCGACGGCCGCCAATCATCTGGATCGCACCGCCCTCGACGGGATCGGCGGAGGCGCGGATGAGGCTGCGAAACAGGGCCATGAACAGCGCCGCGCCAAGCCCCTTGTCGCACACGTCTCCGACGACGAGAACGATAGTGCCACCGGGCGCCAGCATAAAGGCGTCGTAGAAGTCGCCGGAGACTTGGCGGGCCGGCTGCAGTGCAGCGTCAAGCTGCACTCCCATCGCGGCAGGGAGCGATTCGGGAAGGAAGTCTCCCTGGATCTTCCGAGCGACGGCCAGTTCGCGCGTGAGACTCTCGGCGTCACGCAGCCGCCTGCGGTCCAGCGCGGCGCTCAGACGGGCCCGCAGAATGGCCGGCCTGCACAACGTGGGCAGATAGTCGTCAGCGCCCAACTCGAGGCAGCGCACGATGATATCAATGTCGTCCGCCGCCGACACCATGATAACCGGAATATGCGCGAGCTCGACGTCGTTGCGGAGCGTCTCAAGCAACTGCGGCCCGTCCATCTCGGGCATTTGCACGTCCAGCAGCACCAGATCGAACGGCTTGGCCCGGAGTTTCTCGAGGGCCTGGCGACCATGTTCGGCCGTGTCCACGACATACCCTTCTCGCTGCACGTGACGACTGAGGGTGTCGCGATTGACGGGAGTGTCGTCGACGACCAGCACTCTCGCTGGAGCGCTGGCGGGCGCGTCCGAGGGTTTGCGCGGAGGCGGGTTGGTCATGCGACAGGCTCCGGTCAGTTTCCGTGGCTGCCGAATGCCTCGACAGCGTCGGTGTACGACGCTGTCGGCGCCGG
>JBDHAF010000399.1:0-2324 GCA_039588255.1 Gemmatimonadota bacterium | reverse complement strand
TCATCTCCTCGTATGCCATCGCGTACCTCCGATCGCGAGAGCATGCACGCGCGGCGTCCGCTTGTCACTCCTTCAATCCCGGAATTCCCGGATGAACCTTTTTTTAGGGTCTCGCACCCCTGTTCGCGCCAGCCCAGTGGTGCTCCTCGTGGGGCTGCCAATCATGCTCGCGACAGCGCTGGTGGAGCGGGAGCGCGCCAAAGTGACCGCGGCACGGGGAACACCTTTTGGCGGTATGCGCCGGTGGTTCACGGCGACGAGACAGTGCCCCGGTTCGCCCGCCCCTCAGTTCCGACGACGTCGAAGTCGAACTGGCCCAGGACGTGGGAATCATCATTCAACCCATAGCGGAAAGTTCGGCAGCCCTGCACCGTCACGTGCTCCACCGCACACACCTCGGCGTGTACGTCCCTCCTCGCGGGCAGCAGGAGCCTGAAGTTCCCGTCCGCCGGCAGGGTCGGGCACCAGAGCAATTCCAGGTCTTTGTCCGCCCCCGTTCGCTGTTCCCCTACCGCCCCGTGGGCTGTCGCCTCCACGCACAGCGCCAGCGGCGAGACCGGCGGCGCCCCGTTCAGCGTCACCGAGCCGACCACCACGCCCAGCACCTCGCTGAGATCCACCGTCACCGTGGTGGGCCCCGCGAGAGCAACGTCCACCTCGATGGCAGGATCCAGCAGGCCGGGCCGCGATGGCGCTAGTTCGTCTGCGTTGACCTGCTGAGCCTGTTCGAACGTCAGCTCGAGCGGCAGCGGCGGGCCGTATTTCAGCTGCAGATCGTATCGCACGGGTTCGATGCCGACCCTGGTCTGTTCATCGTTGCCGGGCCCAAACTCGAAGCCGCTCCGAAGCCGCTCACGAGCTGATCGCCCCTCATCAGCTCGCCCTCGATCAGGTAGTTCGCCCCCGTCGCGCTCAGCGGCAGCAGCCGCCCCTCGCCCTGCTCCTGGTATTGCAGCAGCACCGTCAACGACGTTGCCTCAACCGGCGCGTCCGGCGATGGCACGGGTCCCCAGCTCGGCGACCGATCGTCCCCCGGGTCGTCGGTGACGTTCACCTGTCCGGAGCCATCGGCATTCATCCGGTAGATCTCCCCGAAGGGGGTGATCGCGTCCGGGAAGCGCTCGAATGCAATAGACGAGCCGTCCGGTGACCACGTCGGGACAGCCTCGATCGCGGCGTCGTTGGTGAGGTTGATGAGGTTCGATCCGTCGGCGTCCATCGAGTACAGATCCCAGTCGAACTCCCCGACACGATTGCTGCTGAACACAATCGTACTGCCGTCGGGAGACCACGTGGGCGAAAGGTCACTCCTCACACCATCGGTCAGCCGCACCACCTCCTGTCCGAAGATGTCCGTGGTGTAGATATCGAAGTCTCCATCCCGGTTGCTGCTAAAGACGATCTTCGTTCCATCGGGAGAAAACTCGGGCCCCACGTCCGACGCCGGGTCGTCGGTCACCTGGAGCAGTCCCGCACCGTCCGCTCGTATCACGTAGATGTCCGAGTTCTCTCTGCCGAGCGCCACGAACGCGAGTCTGCCCCCGTCGGGCGACCAAGCCGGCGCGAGAGCTGGACCGCCCGTGGTCGTGAGCTGTCTCACGTTGGATCCGTCGGCATCCATGATGTGGATCTCGAAGTTGCCGCTTCGGTCGCTGCTGAAGGCGATACGGCGCCCGTCGGGTGAGACGGCCGGAAACTCATCACTCCCCGCGTGGTTGGTGAGGTTGACCGGGTTGGAGCCGTCGGGGGGCGTCAGATAGATCTCCGAGTTCCCGTCCCGATTGCTGCTGAAGGCGATCACCGACGGCGCACACCCATCACACGCCGTGGTGACGGAGAGGGCGGGCGGCAGATCGATGTGAAGAGGAGCGGTTGGGAGGGGCTCACGCTCGCAGGACGTGAGGCCCAGGGTCAGGAGGCCGACGATGCCGATCCGTGCCAACATGGTTCTCCCTCCTCGGGAAGCGCGGAAATAGCAGACCGAGGGCATGCCACCGCGACATCCGGTCACAGTCGCGATGGATGCCCCGCTCGCGCCGGTCAGGCGGAATGGCGTCCGGTGTCGTCGGCAGGTCATGAGAGGTTCCTTTCCTGATCCCTCGCCGTGGTCTTTGTCGCTCACCAGTCAAGCGCCGAAAGCCGTCGTCCGTTACGATCCGCTTCGGTCGCCGAAACAGGGAGCGACGTTGCCCGAGGCCAGCGCCCCCAAATCAACGCGCTGTGCAGGTGCTGCTGGATTCCCGGCTGCATGCCCACGCTCCCGGTCCAAGGAATTGGGGCTGACACTCACGACGGCGGCGTACGGCGCGTGATCATCCCGCTCA
>JBDHAF010000398.1:0-3784 GCA_039588255.1 Gemmatimonadota bacterium | reverse complement strand
GGGCCTCGCTCAGGCAAAACAGGCGGAGCGCCGCCGTGAACCCGATGTCCAGCTCAAGCCCGTCGGCAAGCTGGCCGACCAGGTGATTGAGACGCAGGCCCCGCTCCCTGGCGGCCTCATCCAGCAGGGTCCAGAAGGCCGACTCGAGCTTGACGGAGTAGCGCTGCCCGCCGTGCTGGAGGATGCGGTGGCGGGTCTGGGCCTGTGCCGACAACTTATCTTGAATTTTCGAAAAATCCGACACAACTCACACCAGGGTGTGTTAAAAGCGCGCCGCATTGTGTTGCAGAAGGGCCCGGTCAGGCAATAGGCTTGGCTACAGGCGTTAAAAAGTCATTAAGTATGGGTATTCTGTTGACTGGGACCAACCAGGACATAGCGAGGACCGACAAGGCCACCGGGGCCGCAGCTGCGGGATCCGGTGGGTTTGTCCACGCGGAGGCAAGCTCCCTGGGAGCGGTACCCGGCGACATGACGGCCCCGGCGGCCGCAACCGCGTCGGAGGCCGTGACGGCGACCCAGGTCGCCCAGGCCATGGCGCCGGAGGTGATGAATATCGCGGCGCCGCCGCCCGGCGAGCAGCTGGTCCTTCAGTTCGACCCCGCCATAGCCTACGTCTTTGATTTCGCGCTCGCCGACGCCGAGCTGGTCCTGGCCGACGGAAACCTGAACATCCTCGTTGGCCCCTCAACTTCGCCGGCGAGACGATCGCCGCGTTCGATCTCCTGACGCAGGTGGCGACGGCCGAACAGCTGGCCGAGATCGCGCCCGCGGCCGCGCCTGCGGCGGCGGGGCCCCTCCCCAACACCGGCGCCGGCTTCGATCCCTATGATCCCGGGTCTCAGCTGCCCGGCATCGACGACCTCGGGCCCCTGGGCCCGACGGAGCTCGGCTTCGGCGCGCCCGAGCCCGAGGGGCGGGTGTTCCCGGAGGAGGAGGGGGAGGCCTTGAACCCGCCGGTGGCGTTCCCCTTCGAGAAGGCGGCGGTATTCGACACGTTGCCCGATATCGACGGTGACGGAAAGGGGGGCGGGGGCGACACAATCTTTGGTGGCGAAGGGAGTATCTCCAACATCGATTCTATTGACCAGGTCCTTTACTTCGAGTTCACGATCGATGCCGACGACACTCTCGTCCGGATCACGGCGGACGACGAAAATATCTTCGGCGACCTTGATCCGGCGTTCATACTCTTCGCCGACGACGGCAAGCTCGATAAGGAGGACGCCGTTAAAGACGGTGATGCGAAAGGCGACGAAACCGCTGTCCTCGAGATCGAACTCGATGCGGGCGACTACGTGCTCGCCGTGAGCTCCGCCAACGGCGGCTTTAACATCAACGAGGCGGTCAAGGGCGTTAACAGCGGCAAGGACTATGAAGGCAGTTTCACGGTTTTGGTCGAGGACCTGGGCGCGGTGCCGCCTCCGGTGCCTGATGAAGGCTTCTTCGCGGAGTTCGACGTCGGCGGCGCGGATGACGGGATCAGCGTCGGGGGCAGCGACCTCGAAGACGGCTTGACCGTCCTCTACACCATCACCTCCCTGCCTAGTGACGGCATACTGATTTGGGACTCCGACGACGACGGGGTCTACGACACGCTCCTGGGCGTGGGGGACACCCTGGTCCCTGACGGCGACGGCGACCCCGACGACCTCCTTTACATCTTCACGGGTGAAGTGCCGCCCCCGACCGACAGCTTCACCTACACCACGACCGACAGCGACCTCCTGGTCAGCGCGCCGGCCACGGTCCCACGAACGTCACGATCAGCGCGGATTCCAGTGGTACGGACATTCTGACGGAGATCGTGGTTACCGATCTGCCGACCAACAAGACGGCTTGGACGGTCGATACGACACCGCTGGACACCTACCTGGCCGGCCTGACAGGGACGAACGACGCCGTGTTCAATGCCGTGACGGGGACGCTGACCATCACGCTGGACGAGGCGGCCGGTGTTCAGGACTTCGATGCCGACATTATCTTGACGCCACCGCCGGACAGCGACGTCGACCTCACGGGGGTCGACATCACGGCGACGGCGACCGGGACCGGGGGCCCGGTCACGAGCGATCCGGAGACCTTTGACATCACGGTGGACGCGATCGTGGACGGCTCCGAGGTGACGCAGCCGGGGGGCACTCCGACGGGCGAAACCAAGGAGGCGATCCCCGTGGGCCTGGTGCTGGATCTGGGCGGCGACTCGACCTCGCTGGCCACGGCTCCCGATAAGGATTCGCCCTGGACCCAAGGCGGCACCGACGACGACGGCTCCGAGTCTGTGACGCAGGTCGTGACCCTGAGTGCGGGGGGGACCCTGGCGTGGGACGACACCCTGACCGATCCTGGGACCGGCGACATCACCGTGGTCCAGGTGGGGCAGATGTGGACCTTCGTCCTTGCCGGTTCGGCGACGCAGGCGGACATGGAGGCCTTGGCGGCGAGCTTCACGGTGTCGTCCGCCACCCCCGGCGACATTACCGTGACCGTGGAGACGACGACGGTGGACACGGCCACCGACGTGACGGTGAACCCGGGCGACAACACCGACGTGGACACCTATCAGTTCACGGTCACCGTGGAGGAGTTGGACACCGACCTGTCCTTCGCGGACATACTCACGAACTCCAACTCCGCCACGCAGTACTATCTGGTCACGTTCACGCAGATCAGCAATCCGAGTAATACCTTCACGACGCTGGTGAGGCTGGATGCCCAGGGCAGCGAGGTCATCCCCGACTTCGAGCTCGATGCCGGCTTCCCGGTCCTCAGCGGCACAGACTACACCCTGACCATCGAGTACATCGGCGGCGCGCAGGCTCCCCAGCTGAGAGAGATGACCGTCGAAGACGTGGAAGTGCTCGGGAAAGGCGGATCAGACGACATCACCCTCGGCCTGCAGGGCAGCGCCAATCAGTCATTCTCCCTCACCCTCGACCCCGAGACAAGTTTCACAGGGTTGACGGAGTTGGGGTGGAATGTGATCGAAACCAAGGACAAGGGTGGAGTAACCCTCGACGGGACCAAGGATCCGGACTTCATAGTCGGAAACGTCGGGAATGATACCCTCTCCGGCAAAGACGGGAGCGACTACCTCGACGGTGACAAGGGCGACGACGAGCTTTTCGGAGGGGCTGGCAACGACATCCTGCTTTGGGATCCGGCCGACTCGGTGGTTGATGGCGGTTCCGGCGACTTCGACGTGTTGCGCGTGGAAGGGGCCACCACCCTGGACCTTACCGGGCTTGCCGGCGACGAAATCACAGACATCGAAGTCGTCGATCTCATCGGTAGCACTCCGAGCCAGGACAACACGTTGGTCGTCACCGCGGCGGAAGTGCTCGCCATGTCGTCGACCACCGATACTCTGATCGTCTTCGGCGATGGCGATCCGACGGACGCCAAGGACGGGGACACGCTCGTTCTGGATGGCGGCGGCTGGAGCGGACCTTCGCCGAGCGACATCGATAGCGGTTTCGTCGAGTACACCAACGGCGGCGCGACGGTTGTCGTCGATGAGCAGGTCTTCGTGGATATTCTCTAGCACCGCCGTGATCTGATCGCAGACGCCATGGCGATTCGGGGCGGAGGGCGCAAGCCCTCCGTCCCTCGTCTTTGTGGAAGCGACCGCGGCCACCCGCTTCGATCCGGCATCAAAACCTGCTAACCTGTCTTTAACCCGACCGGGCGATGGTATAGAGCTGCGCCGTTGCGGCCGGGCGTGGCGTCGGTCATGCCGGTCGTCTTGCCACAGGTTCCGAACGAGGAGGAACGCGCGGCCGTC
>JBDHAF010000397.1:0-2630 GCA_039588255.1 Gemmatimonadota bacterium | reverse complement strand
CAGAAGGCAACGGGGAAAGCACCATGACCGGCGACGTGATCGTGTTTGGCGCAGCGTACAGCGTCTACGTGAAGATCGTGCGACTGACCCTGGAGGAGAAGGGCGTGCCCTACCGGCTCGAGGAAATCGACATTTTCGCCGACGGCGGGCCGCCGGCGGACTACCTGGCGCGCCATCCCTTCGCCCGCATCCCGGCCTTCGAGCACGAAGGCTTTCGTTTGTTCGAGACAGCCGCAATCACCCGCTATGTCGATGAAGCCTTCGACGGCCTGGCCCTCATGCCGCAGGATACGAAAATGCGGGCGCGGGTAAACCAGATCGTCAGCCTCATGGACAGCTATGCCTACCGCTCCATGGTCTGGGATGTCGTCGTCGAACGAGTCTACGTTCCCCAGTGGGGTGGCGTGAGCGACGAAGAGAAGATCGCGTCCGGCTTGCGGACGGGGGAGATTTGCCTATCGACGTTGGGAGACCTGATGGGCGAAGACGACTATCTCGTGGGGTCGCACATCACGCTCGCCGACCTCCATGCGGCACCCATGCTCGCGTCCTTCCGCAAGGCACCGGAGGGTGCCAATCTGCTTGCCCGCCACCCGGCCCTTGTGCGCTGGTGGGAGGGAATGTCGATGCGCCCCAGCGTGCAAGCTGCCATTGACTAGGAGTCGGTAGTGGAGCCCACGTCATCGACTTCTCCTAGGGGTCAGCTTTCCCCGTTCTCGGCCTGCCCTGATCACGTCCGGAGTCAGGGGTAAACCAGCCATAACTGGCTCAAAGGTCCGGTTCTGGGGTCTTTCCAGACGTGCCCGCCAGTGGGTCTGAACGGGAAATCATAGCCACAAGTCCCCGTCCTGGCACCTTCCGGCGAAGGTCCGGAATCAGGGTAAACCTGCCATAATTCGCTGAAATGTCGGGTTTCGGGTGCTTTTCGGACGTGCTGGGAAGGTGGCTCCCAGGCCCGGGTTTAGCGAACAGCGGACATTCGTCGGTGCCTTGGAAGTCCAAAATCATACCATCGGATGGCTGCAAAAAGGGATACAGTTCCCTCGGCGATGGGACGGTGGTACGATTTTCACGAATCTGGATGTCATCTGGGAATGTCGGTTCGAAAGGCACAGGTGGCCAAGGAGGACCGTCATGCCGCGCTTGCCACGGTCTTCGTCCTGACCAGAAACGACGATGCGGAACCGAGTCTAGACGCCGTGCGAAGCGCCCAGGCGACGCTGCCGGAGAGCCATGCCGGAGCCGCACTGCTCCCGAACGACTGCGGCCTGTGGGCACGCATCCTGGCCACCGATCCGATGCGCATCGGGCGCGAAACCTCGTTTCTGTTGATCGTCGACATGCAGGAGAAGCTGGTGCCGGTGGTCGAGCAACCTGACCGAGTCGTGGCCAACGCGGCGCGCCTCATGACCGGTGCCGCCCGGCTCGAGGTGCCGATCTTGCTGACCGAGCACTACCCAAAGGGGATCGGCCCCACCGTCCCGGCGCTGCGCGAGCTGGCGCCGGCCGGTGCGGTGCTGGAGAAGATTCATTTCGACGCGCTGTCGGAGCGGGCCTGTGCCGAACACCTCGCTGCGCTCGACCGACCGCAGGCCGTGATTGCGGGCACCGAGGCCCACGTCTGCGTGCTGCAGAGCGCCCTGGGGCTCAAGCAGGCCGGCTACCTACCCTACTTGGTGGTCGACGCGGTGTCGTCGCGCAAGCCCGAGGACAAGGAGACCGCAGTGACGCGATTGCGCGACGCCGGCGTCGCCGCAGTGACCACCGAGATGGTGCTGTTCGAATGGTTGGCGCGCGGCGATACCGCCGAGTTCAGGGACCTCTTAGGACAGATCAAGGGCGATCACCTGGAGAGGCCGGTCGAGTCCGCCGATGGGTGGAGGACCGCAAAAGCTGAACGTCCTGTTCGGGACGACGACTCAACCTGACCGGCCCGATCGCGGCTAGGGAGAGCTAGCCGAGCCGGGCAGCATCTGCATGTTGGACACGGTTTGTGAACACGTCGCCGGAAAGCTTGACATCGCGCTCGGCGACCTTGGCGAGAAGAATGTCAAGAACATCGCCCGACCGATACATGTGTGGCGATAGTCGGCTGAAACAACCGCATCCTGGCCGCCGGCCCGACGCTCCCTTGTCCCTGCCTGACAAACCGTCGGTCGCCGTCTTGCACTTCACCTTGCGAAAACGGAGCAAGGAGCTCGAGAGGAAGCGAGCGCCCGTCGGTCGGTCGGCCGATCCCGCCACCATTGGACCTCGCCTCCCTATCCCTCGCCGGAAGCCGACAGGTCCAGATGGATGGCCTCGGCCACGTTTTTGCCGGCGCCGGCGGCGAGAATAACCGTGGCGGCTCCCGTAACCACGTCCCCGCCGGCATAGACCCGGGGGCGTGACGTCTGGCCGCTTTTCTCCTCGGCGACCAGGCAGCCCCATTGATTGGTCTCCAATCCCGCGGTGCTCTTCAGGAGCACGGGATTTGGCGAGTTGCCGATCGACAGTACCACGTTGTCCACTAGAATCACGAACTCCGAGCCCGTCACCGCGACCGGCCGCGCGCGCCCCGAGGCGTCCGGCTCGCCCAGCTCCATGCGTTGGCACTTGAGCCCGGTGACCCAGCCCTCATTGTTGCCGAG
>JBDHAF010000396.1:0-3422 GCA_039588255.1 Gemmatimonadota bacterium | reverse complement strand
AGGGCTCGGGAAATGCCGAGGGTGTGGAGCCGACGTGATCTGGGTCAAAACGGCCAAGGGCAAAAACATGCCGCTCGACATTGAGGTCAAGACGCACGAGGCGAACGGCCGCAACCTCGTGCTGTTTCGGATCCAGGACGGCGTGGCGGTCCATACGGGCGGGCTCGGGCATGAGAGCCACCACGCGACGTGTCCCGATGCGGAGCGGTTCCGGGCGAAGAAATGAGTACGAATCCGACGTATTCGAGCGAGCGTCAGCGGACAAGGGCGACGGGGCACGAGGTCACGGACATCGTGCCAGTGGCCGACGATCGGCTCCTGAAGGCGCGGGCGCGTCCCCAGTGCCATCTGGGGAGCTGTTCGCTGGAGCGAGCGGCGTGAGTACCACCCCTACACCAGGAGGAGCAGATGGGAACGACACTGCTGGAGAAGCCCCGGACGACCGGGAAGCTCACCAGTCCGACCGGGACGCTGGTCGAGTGGAGCACGGAGAGCGAGGAGCAGATCCGGGCCGCTCGCGAGAAGTTCGATGAAGCGATCGCGCAGGGCAAGGCGGCGTTTGCAGTGAAGGGCGCCGAGAGCGAGCGCGTCGACACGTTCGATCCCGAGCGGGAGGAGATCGTCGTGGTCCCGTGGCAAGTCGGCGGGTAGTGCCGGCGCCTAGTTACGAGGCCTACCGGGCCTTTCACGAACAGTTGGAGCGGGTCTGCCGGGACTTGCAGGCCCGCCACCTGTCGGACTTGCAGGAGCTCGCCCGTCTCGGCGCTGGGCACGACGAGTTGCAGCAGCTCAGCTTCGTGGCGGAGGAACAGATGCGGCTGGTCCGCGAGGAACAGATGCGGCTGGTCCGCGAGAGGTTCCACGCGATCCCCGGGCCGCCTTCGGGGTTTCGAGTGGGGGTCCAAGGGTACGACGAGGCGTATTGGCAAAACGAGGAGTACCGGCAACGGTGGCGAGAGCGCACGAGCGGGGCTTGGGATCTCCTGGTCGCCCACCTCACGCCGACACAACGCTCCGAGTTACAGCAGAGCGCCTACTTCACGGTTCGGAGCGCGGATGGCCGCCGCCTCTACCGGCTGGACGCGACGATCTACATGGGCAACATCCGCTGGGTCCACCCCAGTGGGGCCGTCCTCGGGAAGTATTGCGTCCACACCTTTGGCGGCTACGCGGTGCCGATCCCCGAGCACCTGTTGGCGCAGAAGCTCCACCTCGAGACCGACGATCTCGCCTATCTCAGTCTGGCCTGTGTGATGTTCGGGAGTCGCCCGCCGGGCTGTCAGGAGGATGGCCCGGGAGCTGCCGAGCGGCATGAGCTTCGTTAAGTCCGCGAATACCTCGGTGCCGGTGGCACGGAGCCGCGCGGAGCTGGAGCGCGTCTTGCGTCGGTATGGTTGTACCGGCTTCGGCAGCTCACAAGACTTCAAGGAGCACCGGATCATCGTGCATTTCGTGGTGCCCGACACGGTGGAGGAGGACGCCGAACAGATTCCCGTGCGCCTCGAGGTCGACGTGAGACTGGTATGCGACCACTTGTACGGGTGGGACGCCAGGGGCTACAACGAGCGGGAATGGGCCCAGGCGGAACGGGTGGCCTGGCGACAGCTCATCCTCTGGGTCGATGCGGCGTGTTCTGCGGCAGCGGCGGGCGTGCAGAAGATGAGCGAGGCGTTCTTCGCGCACACTGTCGTGCGTGGCGATGATGGCGTGGCACGCCGACTCGTCGATCATCTCGATGCGCTTAGCGGCGGCAACTGGCGAGCCTTGCTTAGCTCCGGGACGACAAATGAGGGGCGCTGATTTTGACGGTTGACGGGGAGCCTGAATCGCCTACCTTGCGGAGTCCTGTGCCGGCTAACCACTGGATGCCGGCTAACCACTGGATGCACGAGGCCCGTTACCTGACCGGCCCAGGTTGCACCCGACTCGCGTCGGTCCCGGCAACAGGGGTTAGCCCCGGTCAGGTGCGGGCCTCCTGGTTTTGGATCCTCTCACTCGTAACGGCCATGTATGTCAAGCTCTTCAACTCGATCCTCGATAGCTCTATTTGGGCCGAGGATCACGCCACACGCATCGTGTGGATCGCCCTCCTGGCGATGGCCGATCGCAACGGCTTCGTTCGCTCCTGCCCCACCGGGCTTGCCCATCGCGCCCGGGTAACCCCCACCGAATGTCGCTCGGCCTTGAAGGCCCTGACCGAGCCCGACCTCGAAAGTGGCAGCCCAGACTACGGCGGGGCCCGGATCGAGGCCGTGGAGGGTGGCTGGGTGATCCTGAACTACCGAAAGTACCGGCAGACCAGGACCGCCGACGAGCGGCAGATGTCGAGCACGGAGCGGAGCCGGAAGCATCGCGATCGGAAGCGACGTCAACGGGAGGCCGCCGCCGAGCGGCAGCGACGGAAGCGTGCGCGTGACCGTCACGCCCTGTCACGCCCTGTCACGGATGTGTCACGCACCCCAAAAGTGACAGCCACCGTGACAGAAACCGCGGAACTCCCGCTGGTTCTGTTAGATACACCCACGGCCAACGGGGACGCCAGGAAGGACGCCTCCTCTGCTTCTGCTTCTGTATCTGTATCTAGGATAGAGGGGAGTACCGGGAAGGAAGGGGGAAGTACGGAGAGTAGAGGTGAGATCCAGGAAAGACAGACATCCGTCGAGTGTGTGGGAAATAACGCTGTTACGCTCCCCGCTCTTGGGGGCCGAACGTATGGCTCGCTGAAGAACCGTCTGGGTGAAGTGCTCCAGCTTGTCGAGGACGGCACCATCTCCCGGCTGAAGACCGACGAGCTACGGACACTTCAGGCGGAGCTGATCTTCGCCTACTGGCAGGCACGGCTCAACCATCGGGGGGCGCTGATCGACGACAAGCGGCGGGCCCGCATCAAGGCCCGATTGGCGGAGAACGCGGGCAACGTCCACGAGTTGCTGTTTGTCGTGGACGGCACATTGCGCGACGACCACCTCATGGGTCGCAACGGGAAGCGACCCTACGACGGGATCGAGACGATCTTCCGGGATCGGGCCCAGGTGGAGCGGCTGGCGGAGTTGGGGCGATACGAGCCGGGGAAGTGCCACAAGATGGCGCAGAAGTACCTCGGGGTGAGCCAATGACCCGCGACGAGTTAGTGAAGGACTTGCTACAAGTCACCAACCTCCTGTTTGCTGAACGCATCGCGGACGCGCTGGATAAAGCGCTTGACAACATTCTTGGGCGAGGGAAACAAGAACATATACGCGCACGTTGCCGGGCTGCATTTTCAAGGGGCGAGCCTACAACACGGCGGGAGAATGTGGTTCGGGGCGTGAGCCCGAACGCCAAGAACGCACGCAAGACCCGTTGTAAACGGGGACATCCCCTATTCGGCACGAATCTGTTTAAGGACGGTCGTGGGAGGAGAAGGTGTCGGGCTTGTATCA
>JBDHAF010000395.1:0-2670 GCA_039588255.1 Gemmatimonadota bacterium | reverse complement strand
CTACATGCAGGTCTCGATGCACTAAGCTTTGGTTTCGCGGTGTTCGACAAGGATCTTAAGCTCGTCACCAGCAACAAGGCGTTCCGCACGTTGCGTGGCTATCCCGTCGCATTGTGCAGACCCGGTACCGAAATCATCGAGCTCTACCGCTTCAATGCGGAACGGGGCGACTACGGGGCCGGTGACGCAGACGCACACGTCAAGTCTCGCCTGGACCGGGTGCGCAAGCGCCGCCGCCACGAGCTCGAGTACGAGCTGGCCACGGGACGCATACTCAACATCCAGTACACCCCCATCCCCCACGGTGGCCTGCTCATGTCGTATGCCGACATCACCGAGCGAAAGCGCGCCGAGGAGGAGGTGGCGAGCAAAGAGGCCCAACTCCATGTTGCCCTCGACAACATGCCCGGCGCGCTCGTGTACACGGACGAAGGGCTCAACATCGTCGTCTGCAACGACCGCTTCGCCGAGATGTACCCGGTGCCGAGAGAGTGCGCTATTTGGCCGAGCATGGCTACTACGGCGGGGGTGACGTGGACGCGCTTGTCGCCGAGCGGGTGGAGTCTCTGCGCAACCCCTCGGACAAGACCTTCGAGGACCACACACCGGACGGCCGTGTCTATAGGATCGGCCGCCGCCGGATCGCGGCCGGCGGTACGGTGACGGTGATGACCGACATTACCGAACTCAAGCGCACCGAGGAGCAAGTGGCCGAGAAGGAGGCCCAACTCCGCGTCGCTCTCGACAATATGCCGGGCGCGCTCGTGTATACGGATAAAGAGCTGAACGTCGTCGTCCATAACGACCGCTTCGCCGAGATGTACCTGGTGCCGAGAGAGTTGCTCCGGCCCGGTCGGGGTGACGTGGACGCGCTTGTCGCCGAGCGGGTGGAGTCTCTGCGCAACCCCTCGGACAAGACCTTCGAGGACCACACACCCCGTGGCCGTATCCACGAGGTCTACCGGCGTCGGGCGGCGGCGGGCGGCACCGTGACGGTGATCACGGATGTTACCGAACTCAAGCGTGTCGAGCAGGAAGTGGCGCACAAAGAGGCCCAACTCCGTGTCGCCATGGACAACATGCCTGGGGCGCGTTTCGCCGAGATCTACCAGACCCCGACGGAGTTGCTCCAGCCAGGATGCCCGTATCCCGAGTTCCTGCGCTATTTGGCCGAGCACGGCTATTACGGCGAGGGCGACGTGGACGGGCTTGTCGCCGAGCGGGTGGAGTCTCTGCGCAACCCCTCGGACAAGACCTTCGAGGACCACACACCGGACGGCCGTATCCACGAGGTTTACCGCCGTCGAGCGATGGCGGGCGGTACGGTGACGGTGATCACGGACATTACCGAACTCAAGCGGGCCGAGCAGGAACTCCTCGCGGCAAAGCAGCGCACCGAGGAAGCGAACAGGCTGGTCACGGAACAAAACCAGATGCTCGAATCCCTTTCCTCCAAGCTGTCGAAATATCTCTCGCCGCAGCTGTATAAATCGATTTTCAGTGGCGAAAAAAACGTCGAGGTCGCATCCCAACGCAAGAAGCTGACGATCTTCTTTTCGGATATCGCAGGGTTCACGGAAACGACTGATCTTCTGGAATCAGAGGAACTGACAAGCCTCCTCAATCAGTACTTGACTGAGATGTCGTCGATCGCCCTCGAGTACGGAGCGACCATCGACAAGTTCGTCGGCGACGCCATCATGCTGTTCTTCGGCGATCCGGAGACCAGGGGCGCCAAGGAAGACGCCATAGCCTGCGTCAAGATGGCGATCGCCATGCAGCAACGCATGAGGGGGCTGCAGTCCGAGTGGCGCGAGCGAGGTCAGGAGCACGTCTTCCAACTGCGCGTCGGGATCAACACCGGCTATTGCACGGTCGGCAACTTCGGCAGCGAGGACCGCGTCGATTATACGATCATTGGCAACGAGGTGAACTTAGCGGCACGATTGCAGGCACATGCCGATCTGGGAGGCGTGCTTTTGGCCCACGAGACCTATGCGTTGGTCAAGGATGCGGTGCTCGGCGAAGAGACCGGCACCATAACGGTCAAAGGCTTTCCCAGGCCGGTAAGGACGTACAGAGCCGTGGGTCTTTATGACGATACGGCGCTTCGGGAACGCATCATTCGGCGGGAACAGGATGGCCTGAGCTTGATCATCGATCGAACCAAGCTGACAAGAAAGGGCAAGGCCGAGGCGATCAAAGCTCTGGAAGATGCTGTCGGGCAACTCAAGGATTAGCGCAAAGGACCAAAGCACGCGATCATTGTCCGCGAATCACCGCCGCCCCGGCCTCGGCCACCGACTGCTGGGCGATCTCGTCCGGCGTGCACGGCAGGTAGGGCAACATGGTGGGGGTGTGACGGGAGCCGGTCACCGCGCAGGTAACGATGACTTTGCCGGCCGCCGCCATGGGCCTTGCTCCTTCCCAAACGACGCCGGCAACCGGCGCGCCCGCAAGGTTAGCGCAGGCCGGACCGCAGAAAAATACCTGACGTGTGATGTCCGTCACTGCAAGCTTGACCGCTGCAAGGCGAATACGTCACGGGGCGTATTCGTAGGCAACCAGTCAAAGGAAGCTGTCATGGCACGGATCAATGCCGCGAAACTGTCGCCGTTCGAAGGGCCGAGCGCTGGGGATATGCAGGGGCTCGGCGGAGGGATCGAGCGC
>JBDHAF010000394.1:0-4666 GCA_039588255.1 Gemmatimonadota bacterium | reverse complement strand
GGCCTCCTTCCTTTACCTTCCCTGGTGGAACAAAAACAGACAATTCCGCCTGCTCGTGCAGGACGGGTACGTATACCGGATCCTCGGAATGGGCAGATTGCGAAACTGCACGTACGGGCTCTGCGGCAAGATGTGGTTCCGCGTTCCCCGCTGCTGATGGCGAGCTATTCGCACCTGGTGTGCACGCACACGGCGGTGTGCGCGAATTGCCCTGGTGCGCTGGATGTGCTGCTCGAGCAACTCCTCACGCGTCAGCTGGACCGGCGCCTCATCAGACTGCGCCACGGCCAGCAAAACAACAATCGCCACTGTACTCATTCTGTGCCCCTCCTTTCATCCTCCGCTGCCGTGCGGTAAAGCTTGTCCCTCGGCACATCCTCCTGCCGGCGGTACTGTTCCGCACAGCCTCGCGAACACGACACAGGCCCCACGTCGTCGGTCACCCATCCCAGGTCGCCCCGGTCAAACGGGTACCCGCACCAGACGCACTCAGCTGCGTCCCCGACTCGCACTCGGTACATGTTGTCCTCCTCCTGAAAACCCGGGTGGCCGCGAACACGCCACGGAGACGAACGCGACGCGACCACCCGTTCCGCGAGCTAACTCAATTGGTCAATTCCTCAATCAGCCGCTGCCGGATGCCCTCCAGCGTGGCCAGACACGCGGTGATTGCTGCGTACCGCGGCGAGCCGCCGGTGAACGTGGCGCGATACGATTCCAGCTCGTGGATCAAGTGGCCCAGATTGAACAAGTGCGGGTCACGACCCAGCTTCAGCACCTGCCGTGCATGGTCGGCCGATCCTCGGAGACAGTCGTACTCCGTTTCCCGCAGGCCGTGCGGCACACGGGCATCGATCAAGGCGTCTTCACAAATCTTATGCTCTTTCGGCGTCACTGCTCACCCCGTCCAGAAATGCACCGTACTCCGCGATCGAGCCGCGAAAGATCTCACTGACACAGTCGCCCGCGCCAAAGGCGGTCATGGGGCCATCGAATACCGTCACCGCCAGGCCGTTAGACTCCATGTCCACGTCGACCTGGTAGTGGTACCCCTGGCCGCACGGGCCGTTGCCGGGAAGCAGGTCTGGGTTGTGGCCATCGGCTTGCAACTCGGCGACCAGCATCGCCGCAAGGCGGCCAGGTCCGTTTGCATGTCGCCCCTTGAGGAAGTCGTGCAGCCACCGGCCATGTCCGTCCAGGTAGCCGTCCCAGTGCCGATAGATTACGACGTGAGTGTTCCAGCGGCCCTTCTCTGCCCACCGCGAGCGAACGGTTGTTGTACTCCTAGTTCCCTCGGCCACCATCACAATCCTCCCCAGAAAATAGGGGTTGCCGAGCCGGAGAAGCGCCGCTCTCTATTTCACAGGATTCACGACGCAAGAGAACCCGGCAACCCCCTCCTTGCTTGGCTCAGTAGGTCGGGAAGAGCCTCTCCTTCAAGGCCCTCTGCTCTTCCTCGTCCGTCTCGAGCAGGTCCCTCACGATCCGATCTGCCCACCGAAACCAATCGGGCCTCTGTGCCCGACTCCAATTGTACCCCTCGTTCGTGATCTGCTCAACCTCAACATGATCGATCCACAGATCGACATCCTCGCGCCACTGGCCACGAGCACTGAGCCATCGCTCACGCTCGCCGCTAATCTCCACCAGGGCTCGGACATAGCAGCCGTTGTCNNCGACGCTCGAAGCTGAAATCGGCATCCCATTCGAATTGTATGTGCATCACTTCTCCTTACGTCTCCTTCTGGGGCCAAACGGAGCGGGCAAAACGACCTGCTCCCGTTCGCGGGCTCTCTCGTCCCACTGCTCAATTACCTGCTCTCTGAGCTCCACGCCCAGGGCCCGTCGCTGGCTCGGCGTCAGTCCCTCGGCACAATCCCTATCGATCGTGTAGGTGCGGCGTTCGGTCAGTCGGCGGTACAGCTGTCGACCCGTCGAGAGCCGATATGTGCTCCGCCCCTCCATCAGAGCCTGGAGAACACCCCTGGTTTCGGCGGCCAGTTTCTCGGCCGTCCGCACATTCTGGCGGGCTGCCTGCAGCGCCCGCCACGCTTTCTCGATTTTCGTCATCCTATTGCTCCTTTCGGCGGGAACATGGACAGGTAAGCCCCTGTGCCACCGATCTTGTTCGGCTCGCGGGAGAGGTAGACCGTTACACTGCGAGCGCCGTCATCCGAGTCGACAAACACGTACCCGTAGGACTGGCCACCGGACACATCAATGTCCTTCGCCCCAGGGCGGCGCCAGCCCGCAGCAATTGCGTCTTCGATCCGTGCAAACTCAGGCATGTCTACATATGATGCCATGTCACTCCTCCCGGCCTCACGGCTGCGATCGAGCGCCAGCTCGACGGCGGAATCCAGGTCATCACCGCGGGCGACAACCTCGCGACGCCCGTGCTCTTCCAGATATCCCTGGTCGCTGCCCCAGGTCTCGACGACCTGGACGCGGACCCGGTCGGTGGTCCGCGACTGGCTGACCAGGACATCAACCGTGTGAAATTCGCTGCCCGGGCCGTTACTCCCGCCCACGGTCTCACGGGCGAGCGTTTCGTGGTGGTCTCGTTTTGTGACTGTCATGTGTGGGTGTCCGTAATACGTTTTCGAGGATGTCATGTGTTATTCTCCTCCGAGCCAGTATGTGTGCTCCTCCTATGCCTCACTCGCTTCCAGGTGGTCCGCAACTCGTGTCAGCAGGCCCTCTGGCAGGTCATCTCCGTCACGCTCGTTCCGCACGAGCCACTCGGCTGCCTGCTCAGCCGTGACCGCATACCAGCTCTCGCTGGAGCCCTGGTACTGGGACCAGGTGTGGATCACTAGCAATCCCTTCCGGCTCAGCCACATTTCTTCGTGATCCCACTGGCTGCCAGTCGCCAGTGAGATGTGGTTGTTTCCGTTCCAGCGGCTGCCCTCCTCCACGCAACACACAGCCGCTTCGCGGTCGAACCAGCGGCTGTCATCAGTTAACTGTTGTCTTCGCATCATCATTCTCCTGCCGGCGGAATTGCCGGCCGCCTGCCCCGCAGGGCAGGAGGGCCGGAGATTCAGTCGAGCTCCCCAATTTGCTCGCGGTAGAGCTTTTCGACACGCGAAAGATGGGCCTTCTCGCGGTCTTGGAGTTCGCGGTGGGACCCGATGGCCTCTCGAATCGCCTCGGGCCAGCTCTCCCAAATGTCGTCCGCGTATTCATAAAGTTTGTCGGAGCAATACGCGTTTACGACGACGTGCCTCGGACGCCCTTTCGCACTCTCTATCCGGACCACCATGGCGCGGTGGTACTGGGCGAGTTCGGCCAACGGCATAGCAAGATCATCCTCGGTCCATTCCGAGATCTCCGGGGTTCTGTACCCCGTCTGCCCGGGTTCACATTCTGTACTGTACATGATCTCCTCCAGTAGTCTGTCATCGTCCTCCCTCGTTCGGATCCACTGGCGAACCATCAGTACACCAGTTCGGCTTTGACCACGAGGTCGTGTGCGTTCTTCAGCCATGCGGCAAAGCTCTCCGCGTTGCATTTCCCGATCACAGTAACAGACAGTTCTCTTCGGCCACATCGAGAAAAAAGTAAGCAACCATCATCGTGTTCTCCTGTGTTGCGCCCCTAACAGTTCTTCTCCTCCGGTCATCACCCTATGCCGAACGCTTGAACGCTTCGTCTACAAGGTTTTGCAATCGTGTTCTTTGCGATTCGCGCGAGCGGGCGAACTCGGCAGACCAGGCGGCAGACCCGGCGGCAGACTGGGCAGACCGGGCGGCAGAACCAAGCGCGAACCAAGCGGACCAGGCGGCGCCGGACCAGGCGGCGCCGGACCCGGCGGCATAGTGGGTCGCGAACCAAGCGGACCAGGCGGCGCCGGACCCGGCAGACCGGGCGGAAGACCCGGCAGACCCGGCGAGGGCGCGTAGCGACTCGCGGCCCGTCTTAAGGTACTGCACGACTACCTCGGGTGCATCCCAGTGGTTCAGCACACTTGCGGCGCACCGCCGTGCAAACTCATGCAGCAGTGACTCGGCATCCACCGAAGCGAGGATTCGACGGCGACTCGCAACATATTTGTCAACCGGTTCGCCGTGTGGCCTCATCTCGCCATCCAGCTCAACACGGTGCAGCATGTGCCCCGGCGCGTATGTCAGCGCATCCAGCGGATGCGGGCTGCCGTGCAACCCGCTCACGCAGGGCACCAGCGGCCCATCATGTTCCAGCCACTCGCCGACCGGCGGGATCGGCGTCCCGTCCCGCAAGCGGTCTGAGGTGAAATGGTAACAGATCATTCGTGTTCCTCCCGTCGACCACGGTCGTCCATGCCGCCCGGAGGCACGAAGTCACGGTGCTGATAGGTCGCAAATTCACAGCGAATTGGGTGCCCTAGAGCCAAACGCCGCAGGACACCGTCTGCATCTCGATAATTGGCCCGAATCACTTCCTCTGCCCGGGCCCATTCACAGAAAGCCTGCTCGCCTGTCCCATTATCAATTAGGATGATAATGTCTTCTGCGGGGTAGCGTGCCATCTCGTTTCTCCTTCGCGTGGGGGTGGGGGTGGTATTCGCTGGGCTTCCTTACTGGCAATCATGGCAGGGGCCATTCGCCGGGGAGCACTTGCGACCGCTGACGGGGCAAGGGTATCCGCAGTAGCCGTCGTAGTGCCCACGATCGGTGACGTAGCC
>JBDHAF010000393.1:0-3626 GCA_039588255.1 Gemmatimonadota bacterium | reverse complement strand
ATAACCCTGAGTCGAAAACAGCACCCGGCGTTCGCCGGTTACAAAGGTCGCTCCCTGCAAGACCTCCACCACCATGAGGTCTCCGCTTCCCTTGTAGAATAGCTCCCGCCCACTCTGCGCCCACACCGGCTCAATACCTTGATTGGTCGAGACCCGCCACTTCCCATCGTTCGTGTTGGGGAACGGGCGCACGTACACTTCGTACTGACCCGACTCGTTCGAGGCGTAGGCCAGCCACCGACCATCCGGTGACACCGCGGGGGAGGTTTCCGAGAACTCGGTTGTCACCAACGGCACTGGTACGCTGTCCACGCCCATGTCCACCCCGATGCGCCGCGCATATAGATCACGACCATTCTTGTTGATCCGGTAGACTAGCCACTCCCCATCGGGGGAAAACGTCACCTCCCCAAGGTTCTGCTCCTCGTCCAGCAGCAACTCCGCCTGACCTGTCCCATCCCCGCTCCGCATGTAGAGGTCGAGACCGACCCCGCTACGCGATCCGAACGCGACCCACCGCCCGTCGGGAGTCCATGCGGGCCTTTGGGCCTGCGTGCTCGTGAACGTGAGTTTCGCGAGCGGCCCACGATCCAACTCTTTGATCCATACCTGTTGCTCGTTGTTCGCACTGATGCTCACGGCCAGTTGCGTCCCGTCCGGCGAGAGCGTTGGCCACAAGAAGTCCCCCGTCCAACCAGGGTCGATCTCCTCTGCAGTCCCGTCCCTCGTCACCCACACCACCTCCGCCAGTCCACCTTCTCCAACGCTCCCTGTCGTGTAGAACAGCGTCCCCGTCGCGGAGACCGCAAGGTCCAAGGTGCCCAGGGCCCCGACCCGCAGACCCTCCACGAGAGCCACCGCGTCACCCGTGAGCGCCAGTCTAGTCTCATCAAACGGCACCACCATCAGCGTCCCGTCTGCCGTCACGTACAAGAGGTGCCCCGACTCGGCATACCGCGCCCGCACCCCCCGCACTAACACGCTGTGCGTGCCCGTCGCAAGATCGGCCACCGCGATGTCCCACTCGGTGAGGTTCACGTTCCCGCCGCGTCGCACCGAGAACACGACACCTCGTCCACCGGGAAGCGCCTCGGGCCAGAAGTGCGCTGTTTCCCCCTGCGTGGTATCCGTCATCGTCACGGCCTCCGGTGTACCACCACCTTCTGCCACACGCGATGGTGATCGGGGGACCGCCGCCGAGTGATGCTGCCCTCCACTCATAACCTTGGGCGAAGAACCCCACTCGCGATCCATCGGGTGAGAAGAACGGGTGCTGCGCTCCCTCCGTACCCGCCAGCGGGGTGGCGTGGAGTTGGTCCAAGTCGCGTACCAACAGCCGGGAGTTCTGTTCACCCGCTCCCACATACACCAATCGTGATCCGTCCGGCGAGACCGCCACTCGTGACCCGAAGCCAGTGAACAACGCCTCCTCCTCCGGTATCGCGACGCTGTAGCGCGAGACGGGCATCGGCACTTCCGGTTGGGGCCGCAGCCAGCCCCACAGCGCGGCGAGTGTCATCGCAGCCGCGAACACCGTGACACCAGCACTCAACGGATTCCACAGACCTCTTACAGGTGCTCCTGCTACCGATGTCACTCCCGTTTGTGGTAGCGTGAACGCCGGATTGGTCAACGCCTCGGCAAACTTCGCCGCGCTCCCGAACCGATCCGCCGCCAGTTTCTCCAACGACTTGGCGGTAGCGGCGGCAACATGCGGCGGCACCGACTTTCTGATCCTCGTCACAGCAGGCTCAGTCACGATCTTCATGATGATCGCCTGCGCCGACCCACCCGTATGCGGCGGTTCGCCCGTCAGCATCTCGTACAGCACGCTGCCAAGGGAGTAGATGTCCGACCGATTGGTGAGGTCCTTCTCCGCCGTGGCTTGCTCGGGGCTCATGTAGTGCGGCGTGCCGAGACTCAATCCCGTCTCCGTCATTCTCCCGTCCGCGACCATCGGACGGCCATCGTGCAGCAGGATGTTCTCGGGCTTGATGTCCCGATGGATGACGTTGTGGCGATGGGCGTAGTCGAGGGCGTCCGCAATGTCGGTCGTGATGCCGACCGCCTCCTCTATGCCGAGCTGCGTCTCGCGGTTCAACTTGTCCCGCAGCGTCTCGCCCTCGATGAACGGCATCACATAGTAGAGGAACCCGTCCGCTTCACCGGAATCGAACAGCGGCAGAATGTTCGGGTGTTGTAGACTCGCGGTGGTTTTGATCTCCTGCACGAACCGCTCGGCCCCGAGGACAGCAGCTAACTCCGGCTTCAAGACCTTGAGCGCGACCTTCCGATCGTGCTTGAGATCTTCGGCGAGGTAGACCGTGGCCATGCCGCCCTCGCCCAAGTGGCGTTCGAGCTTGTAGCGCTCGGCGACGGCGGTAGAGAGGCGGGAGGTGATGGACATAGGATTAGCAATCTGAGATTTGCGATTTGAGATTTGCGATTGACCACCGGCAGTCGGGACCATCAACAAATCGCCAATCACCAATCGCCAATCGCCAATCTGAAATCATCAGTTCCCCACCTTCGCCTTCAACTCCTCGAAGAAGTTCAGGACGACGACGGTTCGGCCTCCGGCTCCCGAGGACGGGCCTGTCCGGATCGCCAGCAGATGCTGATCGTTCGGTGATACGTCGAAGTGCGGCGTAAAGACGTCCGTATGGAACCCCTCCGCGGAGGCGAATCGATCCCGCGACTGCACCGCGAACTCGGGATCCGTCTGCACTGTGGCTACGGTCCAGGAGTTGTCGCCGGCCAAGTAGAAGATCTCCCGTCCGTTCGGCGCCCATACGGGGTTTTGGGCCCCACCCGCTGACACCTGTGTCCGTCCACCAGGTCCCGGAAAGGGGCGGACGTAGACCTCGGTCCGACCCGACTCGTTCGATTGATAAGCCAGCCAGCGTCCGTTCGGCGAGAGCGACGGCTGGTCCTCTGTAAACGGCGTGTCCAACAACACGACGGGTGTGCTGTCCGGGTCGGGTGCCGCGTACAACAGGTCAGTGCCAGTGCTGCCGGTCTCGTACACGAGCCACCTCCCGTCGGGTGTCCAGACTGCATCGTGCAAGCCCTCGGCCTCTCCGGCGACGAGGAGCCGTGCCTCACCACTCAAATCCGCCGGCCGAGCGTAGAGAGCATTAAGACCTTCGCGGGCGGAGGAGAACCCGACCTCGCTGCCGTCCGGGCTCCAGAACGGCCTGACGTTCGTGCCCCCGAATGTGAGCCGGGAAGACGTCTCCTGATCGAGGTCGTAGATCCAGATGTCCCTAGTGCTCCCTAGCCCGTGCTCGAACGCCACCTTGCTCCCGTCGGGGGATATGGCCGGGGCGCCGAAGTCTCCTGTGAGCGTGGGATCCAGAAGCTCCTCCGATCCATCTCGATCCACCCATACAGGGACCCCTGTTCCGAGAGCTGCTCCGGTTCGGTACACCAACACACCGGTCTCCGAGAGGGCGAACTGGCTGCTCGAGAACGCGTTCACTCGCACACCCTCGAGCAGCGCCCTCGACGGACCGGTAACCTCGAGCCGGTCCAGGTCAAAGGGGGCCGCTAGCAGCGTTCCCTCTCCCGACGCGTACACGATGTGCCCCGAGTGGGCGTACCTCGCCATTGCGCCCTGGAGTAGC
>JBDHAF010000392.1:0-2716 GCA_039588255.1 Gemmatimonadota bacterium | reverse complement strand
GTTTTTGCTCCTCGTCGTCCTCCGCCATCCTTCAGATACAGGACTAGAAAAACAAGAAACTATGTGTGGCCGGGATCGTAATCGAAGGAGGTTCGACGACACGTGAGGGGCTGACGGATCTTCCGACGGTGCGATCAAGCCCCACATGTCCCGTGACCGTCCGATCGACGAGATATCCTGCTTCGCACTGGCAAGAAAGCCCAACAGATAATGCACTATTGTGCTCGATTACTGCGTGTTGTCCTCGACACGGCTCGCCGCGTATGCCTGCTGAGTATTTGCTGATGAGCGTGTCGTCAGGCAACGTGCGAGGAAGGGTTGCCGTTACGGTTGCCGTTTCTCCCGGCAGAGTCTGGCATGGGATACGGCAAGATGTCGGGATTGACGCTCGGAAGCCCGTGAAATGCCGACATTCTGCCGTGATTGCCTACCCCCTCAGCCTGAATGGGGTTCAGGGGGTCGCGTGGCTCGGCGTCCGAGACCGTGGGTAACGAGGAGGAGGCTCGACCACCGATCCAGCCATCGGAGAATTGTAACGTTAGATGTAACGACACCCCCGGACGCCCACGAGCGCTCACGCGCGTAAATCCTTGAAAACCTGACGCCCACGTGCGCCCACGAGCGTAAACCGCCGTCTCATAATCCGTCGGTCGTAGGTTGACGCCCACCCCGCACCCAACACCACTCGCGTCCGGTGCGCGTCGAATCCTACAGGGCCCATCCTCACGCGGCGGGTCCGGCGCCTTCCCGCGAAACGCCGAGCAGGTGCACTCGGTCAGCACGTCGTCGGTCTCGCGCGGCCGGAGCGACCAGACGAATGCGAGCCTCCCCCGCACCTCCTACGGCTGCGGCTCGATCGCGACCCGAGCGAGGCTGTGGGGCTCGGGCGTAAGCTCGCCGTCTCCCGCCGGCATGCCGCTCACGGAGAGCATGTAGGCGATGACGTCGATGTACTCCTGGTCCGTCAGGGAGCCCGGATTGTTCTCGGGCATCGTCGCCCGAATATATTCGAACAGGGTGGCGAGCGACCGCGGCGTCGAGCGCATGTCCGGATCGTCCGGAGCGCCATTCAATCTGCGGCCGTGACACCAACCGCAGGGACCGGGGTACACAGCCCCGCCCCGTTTCGCCTGCGCCTCGGTGAACACGCCATCCCAGACCGATGCCTTCTGGCCGCTGTCCTCGAGACCCTCCAGCAGGGCCGTGACCTCGTCGGCGCTCACGGCGCCGAAGTCGTTCGCCCAGGCGTCGCGAACGTAGTTTGCCAGGGCAGTGATCTCCCGCGCGGTCAGGTGGGGGAAGGGAGGCATGTTGGCCCTGCCCTGGTGGATAGCCCCGACGATCAGCGCCACGTCCCCGAGCCGCTTGTTACCGCTCAGGGCCGGGAAGGCTCGCTGGTCACCCGCGCCGGAGTCCCTGTGGCAAAGCGCGCAGTGTTCCTGATAGAGTCGCCGTCCCTGTTCGAACCGGCCCGCCTCGCTCGCTTCCTGCGCGACGGCGACCGGGGCGAGGAGCAACGTCACGCTCAGAAGGGCGGCCAAACGCTTCGACATCATGGATACCGTTCCCGCCCGTGTCGGCCGCATGGAATCAGGACGAGGGCTCCTGGGCGGCATGCCTGCCGGCGATGTAGCCGTGAACGTGACACTTGCCCAGGCCGTGCTTGTTGAAGCCTCCCACGGCCTCGCCTCCGGCGTAGAGACCGGGGATGACCTCGCCCTGCATGTCCACGACCTGCTGCCGCCCGTTGACCCGCAAGCCACCGTAGGAATCGTGCCAGACCACCATGATTGAGAGCGCGTAGAAAGGCGGCGTTTCAATGCGGTGCATGGGTCCCTCCGCCTCCCGCTCGAAGTCAGGATCCGTACCGGACTCCACGTACCCGTTCCAGGTGGCGACCGTCTCGGCAAGATATTTCAGGGGCACCCGCTGGAACTCGTGACCCGCTGCGATCTTCCGGGCCAGGCCCTCGATGGTGTCCGCTTTGAAGAAGTAGCCGTTATCGGACACGTAGGGGTAGCGTAGCTCCCACCCCGTACGCTCGACCGCCTCCTGATCGAAGATTGCCCACAGCGGACCCGAGTAGTAGTGCGGAGGCTCCGACCCCTCATTCATGGCCAGGGCGGCGTCGACGCCGTGGTCGTAGTCGTACATCTCCCTGATCCACTCCTTGCGGCAATTGCGCCAGTCGAGCGGCGTGTGCTCGAGCCCCTGGCCGGGGGCGCCACCATCGCCGGGGAACGCGTTCAAGCCGGGCCTCTGGGGAAGACGAACCTCGTTGAAGAAGCGCTTCCCCACCTGGTTCACGGCGATGAAGTCCTCGAAGCCGGCCCTTCCGACATTGATCCCCGCGGAGCCGCGGAAACCGAAGGTCGGGTGACCCGGCATCATGTTGGTGTACGCATCGCGGGTGCCGAGGCGCGTCGAGATGTGGAACGTCACGGGATACGAGAGGTTCTGCTGCATGCCCGCCAGGTTCGCACCGACCCTCAAGCCGGCGATGAGCGCACTGGCGTCCTGGCCATGCGGGCCCAGCAGAGCGTGACCGCTGGTCGGGAAGGCGGGCTCTCGCATGGCGGGGTAGAACATGCTGCGCACCTCGGGATTGCCCGCGTGACCGCCGCTGGCGAGGATCACGGCCCGGTGGGCCCTGATGCTCACCGTCTCCCGCTGCTCATCGATGTTCCCCTCCCGCCAGTAGCTCTGAAGAAGCTTG
>JBDHAF010000391.1:0-2408 GCA_039588255.1 Gemmatimonadota bacterium | reverse complement strand
TCCGGCCCGCAGCCGGACCGGGACCAGGCCGGGTGTGGGGTTGGGGCTCGCCATCTGCAAGTGGGTCGCGGAGGCCCACGGCGGGTCCATCGAGGCGCAGAGCCGCGCGGGGCGGGGAACGACGTTCACGGTCTCGCTGCCCGTGGGCTTAGACCAGGAATAGCCCGACCACTATCGAAGGGGATCCCCCAACGGGGACGGCGCCTCCGCCCGCGCCGTGACCCGTAATACGATTGTTAGCGTTTTGTAATCTCACTTGTAGCGCAGCGCACAGCTTGGCGGTAGCCAACCCGGTGCCCGGCGGGTACAATATGTCGCGACCGCCAACGCGTACCTGGAGGTAAGGCGTGTTTGACGTCCTAATCGAATCCGATCGCAGGGGACGCCGCGACTTCAAGGGCACCATCCTCGGGATGTTCTCGTCCACGGTGGCCCAGACGGCCGTGGTCATAGCCGCCGTGTTCGCCACCATGGGCGTAGCCGAGGAAGTGACCCAAGTGTCGATCGACACGATCATGCTCACGCTGGATGAGCCCGAACCGGAAGAAGAGCCGGAAGAGGAAGAGCCGGCGCCGGTCATCACGTCGCTCAATCCCCCGCCCAAGGGCTTCCAAGTGCTCAGCGCTCCCGTGGACATCCCCACGGAGATTCCGCCGATCAACCTCGCGGAACGGTTCGACCCGCGCGACTACACGGGAGTCGGTGTGGAGGGCGGTGTGTTCAGCGGCGTCGAAGGCGGTACGGGACCCGTGGACCTGACCCAGGTCTTCGAGCAGGCGGTGGTGGACGAAGTGCCGGAGCGGATCTCCTGCCCCGTGCCCGAGTATCCGCGCATGATGCAGCAGGCGAACATCGAGGGGCATGTGCTGCTGCAGTTCGTGGTTGAGACCGACGGGCACGTGCGACAGAACACAATCGAGGCGCTGGCCTCGTCGCATCGCTCGTTCGAGCGGCCGGCCATAGACATGATCGGGAAGTGCCTGTTCCGGCCCGGCCGGGTGCGGGCGGCTCCCGTGCGGGTGCTCGTGCAGATGCCGATAGTGTTCAGCCTCGAGGGCAGGCGTTGAGCCCGCTAGACATAGACGACCATCGATTGATTACGTAACGGAGGCCTACTAGACCATGGAAGTCTCACTATTCATCCTCTGGCAAGACGCCGGTTGGTTCGCCCGCGGGATCATCATCCTGCTGGGCTTCATGTCCATCATCTCGTTGGGCATAGGCGCACAGAAGTGGTGGCGGTTCCGTAAGGCCCGTCGGGCCACTGCGAACTTCGCACCGGAGTTCGCGCGGTTCCTGCAGGAGGAGCAGCTCGACCAGGCGATCGAGCTCGCCGACTCTGCGAAGGAGTCGCACGTGGCGCGCGTGCTCGGCGAGGCGCTCGCCGAGGTGAAGCCGTTGCTGCGCGACCGGGCAACGATCACCAGCGCGGACATCAACTCTGCCGAGCGGGCGATCGAGCGGCAGATGCTGATCATTCTGTCCGAGCTGAAGCGGGGCCTGGCCGTCCTGGCCACCACGGGCGCGACCGCGCCGTTCGTCGGGCTGCTCGGCGCGATTCCGGCGGTGTGGTTGTACAACTACTTCCAGACCAAGGTCGAGAACATGACCGTGGAGATGACCTACACGTCGAAGGAGCTGGTCGACTTCCTCATCAAGAGCGTCGGTAGCGAGTTCGGCAGGTCGATCTTCACGAAGGAGTTCCAGGCGCAGCAGGCGGCCTCGTCCCAGCACGTCAGCCAATAGTCGGGCCACGAGCCCCTAGCGAGGAGTAGCTGACATATGGGCATGCAGGTAGGCGCGTCTGACGAAGGCGTAAAGTCGGAACCCAACGTGGTGCCGATGATCGACATCATGCTGGTGTTGCTGATCATCTTCATGATCGTGACGCCGGTGATCTCGTCCGGCTTCCAGGCCAAGATGCCGATGGGCAAGAACATCGAGTCACGCCCCGAGGAGGCCGAGGACGTGGTGCTCGGGATCGACAAGGAAGGCACCTTCTATCTCGATCCCGGCACCGGGGAGATCGGGGTGGTGCCTTTCGATCAGCTCGAGGACGTGCTGCTGCAGGTGTTCGAGAACCGCACCAAGGACAAGATCCTCTACTTCCGGGCGGACCAGTCGCTCGAGTTCTCGCACGTTTCCCATGCGATCGAGACTGCTCGAGCCGCCGGCGTGCGCGTGCTGGCGGCCGTCATGGACCAGAAGCGCGAAGGCCGGGGCGGCCTCCTCGGCGGGGGGAGGTAGCGAGCCATGGCACTCAAACTTCCCGGGGGCGGTGCGCAGCCCAACCACGAGCCCAACGTCGTGCCGATGATCGACATTCTGCTGGTGCTGTTGATCATCTTCATGATGCAGGTGCCGTTGTCGCGCAAGGCGATGGACGTGCAGGTTCCGCCCGATGTCCG
>JBDHAF010000390.1:0-2491 GCA_039588255.1 Gemmatimonadota bacterium | reverse complement strand
CGGATCCGGATGTCGTTTGTCGTCGTGATCGATGGGGTCGGACTCGCATCCGTGATCGTGATCGAGCTGATCGCGGTGGCCGGATCCCCCACGGCGAAGGTCTGGTTTCCGGCGGAGGAGATGTCCAGGGCTGCGGAGGGCGACGTAATCTCGATCGTCTTATCGTCCGTGGCGTCCGCCGTCCCATCGTTGTCGATGTCGAGCTCCAGATTGTCGGCTGCCGACGCCGCCGAGAAGCTCGTAAAGCTCAGGCCCGAGACCGTGATCTCGTCCAGCGCCAAGAAGTTCTCCGTCACCTGGATCAACAGCGTCTTGCTGTCCGGGAAGCTCACCGTCGACAAGACCTTCCCCGATGCCCCTCCCGTGATCACCGCGTTGGGATCGGAGGTGTCCCAGCTCATGTTGAATGTTGCGGGAATCCTGATGCGGATGTCGTTTCCTGTCGTGATCGAGGCAGTTGGACTCGCATCGGTGATCGTAATCTGGCTGATGGCCGTGTTCGGATCCCCCACGGTGAAGGTCTGATTCGCTGCCGAGGACATGGTCAATGCGGTGGGGGCCGATGCCTCCAGGGTGTAGCCCACCAGGAAGAGATCACGGCTCGTTGCAGAGATCTTCTGCTCGAAGATATCGCCGCCATCGATCCCGGTAATCCCGAAGTTGTGCTTTATAAAACCGTAATTGTCGTAGCTCGCGCCGTTCGGGCGAATGGCGTGGCTCAATTTTTGGGTGGGGGTCTTGCGTGTTTGTAGGGAGTTACTCCAGGATCGCGCCGTTGGCATTGCGACTGCCGATATCTGCGGTGATGTCTACGTCAACGTAGCTGCCGGTTGTCCCCGTAGACTTGTCCAGCGCGTTCGTGAAGAAGACCGCTCCGCTCGTTACGTACCCGACCAAGTACGCGTTCATGTTGGCTTCTGAGGTCTTGAATTCGAGCACCTCGCTCGCGTCGACACCGATCAAGACGACGGTTGCGCCACTGGCCTCGAGCTCGTCGTATCGATTATCGGTGGAGCCCTTCTTGCGTACCGCGTAATTATCCCCGCCTGCATCCGTTGTGAGCGTCAGAATCGCACCGATGGCCGTGTCCGTACCGGTATCTGCGCTGATGTCGATGTCGTAGAAAGAATTAACGGTGCCGGTCGCTTTGTTCGTGGCGTTGGTAAAGAACGTGACTCCGCTCATCGTGTAGCCGATGAGATAGGCCTCTATGGAGCTGCTGGAGCTGTAGATCTCGAACATCCGGCTTGCATCGACACCGGTCATGAAGAAGCCCGTCGCATCCGCCGGCGCCGAGCTTCCGCTTGTTCCCCAGGTGTCCGACGATCCCTTTTTTCGAATGGCGAAGTCCCGATCGGAGGCGCTCGTATTCACGAACTGGACGATGGCGCCGGTCGCACTCGAGGGAATGGACGTGGAGAGATCTACGTCAAGCCAGGCGCCGGTGCTCGAGGGGGTGATGTCGACCGGGTTCGTGCAGTAATTGAAGACGTGCTCCGTCGTGTTGCAGGTCGGGACCGTGTCCTCGAGTGTGTAACCGACGAGGAAGAAGTCGCAGCTGGTGTTCTCGACCTTTCCCTCGAAGATGTCGCCGGAGTCGATCGCAGTCATGCCGAACTGGTGCGAGGTGAACTTGTAGTAGTCGTAGGTCTCGCCGTTGCTGCGGAGGGCGACCTGGTCCCGGTCGTCGCTCGTGGTCCAGTGGATGATCGCGCCGTTCGCGTTGTCGGTCCCGATATCGGCCGTGATGTCGACATCCTGGTAGCTGCCGGCGGTCGCGAGGGACTTGTCCACGGCGTTCGTGAAGAAGACGGCGCCGCTCGTGACGTAGCCGACCAGGTAGAAGTTGACGTCCGTACCCTCGACCTTGCCCTCGAGCTGCTCACTCCCGTCCACGCCGACCATGGCCAGGGTGGCCATGTTCCCGCGGATGTCTTGATTGTGGGAATCCGTGGAGCCCATCTTCCGGATGTCCCAGGTCTTGGCGGGTGAGGCGTTTTGGACGATGAAGATCGCCCCGATCGCGGTGTCGCCACCGGTGTCGGTGCTGATGTCGATCGTCTCCCAGCTCGTGGGGGAAGTGGGGCCCTTATCCACGGCGTTCGTGAAGAAGGTCACGCCCGGCATGGTGTATCCGATGAGGTAGGTCTCCGGGTTGGTGTCCTCCTGATACACCTCGAAGATGCGGCTCGAGTCGACACCGATCATGTAGAACGCTTGAGTGTCGTCCTTGATGAGCGTGGCCGGATTCTGCATCCAGGTGTCCGTGGAGCCGTTCTTGCGGACGCCATAGCCCGGCGTGCTGGAGCTCTCATTCTTGACCTGGAGGATGACGCCCGTGGCGCCCGCGGGGACCTGGGCGGAGACGTCCACGTCGACCCACGAGCCGGTGCCGCCCGGACTGACGTCTACCGGCGTGCCGAGGTAGTTGAACACCTGGGCGAGAGCCGGCTCCGGTGCGAAGAGCCCAGCCAGGATCAGGGCCAGTAAC
>JBDHAF010000389.1:0-2718 GCA_039588255.1 Gemmatimonadota bacterium | reverse complement strand
CTCCCGTTCGCGAACCCGGATCAGCTCGTGAACTTCGACGAGACCGCCCCCCGCTGGGACCTCGAGTACGTGGGGATGGCGTATCCTGACTTCGATGCATGGCGCGAGCACAACGAGACCTTCCAGAGCATGGCGGTGATCGACGGAAACTCGTACGCCGTGACGCTCCAGGGAGAGGCACAACGGGTGAGGGGGGCCGAGATGACGCACGACATGGCCGCCGTGCTGGGCATTCAGCCTGTGCTGGGCCGGCATATCTCCGCCGAGGAGGACCGACCCGGCGGCGAGCGCGTCGTCATGTTGGGTCATGGGTTGTGGCAGCGGGAGTTCGGTGGAGAAACGGACGTGCTCGGCAACACGCTGAACCTCGATGGCAACCCGTACACTATCATCGGCGTGCTTCCCGAAGAGGCCGCGTTCATCAATGACGCCGATCTTTGGATCCCCCTGGCCACCGACGTGACCGAGAATCCAGGAAGCTGGTATATGGACGGGATCGGGCGACTCAAGCCCGGCGTGACGGTCGAAGCGGCCCTCGAGGACCTGACCCGAATCCACAAGAACATGATCGAGGACCGCCCGGTGAACGAGATCACGTCGCCGGTGGTTCTGCCGGTCCTCGAGCGCTTTCTCGGGGAGTATCGTCTCGGCACCACCGCCATGCTGGGCGCAGTGGGAATGGTGTTGCTCATCGCCTGCGCCAACATCGCCGGCTTGACGCTCGCACGATCGATCGCCCGGTCACGAGAAGTGGGTATCCGATTGGCCATGGGCGCCCAGCGCCGGCGTATCGCCCAGCAGCTCCTCACGGAGAGCCTCGTGTTGGCCGCTGCGGGAGCCCTCCCCGGACTGGCACTCGGATACGCGGGCACCACCGCCATGATGGCGATGATGCCGGATCTTCTGCCCAGCTGGAGGTGTTCGGCCTTATGCCGGCACTGCAAGCGTCCAACTCGAACGTGCAGGGAGTCCTCCACGCGTCCAGCGGCCGGTCCACCGAAACGGCGTTGAAGCGACGCAGTCTGAGCGTATTGGTGGTGGGTGAAATCGCCCTGGCGCTCGTGCTGTTGATCGTCACCGGTCTCAGCGTGTTGGACGTGCGCGCGTTGCTCAACGTCGATCCCGGTTTCACGACGGAGAACGTGTTGACCTATCGCATCGGGCTGCCCAGAGAGCGGTACGAAGAATCCGAGCAACGGCTGGCGTTCTTCAATGCTCATTTGGAAGAGATCCGTGCCTTGCCGGGCGTGCAGGCTGCAGGCGCCGCCACTGCACGCCCGTTGGGCGGGCACTGGGGCAATTTCTTCGAGATCGAAGGCGCTCCTCCGCTGGGTCCGGACGAGCAGAATCCCGTGATTCTCAATCGCGTCGTGAGTCCGGGGTACCTCGATGCCATCGGCGTGACGCTGCTCGCAGGACGCGATTTCACCGAGAACGACGGTCGATCGGAGGGAGCACTTGCCGTCATCGTGAACGAAACGTTCGCGAGACGTTTCTGGCCCGACGCGGATCCAATCGGAAAGCGGATGCGCTACCCTGGGGACGACGTTCCGTGGATGACTGTGGTCGGCGTCACCCACGATACGAAGCACTACGGCCTCGACACACCGATGCGACCCGGCGTCTTCCAACCGTACCCACAGCGCGCCGCGGAAACCATGGCCATCGTGGTCCGAAGTTCGGTGGACCCACTGTCCCTGGCGAACTCCGTGCGACGGCTCGTACAAGCCCGGGATCCGGAGCTCCCCGTGGACGACGTGACCACAATGTCGGCAGCCCTCGATGAATCGTTGTGGGCGCGGCGCGCCGCGTCGTGGCTCGCCGCCATCTTCTCCGTCGTGGCGTTGCTCATGGCGGTGGGCGGCATCTACGGTGTGATCTCCTACGGTGTGAGCCAGCGGACCCACGAGATCAGCATCCGGATGGCTCTGGGCGCTCGGGGGGGCCAGGTGTTGCGACACGTGATGCGCCAGGGATCGCTGCTGGTCTCGGCGGGTGTGGTGCTCGGCCTCGGCGGCGCCTATGCCGCGGCCCACGCCATCTCCCCGGCGCTGTTCGGTGTGGACCCGGGTGACCTCCGGGTGTACGGCGTGGTGACCCTCATCCTCGGCGCGGTGACGCTGCTGGCCAATTTCCTGCCGGCCCGGCGCGCGGCGGGGTTGGATCCCATGAGCGGGTTGCGCGGCGAGTAGCACTTCGCTGAAGTAATCAGCGCGGGTGCTGGGGACGATTCCCCGGTACCCGCGCTTTCCGTTAGATTCCCTCCGTCCTTCACCGCCTCCCAAGGCATGTCGACCTCACCCCAATTCCTGTTTACGCCCGTGGGCTCCAGCGGCGACGTTCACCCCTTTGTCGGGATCGCGTCGGCGATGCACGAGCGGGGCCACGACGTCACCGTCGTGACCGCCGAGCCGTTTGGCCCGCTCATCGAGCAAGCCGGTCTGCGATTCATCTCGCACCAGACGGCGGAGCAGTTTGAAGAAATCATCAATCACCCGGACATCTGGCATCCTCGTAAGGGCACATACCTTGTGTTGCAGGCCATCGCTAGATATTTGCGCGACGCTTACGATCTGCTGTGCGACATCTGCGACCCCGAGAACACGGTCCTCGTGTCCCACACGCTGGCGTTCGCGGCGAGGGTGTACCAGGACAAGCACCGGGTTCGGAACGCCGTGCTGCACCTCCAGCCCTCAGCCATTAGATCTATCGTGCACT
>JBDHAF010000388.1:0-2803 GCA_039588255.1 Gemmatimonadota bacterium | reverse complement strand
GGCTGGCTCGACGGGGAGAATCCCGACGTCCCCATCGGCGAGCAGTGCTACGACATGAAGGAGTGCGCCTTCCGCGAGCGCTGCTGGCCCAAGAAGGAGCGGGACCACGTCCTGTCCCTGTACTACGTGGGGCTCCGGAAGGCCCATAGCCTGATGAAGCGGGGATTCCATTCCATCCACGACCTGCCTCCAACTCTCGAGATCAAGCTCACCAAGGAGGCGCAGCGGCAGGTGCGGGCCGTGAAGGCCGGCAAGCGGATCATCGGCCCGGGGCTCGAGGAGGCGTTGGCTCAGTTCGAGGGCCCGCTGGCCTATCTCGACTTCGAGACGGTGATGCTCGCGATCCCCAGATGGAACGGCTGCGTGCCGTGGGAGCAGGTGCCGGTCCAGTTCAGCTGCCACGTGGAGTCAGCGGCCGGCGAGTACGCGCACCACGAGTGGCTAGCCGAGGGGCCGGGCGATCCGCGGGAGCCTCTGGCGCGAGCGCTGATCGAGGCGTGCAAGGGAGCCAGCCGTCGATCGATGTGGTCGAGGATGGCCACCATGTCCTCGGGCCGCTCGGGGACACTCATATCCCGAATGGGAAACCGCTCGTAGTCCACCATCGCCCCGCGCGTCTCGGCTTCTGCGAGCAGAAGATCTTCATAGGGCTCAAGCCCGTCCGCCTCGGTCGTCAAGTCGACGAAGCAGTCGATGCCCAGGTCCAGGTATTCCTGGAGCCCTTCGAGCGTAGCTCGTGCGGACTCATTACCAGGATATTCGCCGGCCAGGAAGCGTCCGGGTTCGACCCAGTAGCAGTTGAGGTGAGGGCGGGCCGCCGTCATTTAGAACTCAGTATTTGTTGTCACAAACACACCCGCTACGAGTCCGATCGCGCACAGCACTCACTCATGCGATGTACTCGAACGAGATCCCTAGTTCTGCCACGAGGCCTTTCAGCTGCCGAATGGCATTTTCGTAGTTCTTATGCGCTTCCATGTGGTACCCATTGTAGCTCGCAGGAGCCACAAAAGGATTTCCCCCAGGGTGCTTAGGCTTTCGCGCGATCAAGTACCGCTGATTGCTTGTCCGATACGGAAGGAGAGGCTCCAACTTCATGTCCAGGCCCTCATCGACAATCCATTTGAGTACCTGCTCAAACAAATCGCGGACACTTATAGCGTTGATGCGATGGTCTCCGAGTTCCACTACTGCTCCACGCTGGCGAGGTGCTCGGTCTTGCAGCGTAGACCCATCCACAGCTCGGACCGCATTTCCCATCATTCTCGCATCCGGCCGCTTGCCCACGTTCTGGCCGCTCCTGAAATCCCCTGCGCCAGCGAGAAGACGATCGACGACATCGCCTCTGGAGAAAAGAGGTCCCCCAAGCTCCCCGAGGCGTTGGTAGGCGCGTTCTGAGACTTCGATTCGCGGTGACATGAATCCCCCAAGACACTGGTTTATAAAATCTAACTGCTATATAAAACAGTTAACTGGGGTTGTCAAGAAAACTCCTGTAGCTCGCCCCCTTGGAATGGACTCGTTCGCCGCCCAAGGAGCGTTAGCTGCCCGGGGAAGTCACGGCTGATGGTCAATAGCTAATAGCTGTACTTCAGCACCGCCCCACCCAGCCCAGTCAGATACACCGTTCCCCCATCCTGAGACCAGAACATCCCGGTCAGAAAGCCCGGCAGCGGAGCGTAGGCGTCCGGTGTCACGAGCTCGAGCCGCGGCTGGCCCAGATGGCTCCGGGTAATCCACCCATCCACCACGACACCGCGTTCCCGAGCGGCGATGCGATCCACAGATTGTTGTCCGGGTCGATCGCGAGGTTGTCCGGCGTCAGGACCATGTGGTGCACCTCGCGGCCCGACACGGTGCCGCTCGCCACATCGAACCGATACCGAAGGATCCGGTCCATCATCAGCTCGGCCAGGTACAAGTACGATTCGGTGTTGTCGATCGCGATACCGTTGGCGAAGTAGATCCCGCCGAGCACTTCCTCGGCTTGAGAGGCGTAGCCGTCACCCTCCCGGGCCAGCTTGTACACGGCGCCCGTCGGCACCGACAGGTCCAGGGCCCCGAACAGGCCGATCCCGCCCTGCTCCGGGGTGTTCTCGGCCGACTGGGTGAACCAGATCGTCCCGCGACTGTCTTGATCGATGGCGTTGACGCCGTAGGGATGATCGTAGATGATCGTGGTGGCTTCGGTCGCGATATCCACCCTATAGATCATCCCGCTGTACACATCGCTCACCAGCACATTGGTACCGCCGTTCTCGATCAAGACCCCATTGGCACCGCCGGGAAACTCAGGCGGGTTGTGGCTGTAGCCGTTTTGGACGAACTGACCGAAGGGCCGGTGGGTCCCGTCGGCCTCGATGACCCGGAGGCCGATCGCCTCGTCGGCCACGACGATCCGTCCGTCCGGAAGCGCCTTCCCATCCTCGGCGCGGAGCAGCGAACGGTCTTGAGGCCAGTTGTGCGACGCGTCATAGGCCCAGTGCGGGAAGCTCGGGCAGGTGGCCGAGGTCGATGCCACGTCTTCGGCGGGCGGGGCGCATCCGACGAGGACGACGAGAGCGGCGAGGGCGATTCTGAGGTGCATGGAGAGATCCTGTAAGGGAGAGTGCTGTTGGCTATTGGCCAGGTGCAGTGTGAGATCTATGCAAGGCTACCTGCTATTGGCTAGGCGCAGGTTGAGATCAAGGCAGAGCTAACTGCTATTGGCTATTAGCTACCCCTAGGAGGGACCAATAGCCAATAGCTAATAGCCAATTAATGATAGCTTAACTTCAACACCGCCCCATTGGCTATGCGAGAA
>JBDHAF010000387.1:0-2496 GCA_039588255.1 Gemmatimonadota bacterium | reverse complement strand
GCGTGCGGCGCCGGCGGTACCTGTCAGTCGTCGATCGATGACGGATGGTACTCCGAGGATTTCGACACCAATCGCATCGACGACGTGACGTTGATCCCGTGCAGTGATGCCACGCCATGCACGGACATCGTGGACGACCCGGACGGCATCCCGAACACTGGTGATGAGACCTGGCGGATCGCCCTGAGCGACGGCCACCCAGAGAGGGCGAACGACACGCTCGGGGTGACGGTGGGGACCGCCGCGGAGACGGTCGGCTTCGACACCATCGTGGGGATCGCCTGCACCGGCTTCGACATTCCTCCCGCGAATAAGCAATGCGTGATCGATCCGGACAATGACATGGACTGGCACATTCACTGCCCGGCGGGTGAGTGCGACAACCAGGTCCAGCACACGACCTCCACCCCTGGGAACCTGTCCCATTCGGGGCGCAACTCGCTGCACTTTGGCGTCCACCTACTGGCCGACAGCATCCTCGGGGACTCCACCAAGTTCCGCCAGCTCGCCGCATGGCGGACCATCCCGATCAATCTGGCCCTGGTGCCGAAGGCCGGCGAGGCCGAGCTGAGGATGTTCCACATCGCCAACTTTAACGATGACGAGGCGGGCACCGGATTGCCCACGGGGCAGTCGACCGATTACGGGGACGTGCAGATCCAGCTCGATATCAATCCCAATCCGGTTGTCGATCAGTGGGGGTTCTGGGAAAAGCTGGTGCCGTTCCAGAACGTCTACGATCACCTCCCGTTCGTGTGGTCGACGTACGGGGGAAGCTACTGCGATTTCACGCCCACCGACGCCGGACCGGACCCGAACGCCGGGCGCGGCGTCAAGGAGCTGATGTGCTTCCCCAGCGGGATCTGGTCGAGCTGCGGCCACCCGCAAGACGCGGCGACGCTCCGCCATTGCGAGGGGCCCATCTCGACCGGCACTGAGGGGAACGGTACCTGGGTCGAGACCAAGTTCAGTCTGGCCAATTTCGTCGGTCAGCGCTTCCGGATCCGCTGGATCGCGGAGGTGTGGGACTTCGGCGGCGGCCAGTCGTACCAGGAGTACGGGGGCACGTGGGCCAACTGGATCGGGGACGATGGATGGTGGGTCGACGACATCCAGCTCACCGGCGCCATCGAGCTGCCGTTCCCCCCACTTGCGGACACCGACGTCAACCCGGCGCCGGCAGGCTGTCCGACCGACTTCTGCCAGGAGGGGCAAGGCAGCGACAACGGCTTCAACATGGACATCGCTGTGCTCGACACCGACGGGGACGGCCTGATCCTGGCCGGAGAGAGGATCACGGTCTCGGCGGCCCTGACCGATCCCGTGGGAGGGTGCATCAACGGGGCGACGCAGTTCCGGTTCTTCAAGGACGGAGCAGTCGTTCAGGGGTGGAGCAACTCCCCGAGCTACCCGGACAACCCGGTGAGGCACGCGACCTACCAGGTGCAGGCACGCTGCAGCATCGATGTTGAGACCTGCACCAGCACCCCGAACAGCACGGCGGCCAACACGGTGTCGATCCTCGTCTACCGCGGTGATGCGGACGAGATCGTCGTCGACGCGCAGCACGATGCCGCCGCGCCGCTCACGACTCTCGAGTGGGAGTCGGTCCACCAGCCGCTGGCGCTGGACGGCTACGACGTGATCACGGGGGCATTCTCAGCCGCCGGCGACCCGAATCTCGACACCCTGACCGGTGCCGGCTGCCTGGGGAGCCGTGTGGCCCAGGTGGAGCCCGCTCCCGGGTCGCCCGTCTCGAAGACCGACGCCGGAGCCGATCCGAGCCTCGTCTGCCACCGTCGACGCGGATTGCCCGGGAGTAGAGACCTGCACAGGAGGGCAGGTCGTCTACTACATCGTCGGCTACGCCCACCCGACGGGTACGGGCACGGCGGTGTTGCTCGGCCGCAAGGGGGACGGCACGCTGAGAACGGAGCTGCCTATCTGCCCGTAGGGGCGTGGTAGCCCGCACAGGTACCGTCGGCTCTGGGCAGGGCTGCTGTTACTGCTGGTCTACCTGGCGGCGTCGATGCGCCATCTCGACGCCGCCAGGGGCCTGTTCGTCGTCGAACACCTGAAAGGGCTCGGCACTCCACACCTCGTCGATCCCGGATGGCGCTTCGTCCCACGCCTGCTGGGGCGCGTCTCGATCCCAATATCTGCAAATTACTTATTGAATTACCTCCCCGTTCACCGTACATCAACAGATATATAGGTCCGTCAAGTCCGTCTCGGAGGCGGGGTTGAATAGGACTGTGCGTTTGTGCCACACAATGGAGGCAATCGATGAGGCCAGTTAGCCGAATACGGTTTCTCTTCGCCCCGCTGATGGTGGCGATTGTCGCCGCCTCAGCCCTGATCGTGACCACGACCTCTCAATGGGCCCAGCGCGACACCATGCGTCCTCGGGGGAAGACCGAAGAGGTCCTCCGGAGGGAGCGCCAGATGTGGAGGGCGAAGCAACAGATGCCCTTCTTCTCGGTCGTCAAGCGTCCG
>JBDHAF010000386.1:0-2460 GCA_039588255.1 Gemmatimonadota bacterium | reverse complement strand
CCGATGTCGATCCACAGGTCCTTCACCTTGGTGACGTTGTTCTTTTCGTCACCGTTGATCAGGTGGACCGCCTTCTTGCCGACGACCCCATCCACCAGCCCGCCCTTCGCGGCGATCACCGCACGCTGGCCCACCAGCACCTGGCTGTCCCACCCACCGATGGTGGAGAAGAAGAGAAAGCCGTCGTCGTCCACGTGGACGATCATGAGGCCGATCTCGTCTATGTGGCCGGCGAACATGATGCGCGGGGTAGCGTCGGGATTGACGGACGCGATCGAGTTGCCCGATACGTCGGCGTGAACTTCGTCGGCGAACCGCTTCGCCTCCTTGCGCCACACGCCTGCCGGAGCGGTTTCGAAGCCGGAGGGCCCCGGGGAGTCGAGCAGTTGTTTCAGGAACTTGAGGGAAGACGCTTTCATCACCACCCACCTGCTGAGTCCGTCGGACGGCCCCCCCAAGCCGTCCCCGAGCGGCGAGCCCACTCGTTTAGCAGCGAACCTATCGTGGCACCTCTCCCGGTCTAGGCCGGTTTTGGGGCAGGAGGGGCCGGAATTGGGACATCCGGCCCCTGCCACATGGGGGATTCACCCAGGGCTACCCCGCTTCGGCCAGTGCCCCGAGAGTCGCCTTCAACAGCTGATAGAACCGGCCCACCGAATCGATGTGCACTCGCTCATCGGGCGAGTGCGGGAACTCGATCTGCGGGCCGACGGAGATCATGTCCATCCCCGGGACCTTCTCCCCGATGATCCCGCACTCGAGCCCGGCGTGGATCGCCTTGATCTCCGGCTCACTCCCCAACTGTGCGGTGTGCTGCTGCTTCAAGGCCTTGAGCAGCGGCGACTCCAGGTTGGGCTTCCAGCCGGGGTAGCCGTTGCCCTCCTCCACGGCGGCGCCTGCCTGGTAGCCCATGCCGCGAATCCGCTGGCGCAGCGCCGTGAGCGCCGACGCGACCGAGGAGCGGCTGCTCATCCCGATGACCAGGGTGCTGTCCTTCATCGCGACAGTGGCGAGGTTGGTGCTGGTCTCCACCAGGTCGGGGATGTCGTAGCTCATGGCCAGCACACCGTGCGGCAGCGCGTTTAGCAGCTGCAGCACGTTCGCTGTGGTAGCGCGGTTCCACACTTCTTCGGGCAGGTCGGTGTCCACCACCTCGAGCGCCATGTCGGGATCGGCCGGGGCGAACTCTTCCTTGATGGCCGCGAACTCGCGGCTCAGCTTGCGAGCGAACCCGATCTTCTTGCTCTTGGCCACCACGACCGTGGCAGTCGCCTCGCGGGGAATGGCATTGTGCTTGTTGCCTCCCTCGATGGAGGCGAGCCGTAGCGGTGTCTCCAAGGACACCGCGTACAACGCGCGTGCCAGCAGCTTCACCGCGTTGCCGCGCTGCAGGTGAACGTCCACTCCCGAGTGGCCGCCCTTGAGGCCCCGCAGTGTGACAATGAGACCGACTCCTGTCGCGGTGCCGGTCCGTAGCGGCACCGTCAGCGTGCTGTCCGCGCCGCCTGCGCACCCGACGTACAGCGCGCCTTCTTCCTCGGAGTCCAGGTTCATGAGCCGCCGCCCCTTGAGCATGTCTCCGCTCAGCGCGGCGGCGCCGGTGAGGCCCGTTTCCTCGTCCACCGTGAACAGCAGTTCCAGCGGACCGTGCGCCACATCCTTCGCCTCCATCACGGCCAGCATGGCCGCCACTCCGATGCCGTTACTTCTCGTTCACCATGTCCAGGTGGCTCTGGAGAATGGTGACAGCCGCCCTCTCGTATCCCTTGGTGCCGGGCTTGCGGACCACGACGTTGCCGGCGTCGTCGGTGTCGTATTTCAGGCCGCTCTGTTTCGCGACCCCGGTCACGTAGTCCCGGATCTTTCCTTCCTCCTTGGAGCCGCGGGGAATGGCCATGATCTGGTCGAAATGCCCCCACAGTGTCGTGGGTTCCAAACTCGATACGAACGTCATCGTCATGCCTCCCGTGAGGTCAGAAACGTACTGCGCGGTTCGCGGGCGGGCGAGCCTCGGCCCCTCGGTTTGACAGCACTCCGTAACGGGCACTACAATGCGCGAGGTTTTTCCCCCTATCCCGAGAACGCTCATGGCAGATCAAAAGTCGTTCACACCCTTCGTCCCGGCGACCACCAGCATGGCCGAGTTGACGGCCAAGGCACTCATCCTCGGCGTGATCATGGCGGTCGTCCTCGGCGCCGCGAACGCCTACGTAGGGATGACCGCGGGACTCACGGTGGCCGCCACGTTCCCGGCGGCCGTCGTCGCAATGGCCGTGTTGCGAGGCTTCGGCGGCACGGTGCTCGAGGAGAACATCGCCCGGACCACGGCGTCCGTAGGAGAGGCTCTGGTGGCGGGCGCCATCTTCACCATCCCGGCGTTCGTGCTGAGCGGGGCATGGGACGAGCTGCACTACATCCCGAGCACGGCGATCATGCTGATCGGCGGTGTGCTGGGCGTGC
>JBDHAF010000385.1:0-2872 GCA_039588255.1 Gemmatimonadota bacterium | reverse complement strand
TATCATCGCCGCACCTCCTGGGGCTCCCCCTCGACCTCCTCGTTCGTCCGACCGTGGTCGAGCATCGCGTCCGCGTAATCGAGCACCAGCCCGAATGCGGCCTCGACCACCGCGTCGTCCACCACCCCGTCCTGTTGGACCACGTGCCGCGCCGTCTCAAGGGCGTGGTCCAGCGCCCACGACAGCCCATCGGCCGCCGCTTCGGACACCGCGTGCAACGCCTGGCTTACTTGCTTCGACCCCGGCTCGGGCACTCCCGCTACAAGCGCGTGCACCAAGGGATCGTCGACCACGCCATGTATCGTGGCGAGCGCATCGGCTGCGACGGTGGGGGCAGTCGGCGGATGCGTGAGGGCATCGGGGACTGCCGTGGGGCTGTCGCGGCACGCGAGACCCCCCACGACCAGCGCAGCACCTGCCAGCATACGCAGAGGCATCGGGACCTCCTTGGGTTGGGTGCTGTTGACGGCGAACCGGCAACCCCGGCGGTCTCGTCGTCGGCTGGGCGTCCTAGGGGTGGGCGTCGACTGCGGCGGCGGGGCCTCGAGGGCCACCGACGGAACTTCTGGTTCAGCATGGTGGGTAATGAACGGTGCATGAAACGACGGTGAGATCCCGCTGAACGATAGAAGCCGTTGCGAGCAGGAGTTCACAACACAAGACTGACTGAACCAGTCGCACTTTGCCATACGGCGCTGCCAGCTGTCGGGATTCCTCATCCGTCAGGCACCCGCTGAGGTGGAAGAGGGCTTAGGGCTGCCCGCCGACAGGCCGTTAACCGTCGTATTAAGCAGGTTAACCACCGTCCTGGCTGCCTTCGGAAGACATTCGACGAGCCCAAACTTGTGCCCGCCAGTCCTCATTCGCGTAGCGTACAGTTGCGGCCCGGAAGGGTTGCAATCGGGGCGAGCTGAGGCGTCTAGGGCTCGGCTGGCCCTACTGCTCGGCCTACTCCGAATCCCAGAGCGGCACGCTGCTGAATCCCGATGGCTGACGACCCGAGTCGCCCGACCCCCGTCCCCTTTTCCCGCGAGGAGGCCACGAGCATTCGGGAGGCGTTCGCCACGCCGGGGGCTTCGGTCCGCTGTCCGCGTTGTCAGGAACGTTTGACCGTGGGCCGGTTATCGAACGGTGCGGTGCGGGCGCTCAGCTGCGAGCGCTGCCGTCGGATTCTTTTCCTTTGCGGCACGGCCAGTCGAGCTAGCCCAAGCGAGTGAGAACATGGGGCCGACGGAGGCCGTGAGACACATCGTAAGTCGCAACGTGACGGTCTGAAAGGAAGAATTACGAGAGGTTCAGTCGGTCTTGTATCGCACCGCTGCAACTCTTGCCGGCGGGAATCCCGAGGGTCACATTCGCATTATCGCCGATCCCCTGTCGGTAGCATCGGCGATCCCGCTGTTGGATCGACGCCAGGTTACGACGAGCCCTTGCGCCGCGACCGACGCCCCTCCCTCCGAGACCGCTGAGCTATCGGTCCATGCCCACCAGGAGGGAGCCATGCAGAAGATCACTGTGCTGTGTGCGGTACTGGCGTTGGGCCTCGCCGCATGCAGCGAAGGACCCACCGAACAGTCCTCGGCACCCGCCGAGCCAGTATTCTCGCACGGCGGGGGTGGAGCGCACCTGGTCGTCGAAGATCAAGCGTCGTGCGAGGCACTTACCGGGGGTGGCCTGACGTTCACGTGGACTCTTGTTATAGAACCGTTCTGCGTCATCACGGGCACCGGCGTCCTAACAGCCGTAGGAGACCAGATCATCTTCCGCACTGTTGTGCAAAACGACGGGTACGTCACGAACAACGGTGACCTGATCAACACTGATGACTGGCTCAACCACAACCGCTTTGTGAACAACGGCACACTGACCGGCGAGGAGGGTTGGCATGACCAGCTGGGTGGGAGTACGGACAATTACGGGTCCTTCAGCGTGGAACCAGGCGGTGGCCACAGCGTGACTGGAATCAGTGGTGTTTCGACGTTCAACAACTACGGCACGTACACACTTGGCGATATTCTGTCCATCCGCGACGGAGGAATCTTCAACAACTTCTGTGGGAGCACCTTCACGATTGAGCCGGGTGGCTCCCTTTCACGTGACCCCGTAACGACCGTGCCGTGCACCCCAGAGGAGGAGGTGGCGCTCCTCGACGACATGGTCACCGACCTGGAAGACGCGGGCGTCTTGAACACAGGAAATGCGAACTCGCTGCACCGCCAGCTCGCTCATGCGCTCGAGAAGATCGAAAGAGGCCAAACGCACGCAGCGATCCAGATACTAATGGCCTTCGTCCAGCACGTGGAAGGCTTGATCTCGGATGGGCAGCTCACCATCGCTGAAGGGCAGCCGCTGATTGATGCGGCCAACGCGCTGATCGCAGACCTGAGCGCGTAGGCTCACGCTGCGCGTCGTGCGCTGCATTCTCGAGCGGTGGCGCAGGGGCGGTTCCTTCGCGGCGATCGCGTCCCATCTCAACCGAGAAGCGGTCCCAACGAAGCGAGGAGGCCGCTGGCACGCCTCGACCGTGCGGGCAGTAGTGAAACGCCGTGAGTGGTACGCCGCCGTTCTGGGGCGATCCTAGCGGCTCAACTTACACGTCCGAACGGGCGTGTAAGGCGCACCACCGCCACGCCTGCAAGGCCAGGCGACGAATGGCGGCCGCGTTGGCGAAGCGGAAGGTCAATGCCGGTCCGCGACCACTTGCAGCTGTGCGGCGGAATTGATGCGGGGCCGTGAGCATTAACAGGGGCGAAAGGGATTACCAAGCTAATGGCAGCAGCACGGAACCGATGTACAGAGCGCACGACGACCGGGCAACCCTGCCGCATGCGGCCGTTGAAGGACCAGGCGGCAATGGTGAAGGGACGGCCGG
>JBDHAF010000384.1:0-3404 GCA_039588255.1 Gemmatimonadota bacterium | reverse complement strand
CCTCCTCCTGGCCGGACTCGTTCGAGCTGTACGCGATCCACCGGCCATTGGGGAGATGATCGGGCTGTACTCCTCCTGCGCGGTGGCGACGAGCGTCACGCGGCGTTCGGGGCTTTCGGTTGCTTCCTAGGTCTCTCAGTGGTGTCCTACCGACGTTGCGGCGATGACTAGGCAGGATACTCGCCCATCCCGAATCCGGGGTCTCCCGAATCATCGTCCGGCTCGTCCGGGGCGGCCGGAATGCTACCGGAAAGGGTTACGAGGTCTACGTCGCGTAGCTCACGTGAGGTGAACTTGAAGCCGTGCCGTGCGGCAAACTCCACCAGGGCGTGTTGCAGGTTCCCGTCCACTGCTACCTGCTGGAGGAACGCGGCGATGGCGGCTTTGGACATGGCAACCTCCTGGCGGGCGGTAATGCGAATAGCTGAAATCTGCGGTTCGCCGCTCGCGCGAACAAGCGCTGCCCTGGCTTACGGCACCGGCGGGACAGGGGAGCTGATTGACTTCCGCTCGGCCAGGCCACACCATGGCTCACGGTTGGGAGGCGAGCCTGGGCACTGCCTGGTGGCAACGAGGAGTAGCGACGCCTGTGGAGAGACACGATACGCCGGTCACGTTTTCCCGCGATGAAGCGCAGAAGATCCGGCGAGCACTGGCCGCCGCGGACAGGGAGCTACGGTGTCCACGCTGCGGCAGTGACCTCGTGATCCGAGGCCCGGTTGGGGGTGGAGGTTCCAACCGATCTGTCTGGGAGATTCGCTGCCCATCCTGCTCTCACAGCGTGTACGTCAGGGACCTGCCGGAGAGTCGTCGTCCGAGGGGTGGGTAATAGGCCGTCAGCAACCCGCTTAACCGCGAACCGATAGCTAGACGCGGGCCGAGGCGGCACCGTGAAGGCAGAGTGGAAGGAGGGATGAGACATGGGTGCCCTGAGTGAATGGGATCGCCGGGCGCACCGGCTGGGAATCGTCGATGTCAAGCTCTTCGCGGTATCGGCCCTCTTCGCGGGGTTCGTCGTCGCCAAGCTGTTCCCGGAGGTGCTGTCGGTGAACGTGTGGGCGTGGGTTGTCCTCTGTGTCGCCGTGGCACTGCACCCCCTGGTCGTGCTATTGCGGCGGAACGACAGGACTCAACCGCCGACGGTGTGAGTTTTCGCCGCGCGGGCTATCATGCGCTTGCTGCGTCGTGCAGCGGTGGAGAATGGATGATGCGGTCGATTCGACTGCTAGTTAGACGGCGTGCCACCGGCCGTTGCCCGCTGCCATGAGACTATTCTCACTTCTGCTCCCATTGCTCACTTTCCCAACCCTCGCCGCGAGTCAAACGGCTTGGCAGCGCCACCCAAGCCCGGTGAACGACGATCTGCACAATGGATTCTTCGTCAGCGACCAGACCGGCTGGCTTATCTCCCATCATACGGGCATCGTGCTACATACACGCGATGGCGGCATTACGTGGCGCGTCCAAGCACAACTCGACTCTGTATTCTTGGAATCGATCCGACGATCTACCGCACGAGCGATGGCGGTGTGACTTGGGAGGCCGCGGGGTTCAAGGAGAGGTCACTCGCCCTATACGGCATTCAATTCTTCGATCGGTATCGCGGTTTCCTGGTTGGAGTTGATACGGAGCACTGGGAGCCTGCCTGGCTCGAGACAGCGGATGGCGGTCGATCCTGGCATCGCCGGGGTAACGAGTTTCCGGGTAAGGGGTATACCGATGCAATCCATTTCCTCGATCTGGAGCTCGGGTTTGTAGGCGGGTTTCGCTATATCCTTAGGACGTCGGACGGCGGCGTCACCTGGCGGCCGTACGACATAGGGATTGACGAGGTCATCAGGGATCTGTTCTTCGCGAACTCGAGTGTGGGCTGGGCGGTTGGGCATAGCGGTCTCGTACTGCGCACCGAGGACGGTGGCCGTTCCTGGGCGGCGGTACAGCCGTTCACCGAGGGCAGGCTCAGGAGTGTTGTATTCACTGATCCCCACCAAGGATTCATCGTTGGCGATCGGGATGCGCAAGGGCACGTACTTTTCAGCACTCTCGACGGGGGACGTACTTGGCGGCCTATTGCAACGTCCTATCCTGATCTGCATCGGCTCATCCGGAGTCCATCCACGCTATGGATAGTCGGAAAACGCGGGACGATCTTGTCGTACAAGGTCAAGTGACACCGGCACGCCGCGTGACATCAAGTGCGAAGTGCAACGCTGGCCCCGATAGCGGGTGGGCGGTCGCTCAGGTAAGTGTGGCATAGCATTCCTCCGGGGTGCGAAAGCCGAGGCGCTTGCGCGGCCGGGTGTTGAGCCGGCGGGCAATGGCGTCACAGGCGTGCTGAGTCAGGTGGGCCATTGCTGGTGCCCTTGGGGAGATACTGGCGGAGCAGGCCGTTGGTGTTCTCGTTGGTGCCCCGTTCCCACGCGTGGTGGGGGGTGGCGAAGTACACGGTGGTGCCCGTCGTACGTTCGATGGTGGCGTAGTCGTGGAACTCCGTGCCGTTGTCGGCCGTGAGGGTGCGCACCGGACGCCGTTCGCGGCGGATCAGGTGAATGGCCCGGCGTGTCACGGCGGTGGACGTGCGCGCGGGGAGTTTGCCGAGGACGAGGTACCCGGTCGTGCGCTCCACGAGGCTCAGGACACAGTGGCGATCGCCGGTGCCGAGGACGGTATCGACCTCCCAGTGGCCGCCTTCGGTGCGGGCATCGATCTGCGGGGGCCGGGCGGTGATGGGGCGTTTCCCGGCGAGCCGGCCGCGGCTGTCGTAGCGGCCATAGCGTTTGCGCCGTTGCTTGGGCGCGCCACGCAGGTGGGTGTGGAGGGTGCCACCCGCGCGCTTGTCCGCCCAGACGTGCTGATAGATCGTCTCGTGGCTCATGCGGAACTGCTGGACGCGGCGGAGGTAGCCAGCGATCTGCTCGGGACTCCACTGCCGCTCGAGGTAGCGCCGGACGAGGCGGAAGTGGGCGGCGGTGAAGCGGGGGTGGCGGCGGGCCCGGGAGCGTCGGGCTCCCGCGCGCCCGTGGGCGAAGGCGGGACGATAGGCGCCATCGGGCCGGCTGTTGCGCCGCACCTCGCGGCCAATGGTGCTCCGGTGCCGGCCCAGGACCCGCGCGATGTCCGCCGGGCGATAGCCGAGCTGGCGGAGGAGGCTGAGGGTGTATCTTTCGTCCAAGGTGATCTGTGAGTACATGGGAGCCTTCGTTCTCTTAGGGGAGAGCAGAAGTCTACCAGACTGGCAGGTCACCTTTTTCGTGGGGTCACCTGTTGCACTTAGTTTGTGAATCCGCGCCGTCTAACACCATTAAGAAGTGCGCTGTCAAGGAGACGTGAGTGACCCTTCCGCGGCGAGCGCTGCTCGCCGCGTTGCTGCTTCGCTCTTGCGGCGTCCTCCTACGCCCACGGCA
>JBDHAF010000383.1:0-2296 GCA_039588255.1 Gemmatimonadota bacterium | reverse complement strand
AACTGCTCTTTGGACAGGCCGTCTATGACGTTCTGGCGGGCGGTGCGCCAAGAGAACTCGCTGCACAGCAGGAGAATCAAGATCACCGATCCGAAGATCAGCGCGATCTCGGGGTCTTCGGTCAGGATGCCGCGCCATGCGCCCGGCAAGGAAAACGTTCGGTCGGGGTCGACGATGGCGCGGTAGTAGTCCCCTCCGAACTCCATGATCATGATGAACAGGAAAAACCCGAGCGTCACCACGAACGCCAGGCGCTTCACCATCTTGAGCATCTCGTTCCGGACCAACACCGAGAGCACCATCAGTCCACCTCCCCCATACCATGGGGCTCTGCTGCGCCGGTGAGCTCCATGAACACGTCTTCCAGCGTCCGCTCCTCCACCGCCAGATGCGAGAGATAGATGCCTCGTTCGGTGACGAACCGATTGAGAGTGGCCAGATCGTTGTCCTCGAGCTCCACCACCACCCTGTCATCCCGCACGGCTGCCGACACCGCGCCAGGAAACTCCGAGGCCACTTGCTGCAGCTTCGCGAGATCGCCGTTGCGCATCCCGGCCATGATGTTGCCGGATTTGATCTCCTCCACACTCGCCTGCTTGATGATCTTTCCGTGTTGGATGATCGCCACGTGGGTGCAGGTCCGCTCCACCTCCCACAATAGATGACTCGAGAGGAAGATCGTCTTGCCCCGTTCGGCGAGCCCCTTGATGATCTCCCGAATCTCACGCATGCCTTCCGGGTCGAGACCGTTGGCCGGCTCGTCGAGGATGATCAGCTCGGGATCCCCGAGCATCGTCGAGGCCAACGCCAGCCGCTGTTTCATTCCGAGTGAGAACGCCTTGAACGGGGTCTTCTTGCGTTTCGTGAGCCCCACGATGTCCAGGACCTCGGCGATCTCCTTTTCACCCTTGCCCTTCACGTTGGCCACGATACGGAGGTTGTCCCAGCCGGTGAGATAAGGATAGAAGTTAGGATACTCGAGGGTGGCGCCTATTCGCTGCCGGGCGGCGTGCAGTTCCTTTGGGCTGTCGCCTCCGAACAGCTTGAAGTTCCCGCCGGTGGGCGTGATGATCCCCAGGAGCATGCCGATGGTGGTGGTCTTCCCGGCTCCGTTGGGTCCCAAAAAACCGAAGACCTGCCCCTGCTCCACCTGGAACGAGATCTGGTCGACGGCCACGGTCTTGCGGTAACGCTTGGCAAGTTCCGACGTCTCGATGACGGCCATGGATGGTCCTATGCTGCAGACGTTGTACCGACGGGACTGCTACCGCCGAAGTTTCAGTGGTGCCCTTCGATCATCTCCGCCAAGCGCTCCAGCCCCATCAGCATGTTGTCCTCAGGCGGTCCGAAGGAGAACCGCACCCAGTGCGAGTACTCCTCGAGACTCGGCCGGGTGCCACCGGGGTTCACGTCGAAGAACCGACCCGGAACCGTCAGCACCTTGCGCTCGAGGGCTTTGCGGAAGAAAACGTCGGCGTCGTTCAGCGGCGACGGGAGACGGGCAATGCTGGCCCAGACGTAAAACGTGCCGGAGGGTGGACATGTGCACGGAATCCCCATGGCCTCGAGCCGCTCGATCATCAGGTTGCGTTTGCACGTGAACACCTGACGCAACGCGTTCGTCTCCTGATCGGCGCGCCCGGGCTCCAGGACGTGCAGGGTGGCGCGCTGCACGGCCGTACTCGGTCCGCCGTCGATGGCGCTCGCGGCCCGGTTCATCATCTCGATCATGTGCGACGGGCCAACCGCCCACCCCATGCGCCAACCAGGATACCGAAAGCTCTTCGTGAGACCGTCGATCACCAGCACCGGATCCGTCTCGACATCCTCCACGTATCGCGCCGCCGAAATCGGTCTCGACATCCTCCACGTATCGCGCCGCCGAAATCGGGCCGTCTCCCGGCTTGCCGTCGGACGTGTACACATAGTGGGAGTAGAATTCGTCGAGGAGCAGTGTGCAGTCCTGCCCGCGGGCGATATCGACGTACCGTTTCAGCTCATCGCCCAGGACGTATTGCCCTGTAGGATTACACGGGTTGCTGATCAGATACGCCCGGAGACCCTGCTGGCGCACGATGGTTTCGAGGTCGTCGCTCGACGTGACGAAGCCCTGCTCCGGTGTCGTGGGTATCAGGATTGGATTCACGCGATACTGGTGGTAGTCCAGCATGTCCTCGTACGCCGTGTAGTCGGGAATCTGGTAGCCGACATTCACGGACCCCAGCGTCGCGAACATCCGCGACAACATGAGCCGGCCGCCCGACGCGATGCTCACGTTGGATTTGTCGTACTTGGA
>JBDHAF010000382.1:0-2273 GCA_039588255.1 Gemmatimonadota bacterium | reverse complement strand
GATCAGAGGGGGGCCGAACATGACCGACGATCGCCAAGACCCACCACCCGAGAACGGGCATGGAGAACAGAAGGACCCCCCGAAGCCCGGACGTGCCGACGACGAGCTGCGATCCCTCGTCGAGGAAATCGTCAGCGACCAAAAGAAGCGGCCAGCCCGCGAGTCTCCCTCCGAAGCTCGGGAGATCACCCACGAACCTGTTAAAAACCCCGATGTGGACGAGCCGAAGGATCCGGACCACGACCCGTTGGCCGAACTGCGTGGAATTCTCCCCAAATCCGAAGAGCTTAGTACGGGAAATCGTCGGGGAAGTGCTCCAGGATGTCGAGGCCGTGCGGCGCGCCGCCGAGGAACCGGTGCAGATCGTGGCCATTCCGCGGATGTTCGTGCCGCGCATCCACCTCACCCCGAAGCAGTGGACCTGGACCGTGGCGACGCTGGTAGTACTGATCGGCGCGCCCCTCACCTGGATCAAATGGCCTCGCACCGTCGAGATCCCCGACGGGGCCGTGGGTCTGTGGACCACCATGTCGCCCCGCTATATGGATCGCGCCTTCCGCATCGGCAAGACTGCGCTCACCATCCACGTCAGCTCACAAGACTCCACCTATCACCCCATCGTTCGGGTCGAGTCCGACGAAGACCAAGAAGAAGACGCAACCCTGTACACAGTGTTCTACACGCACTATGGGGACGAATACGAGTTCAACTTCCTCTACGACGAGGCACCCGACACCACGATCAGATTCGTGAATCAGCGGGAGATGGTGTGGAGGAAGGGGTCGCTGTGAGCGCTCAGGCCGACCGCGATGGGGAGCGCGCCTAAGGGTTCCCTGGCGCCTGCCTGACGCCTCCGGACCCGCGGCGCTCAATAATCTGCCGGACCGCATCTACCAATTCGTTACCCGGCGTGGGCTTTCCCAGAAACGGCTGTCCCGTCTGCTTCAGGAATTTGCGCGTTTCCGGCTCGTCGGCGTGGCCGGTGACGAAAACCACCCGACTGGCCATTTGGGGAACGATCTCCTCCAGCTGCTCGAAGAAGCCGGTGCCGTTGAGCATGGGCATGTCCACGTCGCAAAGGATGGCGTCGACATCGGAGTTCTGGAGGTGATCGAAGGCCTCCATCCCATTCAACGCCGCCAGGACGGTAAACCCACCCAGCTCGAGCAGCTTCGTGTGACTCCGGAGAACGGCAGGATCGTCGTCGACGACAAGCACAGGCATGGTCGGGAATATATGTCGGATTCAACCACGAGTTCCGTGTCGGAGGTCACAGGCCCCGCCGCCCTTCAACCCCCGGGAGCCTAGACCTTGGAACCAAAATTTCCCAGATTAGACCGTCACTGAATTCGTGTACGGCCCACCGCCGTCCGGCGGGGCCGACGGCGGATTCTACACGACGGGAGCACGATATGCAGATTCAGGACATCATCAGTGAGTCTGTCGGCTCGTTTGTGAGCGGGATCGGGGAATTCCTCCCAAGGATCTTGGCGGCCTTCCTCATCCTGATTGTCGGATGGATCGTCGCTAAGGTGCTGAAGGCTGCGGTTGCCCGTGGGCTGAAATTGATCCGATTTCCTACTCTCACGGCCAAAGCCGGCATCGACGAGTTTCTCACCACGGGTGGTTTGACGCGCACGGCCACTGATCTACTTGGGGTGTTGGTGTACTGGCTGGTCATGCTCATCGTGCTCGTTACGGCGGTGAACGCGCTCGGGTTGGAGGTCGCGTCGAGCCTCTTGAACGAGATCTTGCTCTACATTCCCAACATCATCGCTGCGGTCATCGTGGTCGCCGTGGGCCTATACGCCGCGAACTTCGTCTCCGCGATGGTGCGCACGGCAGCGGCTAACGCCGGCATCGAGGAGGCGGGACTCGTAGCGGGCCTGTCACGCTACGCCCTGATCGTCTTCACGTTCGCCATCGCGCTGGGGCAGCTTCGCATCGGGCAAGAACTAGTGACGAACGGGTTCTTGATCCTCTTCGGTGCGGCGTCGTTGGCGGCGGCGCTCGCCGTCGGACTCGGCGCTCGCGACTTCGTGGGCCGCGTGATCGAGGATCGCTTTGGAAAAGGGCGGCAGTAAGGACGGTAGGACGAAAGAGAGGGGAGTACCATCGTCAAAAGGCCCGCCTCAACCGGGTCGAGACGGGCCTTTTGATATGTGAGGCTGGCGACGGCCTACTCTCCCACCCCCTTACAAGGGCAGTACCATCGGCGCTGAGAGGCTTAACGGCCGTGTTCGGGATGGGAACGGGTGTGGCCCTCTCGCGCT
>JBDHAF010000381.1:0-3706 GCA_039588255.1 Gemmatimonadota bacterium | reverse complement strand
ATGATCCGGCGGAACGCTGCGATCCGCGACCTGGTCCGAGTCGAGAACTGGTTCGCCGAGCTCGATGAGATGATCCGTCGATGATGCGTCCGCGATGACTGATTCTCGCGACCGGCTCACCGCCGCCCTCGCCTCCCGCTACGCCATCGAGCGCGAACTCGGCGCCGGTGGGATGGCCACCGTCTATCTGGCCGAGGACCTCAAGCACGATCGCAAGGTCGCCATCAAGGTTCTGAAGCCTGAGCTGGCCGCCGTGCTGGGCGCCGAGCGATTCGTGCAGGAGATCAAAACCACCGCCAACCTCCAGCATCCTCACATTCTCCCACTGTTCGATTCAGGCGAGGCCAGCGGATTCCTGTATTACGTCATGCCCTACATCGAGGGCGAGACACTCAGGGACAGGTTGAACCGCGAGACGCAGCTCGGGATAGAGGAATCGGTCAAGATCACCACTGAGGTGGCGGATGCGCTCGACTACGCGCATCGCCAGAACGTGATCCACCGGGACATCAAGCCGGAGAACATCCTGCTGCATGATGGGCGGCCGATGGTGGCGGACTTTGGGATTGCGTTGGCGGTGAGTGCGGCGGCGGGTGGGCGGATGACGGAGACGGGATTGTCACTCGGCACGCCGCACTACATGAGTCCCGAACAGGCGACTGCCGAGAAGGATCTCACCAATCGGTCCGACATCTACTCGTTAGGCGCCGTCCTCTACGAGATGTTGACCGGGAGCCCGCCACACGTGGGCTCCTCGGCGCAGCAGATCATCATGAAGATCGTGACCGAAGAGGCGCAGCCGGTCACGGACGTGCGAAAGTCGGTGCCGCCGAACGTGGCTGCCGCGGTGGCGAAGGCGTTGAGAAGCTGCCCGCGGATCGATTCGATAATGCGAAGGCGCTAGCCCACGCGCTGGCGGACCCACACTTTCGCGCGGCCAGTGCTACCCTGGAATCGAAGACGGGACATGCGGGTGTTTGGAAGCGCTTGGCTCTCGGGGGAATGGCGGCCGCTGCGGTGTTCTTCGTCCTCGCAGTGTTGGGTTGGCTCCAGGCAGACGCGGCGCCGAGCGCACTACCGATCGAGCGGCTCAGCATTCAACTACCCGAAGACGCGCCCATCGCGTTCGAGCCGGTTGAGTTCACGTATCTGCGACTCGCCTCTCTCGCCATCTCGCCGGACGGCATGCGGCTGGCCTACGTCGCGGCCACGGCGGATGGATCTGTTCTCTACGTTCGGCCCCTCGACAGTTTCGAGGCGACAGCCCTCCCGGGCACGGCTGGCGCGTTTCAGCCCTTTTTCTCCGGTCGATGCTCGCGGCACCCCGGAAGGGGACGCGGTGATGCTCCAGCACGATCGTGCCGGTACTGGCGAGTGTCTCTCCAAGCTCGGCAAGGAGATCGGCGAGCGCAGACGGCTCCCACGCTCGACCGTAACGCTCGTACGGATCGTAGTCCCGTTGTGGCTGTCCGGTTCCTCGGTTCACGGGCGCAGTCGTCCGGCCAGAAGAGCCGAAATGCAGCTCGACTCCAGTCCCCGCCTCCTCGCCGCGGATCCAGCGATCCACAGCGAGTTCGATTCCCCCGAAACCCGAGAGCGGATAGCTGGTTCCGCCAATCGTGACCTGCTCGTCCTGCTGGATCTCACGACCTATCCGCTCGAGCAGGCTGCCCATGTCATTCATGGCAAAGTGCTGGGATTCGAGCTGGTAACTCTGCTGCTGCGTAGCCTCTTCCAGCGTCCGCGTCCCCATCCACGTCGCTGCGAGGAGGAGTGGAGCACCGAGCACACCGAGAGCGTACAGCTTCTTCATGACGACCTCCTTGGCCCACGAGGGCCGTGCTGGATACGGCAGTTTCAGCGGCCGGCCATCGACCGACAGAGCTAGTTGTCTCCCTCGTCTTCTGAACCTCTGCGCACACCCCGCCTTCGAGCCTGCGCCCATAGGAGGGCGAACGCAGCACTCACCAACGGACCCGAGTCTAACGGCGGATCAGAAAACGCGTGTCACGAAAATGTCCGGAGAGCGTGCGGAGAGTGTGGGGGGAATGGAAGGGTTTGGTGAGTAGGGAGTGGGGAGTGGTAAACAATGAGCGGTGAGCCGTGAGCGGGAGGTCATCAACCGCAGGCGGCGAGGCAGACGGCTGAAGGCTGAAAGCTTCAGTCAGTGTCGTCCGATCTCACTCACCGCCACGCCTCTCGCACAAATCGTTTGCCATGCAGCACGGCAATGGAATCGCCACTTGTCGGCAGTCGATCGAGGTCGAATTGCGCATGTACGACGTACACGCAGCGTGGCTCCACCACCGACCTGAAGCTCGCACCCCCGTCCCGCCAAGGGTCCCGAACCCGATCCCGAGCCCAATTGGGCGTTCTCTCCCAACACACGGGGTCCTCCACCCGTACTCGACCCACCTTCCAGCCCTGACGGATGCCAATTCGTAGCGTGAGCGCCTCCGAGTCTGACGCGCGAACACGGGGCTCAGATGTTTCGAACTGGATTTCGACGACGGCATGTCGCCCGAGTTCACACGAATCAATCGCCAGCCAGCCATTCCCGAGTGACAGGGGCGGCGCGATCGGTGTAAGCGGCTGCCCATCCAAGTGAACGAGCCTCGGCACACAGGCGGCGAGTGCAACAACGAGGAGGAGAAACACCGTCTTCGGCCTGCGTGAGATCAGCCGGGCCACTGCGACATTCCGGCTGCAGCCAGTACACGTCATTGGGCGGAACTCGAGGATTCCATGCACTCCACCGGTTCTTGTGGAGCACTCACCGTTACCACTGCGTCGATCACTGCCCTCACGACCTATGCCGTGCAACCGCGCCTTTCTCCTGTCGCGCAGACAGTCGACCCCGCAACACACACCGACCGCGAATACCCCCACCGCAAATGCCACCGCTACCCCCACATTGGACCACGCGACCCACTGCAGCACGATGACCGCGAAGCTGTCAACTGAGGCGAGCTCGAGCATCAGAGACTGCTCCCGTCGGGTTTACCTGGATTCCCGCCTCACCCGGACCCAACAATAGCACCAGGCTCTCGACTGAGTGTCAGGGAAGTGTCATGACGAGGTGAGAAGTGGGTGCGGGGATTGTCACGTTTGGAGTGGAGAGGGGGCAGGATGGGGCAAAAGGTGAGCGGTGAGCCGGAAGCCGGGTTCAGTTGTAGTAGCCACGATTTGAGTTGACAGCCGTCCTCACCGGGGCCTGCTGTCGCACCCCCTCAGCCAAGCCGTTGATCCAACTGAACTCCACGTGGTCCTTAGACAGACACGCCTGCGGCAAGTTGGGCCCCTTGATGCGGTAGACGAGGCCCGTGGGCGGCACGCAGCAGGCGTAGAGCACGCCCGGTTGCGTGCAATCAACCCCCCCCCTGCTGGGGCTGGCTCTCTTGCGCCCACACCGATGGCACCAGCAGCAGTGCGAGCAGTGCCGGCCGGATCGCCCCAGCCCCCCAATTCCAGACCCTGATATGGAACGACCTGTCAATTCTCAGCCGTTACGGCCTCGTCTCGCTCTGCTCGGTGGAGCGGCCCGAGGCGGCGGTCCCGGCGGTTATGTCCAATTACTCGCAACGATCGCTGATCCGAGTCATGAAGAATACCTGGGCACGATGGAGTGGCTTGGGGGTCGGTTTGATCCGGACGGCTTTACGCCGCGCCAAGTCCGGTTCGACAATCCGACGAAGCGCTGGCGGAT
>JBDHAF010000380.1:0-2267 GCA_039588255.1 Gemmatimonadota bacterium | reverse complement strand
GGAGGACAAGGCGCTGGTCGCGCGGGCGCGGCGGGTTCAGAAGTTCCTCTCGCAACCGTTCCACGTGGCGGAAGCGTTTACCGGTACGGCGGGTCGCTACGTGAAGATCCAAGACACGATCGAGAGCTTTGGCCGGGTCGTCTCCGGCGAGTTCGATAGCCTGCCCGAGCAGGCGTTCTACATGGTCGGCGGTATCGACGAAGTCATCGAGAAGGCAAGGGGATTGGAAGCATCGTGATACACGTCACTGTGATTGCGCCCGAAAACGCTGTATTTGAGGGCGATGCCGACGCCGTTGTTGCGCCGGCATTTGACGGTGAGGTCGGGATTTTGCCGAGGCACGCTCCGTTCATGACCCTGCTGGGTGATGGGCGGCTCACCGTCCGGCAAGGAGACACGAATCACGCCTTTCACGTGAAGGGCGGGTTCCTGCAGGTGGTCCGGGACAATGTGAGGGTCGTCGCGGAGCACGCGAGGCCCGAGGAGTGACGTACCATGCGAAGTGTCATCGGAGCGACCGTCGCCTCTATCATCTTCGTTTCGAGCGCGTCGGCGCAGGCCAGCGGGCTCGCTTCCTTTAACGCCCCCTATCGATCGTTTGACCGCTACGAGGCGGGTTTTGCGGTAACCTTCCCAAGCTTCGACGACGCCGCCGTCGAAGGACTCTATCGGTTCGGAAAGGGCGAGTTCGACATCGGCTTCCGCGGTGGCGTGTGGTTCTTCGACACCGGGATCGACAACGACGAGATCGTCGCCTTCGGCGTGGAGGCGCGCCAGCGGATTCTCACCCATTCAGATGATTTTCCCGCGGACGGGGCGCTGCTCATCGGCGCGGGCGCCTGGGTCGGCGCGGTGGACAATTTCATCCCCTCGGTGGGCGTGTCGTTCGGTCGGCGGCTCGACGTCGAGGATTCCGACATCAGCATCATTCCTTTCGTCCAGCCCCACGTGTGGTGGCTCATCGGTGACACCGACGACCTTCTGTTCAGTCTCGGGCTCGGAGCGGACTTCCGGCTGTCGCCGCGCTTCGATTTGCGGGTGAGCCTGGGTATCGGCGACATTGACGGCATTTCGGTTGGCGCCGTCTGGATCAGATAACCACGAAACTCAAGACGTCGACGCGCGGCGTCTCCGAACTCCTAGGAGGACTTTCATGAAGCGTTTCACGATGTTTGGCGCGGCTCTCACGCTGGGTCTGGCTCTGGTTGCGGGCCCGGTTGTGGCGCAGATGAACAGCATCCCGGTGTATCACAATCCCAAGGGCGGGAGCGGCCTCCTGCTTGCGGCCGACTTCGGTAAAGGGGTGAACGACGAATCGGGCAAGAACACGGCGTTTGCGTTCCGCACCGGCTTCGGCGTTGGACCCGTCACGTTTGGAGCCAGCGTCGGGACCGTGAATCCCGAGGTGGGCACCGAGCGGCAGAGTGAGGTCCAGTGGATGGCCAACATGGGCCTGCGGTTGTTCGGAGGTGGCCTGATGCCAGTCGCGTTGAGCCTGCAAGGTGGGGTCGGGGTGGTCAACATCGAGGGCTCGGGAGCGGCCGGTGGCGACGCCAAGATCGTCAACGTGCCCGTCGGCCTGGGTCTGGGATTCAACGTGCCGGCGCCCACCTTCAACTTCGAGCCGTGGATCGCGACTCGCGTTCAATACACGCGGAATGAGATTAGCACCTTCAGCGCCAATCAGGTTGGCTGGGGCATTTCGGCCGGCATGAACTTCAGCTTCCTCATGGGCCTGGGAATTCATATCGCGGGCGACTGGGAAACCAATCCCTTGGAAGCCCTTACGACGGGGGTGGATATTCCGAAGACGACGCCGTTTGTGTTGGGAATCGGCCTCAACTACCGCATCTCGATCCCCGGGCTGCCGGGCGTTCCCATCGTGCCGGGTGTCTAGTCGAGTGTCTAGTCGACGCTTCGCATTCAGCATCAGTCGAGGAGGGCGCCGCATTCACCGCGGCGCCCTTTTTTGTCCGTCCCAGAATCTCAGGGTGAGTGGGATTGTTGACCCCACCTCCCCGTGTGTTCCGTAGCCATTTAACCCGATCGCTGCCTGTTTTCTCCCGGGATGCATTACCTTGTGCGCGTCGGACTCTGCGGAGGAGGATCCAATGAGACGTGCCGCTGTGGCCTGTGCGAGCGTGATCGGCGGTGTGTCGCTGATCGTCACGTCGACGGCCGCGCAACTGAACAGCATGCCCGTGTACTACAGTCCCAAGGGCGGAAGCGGCTTGATGCTGGCGGTGGACTTCGGCCGAGGGTTCAAC
>JBDHAF010000379.1:0-2011 GCA_039588255.1 Gemmatimonadota bacterium | reverse complement strand
GTCCGAACTCCGATCCGCCGAACCCCAGGAGGGAGGACGCGAGCGGCGCTATTTCGCCGTGACAGATAAAGGAAGGGAACAGGTTTGGGAAGCTCGGCGGGTCTACATGAACCTCTGGGAGGGCCTGGAGGAAGGTCGGTGAGAACGGCTGCCGCTCGAATCCTAAGACTCGTCCTCCCTCACACGGACCGGCGACACGTCCTGGACGAATTGGAGGAGCTCTACGAGCGCCGGGTCCTGAGCCAGGGACAGGACGCTGCGGACCGATGGTATCGGCGCCAGGTCCGGAACTTCGCGTTACGAGTCCTGCTTCCGGGCAGAGGGCGGCGAGGAGCGTCCATGCACCCCGAACAAGACTGGGAACGGAGAAAGATGAGGAACCGTCTGGGCTTTCTGTGGCAGGACCTTTGCTTCGGTTTGCGGACCATTCGCCGCTGGCCAGGCTTCACCGTCATGATCGTTCTCATCCTCGGGGTTGGAATCGGTGGGAACGTGGCGATCTTCAGCGTGCTCAAGGCGCTGCTCTTCCAACCACTGCCCTACCCGGAGCCCGATCGGCTCGTCCAGGTATGGCAAACCCATATCGACTACAGAACGCGTTGGCCGTTCTCCTCTCCCGACTATCTCGACGTGAGGGAACAGAACAGCTCGTTCGAAGAATTCGGTGCTTATTCCCCGCAGCGGTTCACCGTTGGGCGTGTCGAACCGGAGCGCGTGTACGGGGCCACCGCTACGGCTGGCGTACTCCGAGCCTACGGAGTCGCACCCGCCTTGGGTAGGCTGTTCACTGAAGGGGAAGAGCTCGAAGGAAACAACCGTGTCGCCGTTCTCAGCGACAGATTCTGGAAGCGCCGGTTCGGAGCCGAGCCCGAAGTCGTTGGCACGGCGATCGCGATCAACGGTGGATATTATCAGGTCATCGGCGTCATGCCGCAGGGGTTCGAATTCATTTCACCGTGGTCGCCTGGCGAGCACGTTGCGCTGTGGACACCATTGGCGCTCTCTAGGGACGGGGCCTCCCGGACCAATCAATGGCTGCTCGGGATCGCCCGTCTGAGACCCGAGGTAACGCTGGAGGTGGCAGAGGCCGGGCTCAGTGCCATCGCCTCCGGTCTCGGGGAACAGTGGCCATCAACCAACGCCCGAAAACAGCTGTGGGTGAATCCCCTCAAGCGTCAGATCGTGGGCGATGTGAGGGGACAGATCCTGTTGTTGATGGGTGCCGTTGCGCTTGTGCTATTGCTGGCGTGTGCGAACGTTGCCAGCATGCTCCTAGCGAAGAGCGCCCGCCGCCGGACCGAGATGGCAATAAGGTCTTCGCTTGGGGCAGGGCGCTGGCGCATCGTCGGCCAGCTTCTCACCGAGAGCGTGGTACTCTCTTTGCTCGGTGGCATTGCCGGGACCCTTATCGGAGTCGCGGGCCTCGGTGCGATGAGGAGTCTGATTCCGCGCGATGTCCCGCGGATGGCCGATGTCACGATCGATGGGCCCCTCCTGCTCTTTTCGCTCGGACTCGCTTTGCTCACTGGTCTCATTTTCGGATTGGCACCGGCCCTGCATGGCTCGCGATCCGATTTTAGCGAGGTCCTGCGAGGTGTGCGCGGAGGGTATACCGTGAGGGGGGGACGCGCACGCATGCTCGGGTTCCTCGCTGTCGGTCAGCTCGCCATAGCGCTGGTGCTGACAAACGGTGCGGCACTGCTGTATGTGAGTTTCCGAAATGTCGTGCGGACCCCCCAGGTTTTCGACGCCGAACAGACACTCACTGCCAGCATTTCACTCGACGGCGACCGATATGCCGAGAACCAGGCACGCGTCGGCTTCTGGAATCAGTTGCTGGATGGAGTGGCCGCTCTTCCAGGCGTGGATCACGCGGCGTTGACAAACCAACTGCCGCTATTGGGAGGCATCAACGACGAGATCCTCTCCGAGGAGGAGACCTTCGAATCCCGGGGAAACGGAACGCTGACAGAGATCACCTTCGTCTCACCCGACTATTTTGACGCGATGG
>JBDHAF010000378.1:0-2019 GCA_039588255.1 Gemmatimonadota bacterium | reverse complement strand
CAGCGCCATCATCATCAGCAGCAGGACGATCCAGACCGTGAGGCCGAACTCGATCGCGACCGACCCGGCCTCGGACCCCCTCAGCCGCTGCAGAAAACCGCCTCTGTGCCGTCGCGCCATCATCCCTCACCGGTACAAAACGATTTCGTCGTGGAAGATTTCATCGACTCCCGGCTCGAGCGCACCGATCACCTCTATCATGACAAGTTTTTTATCGTCAGGCTCGGTTTCGTCCTTAGCGAAGGGGACGGGCTCCGTCATGAACACTCTCAGCCATTCGATCACCGGAACGTCGTCCTCGTTGCCGGTGAGACCCAGGGCGTCGCAGTTGATCACCGCCACGACCAGCTCGCGCCGGTCGAGGATCAGGTTGGGGTCGTCGGGACAGTCGAACGGATCCTGACAGGTAGCGGGGCCCGCGTAGCAGCTCGTCCCGTCTGACGCGTTTCCATCCTCGAAGTTGTTGGTGGTGGGCGGTTTCGGGATGAGGTTGTTCTCGACCTCCCAGCGGTAGACCTGCCACCGCGTCGGTGTGGCCCCCAGCTCCGGCGGAGGAACTGGATTGTCCGGATGGTTCACCGGCCAGTAGTCATCAGGGTCGCAACAGAACTCGTCGTGCCAGTCTCCGTCGCCGAACCTGTTGGTGCCGAACGTCTTGTCGCGCGGTAATTTCTTGACCGGGTTGGGGAACCCCGGACAGAGCAAATCGTCCTTGCACTCCGAGCAGCCGTCCGCTTCTAATTCGACTTCCTTCACGACGTTCTTGGCGGGAGCAAAATTGGGGTTGCCCCTGTACTGCATCGAGTTCAGGTTTGCTCTATAATCGTCGAAGCGGCAGTTGAGTCCCTGCATGGTCGGCCCCGTTCCGTGCCCCGGAGCGATGTCCACCGTGGCCGAGAAACAGGCGGGGATGTTGGGCTGCACCACGCAGAACTGCTTTCGAACCTCATCTTTACCCAAGCCTGACACGGCGTCGAGGAGTCCGAACTCGCCGGGGTTCCACTGGCCTCCCTTGTCGCCTCCCTTCTTGGCCTTAATCTGTTTTCCGATATGCTCGTTCGCATCGAACCCCGCCCCTGGACCTTCAATTGGCTCCTGCGGATTGCAGATCATCAGGGCCGGAACATTGCAGAGGAAGGACTCGACCCCCGCCAGCGCCGTCGCCGCGGTCGAGGAACTGTCGGGCCCGCGCAGGATGCGTATGAGGGTGTTGACAATGGTCCGCGTTTCAACGGTCACCTGGACGTAGTGCGCCCGCGCGCTGAGCGCGTCGTCAGCCGGTGGTGTCAAGTCGCTGGTCTCATAGAGGAAATACTTGGCGTCGTACACGCACGGATCGGTCAACGCACAATCGTCCGGCGGCAGCTCGTCGAAGAACCGGACGAGGCAGGACGGGCAATCGACGTCGACGTTGGCGCCCCCCGGCGCGTACGTCTGGATGTTGTGAACCAGATCGATCTGGGCCAGGTCTATGGCCCTGAGGGCCCGGGCAATGGCCGCGTCCGACCCGATGCCCACTCCGTCCAGCTCCCGCGCCGCCGCGATGGAGAGGCCGTTGGCCACCTTCAGAAGGTGGCCGACGGCCTCTCCATCGCGCCGCCGCGATGGAGAGGCCGTCGGCCACCTTCTGAAGGTCGGTGTGGAGCGAGTAAAGGCGCCCGAGGTCGATGGCGAACGCGCCGACCCCGATCAGGATGAAGCTGGTGAGGGCAACCCAGACCCCGGCCGCGGCCCTGCGCTCTCGCCAGAGCCGCGCGAGCAGTGCCTGCCGCCGCACATGGTCCTGCCGTTTCCGCATTGGTCTCACCTGTCTGTTAGCGACTTCCGCCTCCGCCTCCGCCCGCCCCGCCCATCCTTTGCCGCTCGGGCTCGAGCGTCTTCCCGGCTTCGTACCGTTGAATCGCCAGCGCGGCGCGCTTTCCGTTCAAGTCCGGCGTTTCCCGGCCGGCCAGCGCCGGCTCGGGATCGATGACCTGAACCTCGGCGTTGTGCCTGAACGCGTTGCCGAAACCGGGTCCG
>JBDHAF010000377.1:0-2050 GCA_039588255.1 Gemmatimonadota bacterium | reverse complement strand
CGAGAAAGAGCGACTCGAACGCTCCCAGATCTCCATCGGCTGCTCTGCTGACCAATGCCGCCTCGTCCAACGTCGAAGTCCTCCCGACCTTCGCTTGCGTCGCTATCTAACTAGTCCTTAGACAAGCGTGATCGGAACGGTTTTTCTGCTCTCTGCGGGTAAAAAAACTCGAAAAGCCCCGCGATTCGGGCATGATGGAATGTTGCCCAGATTCCACATGGCCCAAGGCACGGAGGCATTTCGAGTGAACGCTACTACACGCAAACGGCACAGAAAACGCAAGCGAAGAATTGATCATCGGCTCCGGGAAATCCACTGGCCGGATCAGCCCGAGCCCATGATCTCGGCGTCGAACATCCACTACGAATTGGGCGACCGGGCCGGGGGCATCGGCTGCGGCGGGATCGGCCTGGCCCACATGCTGGCGAGGCGGACGGGGCTGGTGGAGGCCCTGGACGCCAACCTGCACTTGTTGAAGCGTCACCTGCCGTACCACGAGTCGGATCACGTGCTGAACCTGGCCTACAACATTCTGGCCGGCGGTCACTGCATTGAGGACTTGGAGCTTCTTCGCAGCAACGAGGACTACCTCAACGCCTTGGGGGCTGAGCGGATTCCGGACCCGACGACGGCGGGGGATTTCTGCCGCCGCTTCGGGGTCGCCGACATCGAGGCGTTGATGGATACGTACAATCAGGTGCGCGTGAAGGTGTGGAAGGAGCAGCCGGCGTCGTTCTTTCAGGAAGCGGTGATCGATGGGGACGGGGTGATCGCCGAGACGACGGGCGAGTGCAAGGAGGGAATGGACCTGTCCTACAAGGGCAAGTGGGGCTATCACCCGCTGGTGATCTCGCTGGCCAACACGAGTGAGCCGCTGTTCCTGGTGAATCGTTCGGGGAATCGTCCCAGCCACGAAGGGGCGGCGGAGTGGTTTGATCGGGCGGCGGCGGTGTGCCGGGAGGCGAGCTTCCAGAAGATCCTGTTCCGCGGTGACGTGGACTTCTCCCAGACGACGCACTTGGACCGCTGGGACGCAGACGGGTGTCGGTTCATCTTCGGGCTTCCGGCCATGCGCAACTTGGTGGGGATCGCCGAAGGGCTTGATTCCGGGTCCTGGTCGCGTCTGCATCGCAAGCAGAAGTATACCGTTCAGACGGAGCCCCGCGCCCGGCCGGCGAACGTGAAGGAGGCGATCGTCCGCCAGCGGGAGTACGAGAATGTCCGTTTGCGTTCGGAAGACGTGGCGGAGTTCGGCTACCGGCCGACGGCGTGCAAGAAGAGCTACCGTGTGGTGGTGGTGCGGAAGAACGTGTCGGTGGAGCGTGGGGAGCGGATGCTGTTTGACGACGTTCGCTACTTCTTCTACATCAGCAATGACTGGAAGCTGCCGCGGGTGAAGATCGTGGAATCGGCCAACGGGCGGTGCAACCAGGAGAACCTCAATGCGCAACTGCTGAATGGGGTGCGTGCGCTTCGGATGCCGCTGGACAGTCTGGAGAGCAACTGGGCGTATATGGTGATGGCGGCGGGTGCGTGGTCGCTGAAGGCGTGGCTGGCGTTGCATGTTCCGGTCCGCGGGCGGTGGAAAGAGAAGCACCAGGCGGAGCAGCGTGCGGTGCTTGGCATGGAGTTCCGTACCTTCCTGAACGCCTTCATGCGGGTGCCGTGCCAGATCTTGCGCAAGGCCCGACGGATCGTGTACCGGCTGCTGTCGTGGAACCGTTGGCAGCATGTGTTCCTTCGGATAGCCGATGCGGTGAGCCATCCGCTTCGGTGTTGACGGGGCGAGCAAGGATGTCGGGGTACGGACGCCCCGATTCGCGCAGGCCCTCAGGCCGCAGGAGATCCGCATGACGGAACGACAACCTGGATCGAGTTCGGCAGGCCGCTCGCGGTCGACAGGGGATCCTCGCCCGCGCAACTCAACGCCCCGACTGCCAATATGGCCGGCCGAAACACGCTTGTTTTGGGACTAGGTCAACCATCTGGATGAAGAATGATTGGTCCGACTGTTTGAAGACGGGGTCTTCGACGATCCTATCGATGGGCA
>JBDHAF010000376.1:0-2062 GCA_039588255.1 Gemmatimonadota bacterium | reverse complement strand
GTCTACATCACATCGGGCGCCCATGACAACACCTTCACCTCGAACGTGATCACGGGTACGACGGCCGATACGTTCACCCAGTTTTCCACCTGGGGATACCACGATGGTGGGGACAATGAAGCGGTTCTCGCAGACTCGGGCAAATCCTGGGATCCGAATGCGCTCATCGGCTTCACGGTACTGAACCTCGACGATGATGGGAGCTCCGGCACCATTACCGCAAACACGGCTACGACGGTCACTGCTGCGCTTTCCGGCGGGACGGAGAACGACTGGGACAACGGCGATGAGTACGAGATCTACTTCGACGAGACACAGGCCGACGGCGTGCTCCTACGCGGCGGAGCCGTTTATGCGCCGTGGCATGCGGGCACGGGCAACGTGTTCGACCCCAACAACTGTATCTACGCTAATGACGGCGACGGAATGGAGAATCAGACTGCTACGACTGTTGACGCTGAGAACAACTGGTGGGGCGCTGCCGACGGACCGAGCGGAGAAGGCCCCGGCAGCGGCGATTCGGTTTCGCTAAACGTCGACTTCGATCCCTGGGCGCTGATGCCAAACTGCCCCTGCACGGAGAACGCGGACTGCGACGACCTCCTGGTGTGCACGGGCACTGAGACCTGCGATGTCGAGAACGAAACGTGCGAGGCGGGTACCCCGGTGACGTGTACCGACCAGTGCGAGACCGGCGACTGCGAAGAGCCCGGAGGGACCTGCGAGCCTGAGCCGGACGATACCGTCTGCAGCGCAACCCCGGACACCTGCTCGGAGCCCGACACATGCCAGACGGGTATCTGCGAGGATGGCGGCGGTGGCGACACCGATGATGACGGAGTGTGCGACCTGGACGACGAGGACGATCTTGCCGGCCTCAGCATCAAGCGGGTCACGGTCAAGAAGAAGGCCAGCGTACCGGTAAAGGACAAGTGGCGCGCCGTGGGCGAGCTCGACGCCACCACCGCGGAGGCCTTGGCCTTCGTGCAAGACGTTACGGACAATGGGGTGACGGTGATCGTGAGCAAGCAGGGTTCGCTGGTTACAGTAAACAGCTTCTCCTTCTTGAGCACGCACTGCAGCGAACGGAACGGCAGCATCAGTTGCAAGGATCCGGCGACCAAGAGTAAGGTGACGTTCCGCAAGCGCTCGGCGGTGGATTTCTTCCAGGTGAAGATCAAGGTGGCGCGGCAGGACCTGACGCTGCCGATTGCAGCGGAGACGCCGCTTGTGGTGCACGTGCAGACCAGCGGTGATCTGGATCGCAGCGATGAGGTCGGCAACTGCACGACCAGCACCAAGAAGGTGGACTGCCGCGAGGTTCCGTAAGGAGTCGCTGAGGGAAAGCATAAAGAGGCACTGATCAAGCGGGAGTTGAAGCGCCGTTCTCGGGGTACCGGGAACGGCGCTTCTGTTCCACCCGATAGCGTATCCAGCCCGAAAGGGCCGGTTGCCGGCCCATTAGCGGGCGGTTAGACTTTTTTCTAACCCGCGTTCGAAAAGCGGTTTTTTCAGGAACGACAACGGTCCCGGCACGAGGTCAGCGGAATGCTCATCCGCGTACACGGGGCCACCTTGCACGGGATCGACGGGGTTCTGGTCTCCGTCGAGGTCGATGCCGGTCGGGGGTTGCCCGCCTTTCACATTGTCGGGCAAGGCGACCGCGTCGTGAATGAGAGCCGCGACCGGATCCGTTCGGCCTTTCGTCAGTGCGGACTCGAGTTCCCGCCCGGGCGCGTCACGGTGAACCTGGCACCCACCGGAATCCCCAAGGCCGGCTCGGCGCTGGATCTGCCCATCGCCCTCGGCATCGCAGCGACCCGCATCGAGCTGCCGACGCAGAAGCTCGCGTGCACGCTCTTCGTAGGCGAGCTCGGACTCGATGGGAAGCTCCATCCCGTCCGCGGCATGCTGCCGCTCGTGGCCGCGGGACTGGCCGCGGGACTGGCCGAGGCCGTCACGCCAAGCCCCAACCTGGAGGAGGCCTCCCTCTGTCCCGCGATCCGGGCCCACGGGGCAGATGACCTCGGCGCGGTCGTGCGCTTCATGCGCTCGGACGAGG
>JBDHAF010000375.1:0-2069 GCA_039588255.1 Gemmatimonadota bacterium | reverse complement strand
CTGCAGCAGGACGTCCTTCAGGCGCAAGTGGCGATCGCGAGCATGACGGAAGACATCACCGTCATGAGCCAGAAGCGTGTCGCGATGACGGCCCGGTTGAACGGTCTTCTGGGAAGACCTCCCACCGTGGAGGTGGACGCGCTGCAGTTGCCCCCTCCGGGGGGACCCCTGCCGTCGGTGGATTCCCTCATGGGGATCGCCGTCGAGCAGCGACCTGCTCTGCACGCCGCCCGGGCCCGCACAGAGGCAGCGGAAGCGGGGTATCGGGCGGCGCGCCGCGCCGTGTACCCGGACTTTGCGGTCACCTTGGGGTACGGGCAGCGACCACAGTACGAGGACCTCGCCACCATCATGGTGGGAATCAACATTCCTCTCTGGGCGGGCTCTCGGCAGATGCCGCTGCGCCGTGAGATGGAAGCCGTGCGGGCCATGGAGCAGGCGGCAGAGCGCGACCTCTACAATGAGACCTTCGCGCAACTCGCGGAGCTGGCGGCCGATGTCGACCGGGCGCGCACCCTCTCACAGGTGTACACGACGTCGGTGCTCCCGCAGGCCCAGGCGGCGGTGGAGTCGGCCCTCTCGGCCTATCAAGTCGGCAGCGTGGATTACATGACATTGGTGCAAAACGAACTCACGGTGAATCGCTACGAGATCGAAGGGATTCGCTTGACTGCGGAGTACCATCAGGCCTTGGCGCAAGTCGAGGCCCTCGTGGGCGTGCCGCTCGGAGGTGAACGATGAAATCGATTACCGGCCTGCCGGTGTTGTTGATCGGACTGCTTGCGGCGTGCGGCTCGTCCGAAGAAGAATCGCCCATGGAAGGAATGTCTGCCGAGGAGCACGCCATGATGTTGGCGGGTGGCACGCAGGGCGAGATGGACTCGACGGGAGCGATGGTGCGCCAGTCCGTTCAACTCAGTGCAGCCCAGGAGCGCGCGCTCGGCGTGGTGTACACGAGAGTGCGACGGGGCACGTTGACCAGAACGATCCGAACCGTCGGTGTAGTGGGAGCCGCCGAGCCGAACATTGCGGACATCACACCGAAGATCGATGGGTTCGTCGAGGAGCTGCTCGTCGACTACACAGGAGAAACCGTGCGACGGGGACAACCGCTGCTGACACTGTACAGCCCGACGCTCGTGGCGGCCCAGGAGGAGCTGCTCACGGCCATGCGCCTGGCGTTGCAGATCGAGGCCAACGCGGGAGAGGCGTGGAGTAATGCGCAGAGCATGCTGGATGCCGCGAGACGGCGCCTCGCCTACTTCGACATCACGTCCGAGCAGATCGAGCAGGTCGAAACCACGGGGCGTGCGACCAAGACCCTGACCCTGGTGGCACCGTTCACGGGCATCGTGCTCGAGAAGCACGTGGTCGAAGGGCAGCGGGTCATGTCCGGGATGCAGCTCTACCGGTTGGCGGACCTCTCCACGGTGTGGGTGGAGGGTGACGTCTTCGAGCAGGATCTCCAGTTCGTGAAGATCGGCGCGCAGGCCCACATCGAGGTAGCGGCGTACCCCGGCGAGCACCTGATGGGGAACGTGTCGTTCGTGTATCCCGTCGTTGACGTGCAGAGCCGGACCAATCGCGTGCGCGTCACGATTCCGAATCGTGACTTGCGACTCAAGCCGGGGATGTTCGTGACCGTGTTCTTCGATGCCACGGTCGGGACCGACGTATTGATCGTTCCCCTCGAGGCCGTCATCGTCACCGGTGTTCGCAACCTCGTGTTCGTCCGTGGGGAGGGGGGCGTCTTGATCCCTACCGAAGTGGTCTTGGGTGCGCGGGCCGGCGGCGATGTGCAGATCATGGACGGCCTGGAGCAGGGGCAGGCAATCGTGTCGTCGGCCAACTTCCTGGTCGACGCCGAGTCGCGTTTGGGCACGACCGGTGGCAGCATGCCGGGCATGCAGCACGGCGCGGACACGACGGAAGTCCAACAGCAAACGACAGAGCATATCCATGATTAGCGAAATCATTGCATGGTCGCTGCGGAACCGCTTCCTCGTACTGTTGGTCACGGGTATCGTGGTGGGCGGTGGTGTACTGTCCATGCTGCAAACCCCCGTCGA
>JBDHAF010000374.1:0-2818 GCA_039588255.1 Gemmatimonadota bacterium | reverse complement strand
TGAGCGGGATGATCACGCGCCGTACGCCGCCGTCGTGAGTGTCAGCCCCAATTCCTTGGACCGGGAGCGTGGGCATGCAGCCGGGAATCCAGCAGCACCTGCACAGCGCGTTGACTTGGGGGCGCTGGCCTCGGGCAACGTCGCTCCGGCCTTGGCGCAGAACGTACGCCAGTCACGTTGAGCGCGGACCTCGACTTCCGAACGCGGTATCTCTCCGCGGGCGTTCCGTTCTCGACCGAGGTCATACACGCCGCCATCCACCACGGCTACAGCGGTTGGACGTTCAATGCTCTCACCAACTCCGACCTTGACACGGACGAGATCACGTAACGGGATCGTTTCGGTGACCGAAACGGATCGTTACGGACGACGTCTTTCGGCGCTTGACTAGTGAGCGACAAAGACCACGGCGAGGGATCAGGAGATGCATGCCATGAATCGAAAACCATTCTGGACGCCATCTCGCGGCTGTGCACGGCGCGATGGACGCCAAACAGGAGAACTCACTGTGAAGACGAGACCTTCGTTCAGCTCCCGCCCCCAGGATCCTGATCCCCTAAACCACCGACGGTACTACGCCGTAAGAGGTGCCATCATGCGATCGGCTCGACAGGGGGTAAGCCTCATCATGGTAGGACTCGTGCTGGGATGCGACAGCCTAACGGTCGCTATGAAACGCCTTGCGTTTGTCACACTCGCCGCTACGCTTCTCGCTGGTTGTCAGGATGTCACGCGGCCAGGTGTCAGCCAACCGTCGTTGTCGCACGGGCCACCTGATGCCCCGGGGCCACCTGATGCCCCGGGGCCACCTGACGATCCTGGCCCACCACTGTTCCTATCTCAGATCGCCTTCCACACTTTCCGAGACGGCAATAACGAGGTGTACGTGATGAACGGGGCCGGGGCGGAACTGATGAACCTGACCAACAACCCCGGCGGCGATCTCGCTCCGCAATGGTCGCCGGACGGCACGCGGATCGCCTTTGAGACCTTCCGAGATGGCAACAAGGAGATCTACGTGATGAACCCCGACGGAAGCGGGCAGACGAACCTGACGAACGACCCCGGCACCGATGGCGGTCCGCAATGGTCACCCGATGGCACGCAGATCGCCTTCAGGAGTTCCCGCGGTGGCCAAAACGACCTCTACGTGATGAAGGCAGACGGCACCGGTCAAACGAGACTGACCAACGATGCGGGGGTGGAACTCGACCAGGACTGGTCGCCAGACGGGACCAAGATTGTCTACTCCACTGATCGCGATGGCAACGCCGAGATCTACGTGATCAACGCAGACGGAACAGGTGCGATGAACCTTACCAACGACCCGCGCCCCGATGTCAGTCCGCACTGGTCGCCCGACGGTACCCAAATCGCCTTCGCCAGGATATTCACAGCTAGTGGTCCGGGCTTCGGGGAAATACACGTGATCAACCCGGACGGGACAGGTCTGACGAGGCTGACCTTCACGGGGAGCTTCGAGAGTAATTTCTCGCCGCGGTGGTCGCCGGACGGTACGCAGATCGCTCTCGTGAGGTTCACCCCGCTCGGTGGTCGTAACGAGATCTACGTGATAAACGCGGACGGCACGGGGCAGACGAACCTGACGAACGACCCAGGGACCGACATCCGTCCGCGCTGGTCGCCGGACGGCACCCGGATTGTCTTCATCAGTCAGCGCGCCCCCGATTTCAACGGTGAGGTCTTCTTGGTGAACGCAGATGGCACGGGTCAGAGAAACCTGACCAACAACCCGGCCAACGATTTTCTTCCAGAGTGGAGACCGTAGCTGAGGGCGGAGGGCTCAGCCCGTTAGCCTCAAGAACTCCTACGAGCTGAACGATAAGAGCCGGGGAGCGCTGGGGGCGTCTCCGGGACTATTCGGTCGCCATCGCCCCCTCGTCCGGCGGCAGGGTATCTCCTCCACGAACACCAGCAGCGTCCCTGTGAGACCGAGGCCGCGACACACGGTGCTGCACAGGTTGTCCGAAGGGTGAACCAGGCGTAGATTGGGTTGACAATTGATAACAGCGCCGATTTGTGGCGATTGCGGGCGCTTTACAAGTGCAGCTAAACCGCTGGCTCCGCCGGGTGGTTTGCTTGGTGGAGCTTTCTTTTGAGTTCCATGACGACCCGCGTGAGATGATTTCATGTCCCGGCAGCCTCCACCTCGGCTGCCAGCATGAAGAGTGCGGCGAGAGATCCGGCTCGATGACCCCGCACGCCAACCGTCGCCCTGCTCCCACTTTGGGAGCGCACGGTGGCACAGCCGGCCCGACCTCCAAAAGGTTGGGACCCATGCGCGAGCTTCAACTCGAAAGGGCGTTGCATGCACCTCAGAGAGATGCTTGGCCGGAAGGCCCCGACCGCGCCACGGGCCAGGAACGTGAGTCCCCGCCCCGCACCAGGCGCTCCCGCTCAACGCAGCCTGCGCATGGCCAGACGATTGCTCCGTATCGGGACTGCTGCCCTCTGCACGCCGCAGGCCGCCAACCGCTTCGGGCTCGCAGAGCAGTGCTTCCGACGCGCCTTGCACATCCTCCAGGATGTCGTCGGGACCGTGCATCCCATGGTTGCCCAGGTCACCAGCCAGATCGCCGGTGCGTGCGACCGGCAGGACAACCATGACGAAGCCGAAACGTTCCATCTCCGTGGCCTGGCAATCCAGCAGGCAGTGCACTGGCCGCGTACCATGTGCGACCACGTGGCGTTGCTGAGTCTCGCCGCCCACTACGGCAGACGCGGAAAACTCGATCTTCGCGATGCGATCCTTGAGCGCGTCAGGCAAACAGATATGTGCAGTTGCCGACGGGGGAAT
>JBDHAF010000373.1:0-2074 GCA_039588255.1 Gemmatimonadota bacterium | reverse complement strand
GCGCTGACGCATCCGGGTATGGCGCCGGTCACCGCGGTTGCGGCCGAGGCGGCGGCGGGTGCCCCGGTGACACTGCGCGTCGCGCGTTGGCGTACGGCGCTGCCGTGGGGGCTGTTGGCAGCAACCATCGCCGTGCTCGTCCTCCAGGCAGTGAACCGTAGGCCGACGGGGTTGGTCCAAACCATGCGGTTCGTGGAGCGGCTCCCAGCGTCGGTGGAGGGGGCCATGGGAATGGGCGTAGCCCTGGCCAACGACGGCAGCCGTTTGGTCATCCCATTGGCGCGTGGCGGTCTTCTGGTACGGGATCTGGCCGAGTCTGATGGCAGAGTTCTTTCGGGGCCGGGAGGAACGATCGAGGGAACTTGGTTTCCCTTTCTGTCCCCCGATGGGAGATGGATCGCCTCTTGGGACGAGGAGGAGCAACAGCTTCGGAGAGTATCCATAGACGGAGGGGTGCCGATCCCGATTGCCGACGGTGTTCCCGTCTTCTTCGGAGGTACCTGGGGGTCGGATAACACGATCGTCTACGTTCCAAACATCTCTTCCGGCCTGTGGACGGTTGCCGTGGAGGGGGGTACGGCCGAGCAGATAACGGTACCCGACCGGGCCGGGGGCGAGCTTGGCCATTGGTTTCCCCAGATCCTGCCTGGCGGGGAGAAGGTCTTGTTCAGTACCTACCGATCGCCGCTCGACAGTTCTGCCATCGAGGTGGTCGACCTCAAAACACAACAGCGAGACGTCCTATTCAAGGGTGCACATCACGGGCGATACGTTCCCACCGGTCACATCGTGTTCATGCGTCGCGAGACGATGTGGGCGGTGCCGTTCGACTTGAGCCGATTGCAGGTAACGGGGCCGGGGGAACCGGTGCTGGAGGACGTCGCCTACTTGCCGGTCAATGCGCAAGGCGCGTTCGCGATCGGAGACAACGGAACACTGGCTTACATCAGGGCGTCCGATTGGAATATCGAGGGCAGGCTGGTATGGGTGGATCGGGACGGCACAGAGCGGCCTGCGTTGGATGAGTGGGGTGTGTACGACTCGCCCAAGGTCTCGCCGGACGGGGGGCGTGTAGCGTACCGGCGTATACAGGAGGGTGAGCCGGACATCTGGGTTATTGATCCGGCCCTCGGCGGGATCCCGACGCGGATCACGCGGAATGATGGTCTCGTGAACTGGCCCGTGTGGACGCGCAACGGAACGGACATCATTTATTCAAAGGAACAACCGCAATTCGACCTGTTCAGGCGCGATTGGCGCGCAGGCGCGCCAGCCGAAGAGCTTTCCGCGAGCCCGTTTGACAAACGGGCTCGATCGGTCTCACCCGATGGACTCGAGCTGGCCTATTCGATGACGGCCGACAGTCGGGATATCTGGATCCTGCAACTCGAGGGGCCACCCGAACCCAGGGCCTTCCGGGCCACGGAGTACAACGAGCTTGATGCACATTTCTCTCCAGACGGTCGCTGGCTCGCTTATCAATCCGACGAGTCGGGCCGGAGCGAGATATGGCTGGAATCGTATCCGGACGGCGCAAGGGGCCGGCGCCAGATCTCTCCGGAGGGAGGGGTGGCCCCCCGGTGGGGTGTCGGCGGTGAGCTGTTCTACCGTCAGGATTCCCGAGTCATGGCGGTGCAGATCGACCTCGCGTCCGGCGCACCCGGGATCCCGTCGGTGGCATTGCAGGGTCCCTACATGCCAGGCGGCTACGATGTCTCCCCTGACGGTCAGCGTTTCTTGATGATCAAGCCGCGGCAAGGCGTGGAGCAACGGCGGGCGGTGACGGTGGTGCTGAATTGGTTCGAGGAGTTGAAGGCGAAGGTAGGGAACTAGTGCAAGCGGGAGCCGTGAGTTGACCGACACCTTCGAACGCCTCAAGTCTGCCCTCGCCGACCGCTACGCCATCGAGCGGGAACTTGGCAGCGGCGGCATGGCCACCGTCTACCTAGCTGAGGACGTTAAGCTTCACCGCAAGGTCGCCTTGAAGGTCCTACGACCAGAACTGGCCGCGGCACTCGGCCCCGAGCGGTTCCTCCGCGAGATCGAGATCGCCGCCAAGCTTCATCATCCTCAT
>JBDHAF010000372.1:0-2082 GCA_039588255.1 Gemmatimonadota bacterium | reverse complement strand
GCTCCCGGTTTGTTCGACAAGTGGGCGGCTTAATCAGGCCGCGCGTTGCTCATGCATCTCGATCCGGAGCTTCGCCCTTTTTTTACCGAGTCACTAAATCCGGCCGCGGGGTAATAACGGCCTATTATCCCCCGCAGTAGCCAGTGCAAGGGGTTGGGACACAGGGGATTACGAGTCAGGTGGGGCGTTCGCTGTCGCCAGTTGCGGGGTCGACGAGGCGACAGTCCGCCTACTCGGCAGGTTCGGGTGGGGCTTTCAGCAGCCCGGGCAACGCCTCGCCGGCCCGCGGCACCATCGAGGCCAAGACGCTCATGACGTGCTCCCCGTTCGCGATCCGATCGATGGCTTCATCGGGCAAGAGATTAAGGTCCAAGTTTGCCAGAGCGCCCCGCATCTCGACGCGTTCCTTGTACCGCTCCGGCCGCAATCCCTTCAACAGAAAAATCGTGAGCACATCGCTGTACTCCGTCACGAAGCCGCCCGGCTCGCCCTGATACCAGCCGGTAGGCTTTTGCACGCCCTCGACCGCCCGCCGTATCGCCTCCCGCTCGATCAGGTCCGCCGCCGCTTCCTCCGCCTGCCGAAGCGCCGCCTGCAAGACCAGGTCCTCACGCCATTGCGCGTGTACGGTGTCGAGGGATCAATCCCCGCCACCCGGGCCGCCGTCCGCCGAGCCCCCGTCTTGGCCAGCGCCAGGACGTACTTTCTCCTTTTTGGGTCTCGAATCTGCGGCAGCACGGCCACCGCAACCGCTCCATTCACGATCCTGCCACGCGAGAGGGGCTTCGGCAGTTCCAAGAGCGGGACCACCCCGATCGTGGGGGCGATCGGCCGCGAACACCAGGTCTGGTGCGAGACTGAGTGGTGACTGAGTGGGTGCGCGCCGTCCGAGCAATTTAGTGACTCCGTGAAAAGGGGGGCGGTCGGTCTGCCGGATGCTCGATGGGACGTGTGGCGCTATCCGACGTGTGGGTACGTGGCGGTGTTCAGGACGTAGGCAACCGCCGGGCAGGGGGTCGGGCTCTTGTGACGGCAGGTAGGGGCATGATTAGAGGTGATGGCTTCAACGACAGGGAAGACGCGGCAGCGGCCATCCTCGGTCACGAGGAAGCAGGTAGCGCCACCACGGAAGAAGCCGCCGAGGGATGCGCCGTGTGACGTACGCCGGTGCTCTCGGTGTGGGACGTTGCTCCAGTACCAGACTGACAGATTGGGACGGCTGCTGCCACCATACTGCCCGAAGTGTCAAGCCTGACTAGAACGCAGCCGCCCGGCGCGGGGCCGGGCGGTGCGGTGAGGGTGATGAGAGAGGCGCTCGCTACGTGCCGGTGGGGTGAACGTGGTTCTTCCCTATGAGCAGCTTCCACTGACCCGCCTCACGGACCCAGAGGTTGGCGAGCTCATTCGTCACTTCACTTCGCACCCCGGCAGTGTCAACGCGGACAGCCACCGCCGTGAATGTCACGGCGGCAGCATCCGGACCCAACACCATCACCTTCATCTCACCAACCTCGTGGCTCTCCCAGTCCCAACGATTCCAGAACCTCGTGGCGTTGGAGCGCAGGTCATCGAGTGTCTCGCAGCAGCCCCAAGGCGTTCCTGCCCAATCAGAGGCGTAGCGCATATACCCGTCGATGTCCCTATCGCTCGTCCAAGCCTCACTGTACTTGGCGGCTAACTGTTTGACGACGTCCTCGATCTCGGCCTTCTGTTCCTCAGTGAGTTCCATCGTGGCAGGCTGGCACGCGACGGCCGCAACTAGCATCAGCGAAAGTATCATGCGACGCATGATCGCCTCCTTGGGAGGGGAATCACGTAACTTACGGGCCGTGTCCCGTGAGAAACAGCAAAGGAGTTGTCGGAGATGACATGGAGTGTGGCGCTGCCCGACGTGTGAGTTCGTGGCGGTGTTCAGGAATTAGAACTTGATGCTCACCCTCGATACCGAAGCCGTCACGTTGTGGTACGTCTGACCGTGAGCCGGTCCTCGGAGGGTGAGGTGCGGGCGCTCAGCTGCGAGCGCTGTCGGCGGATTCTCGTCATGCGGCACGATCAGTAGCGCTAGCCGTATGCACTCCCTCC
>JBDHAF010000371.1:0-2108 GCA_039588255.1 Gemmatimonadota bacterium | reverse complement strand
CCCAGGAGCGGAACGTCGGGGGTCAGCGCTCGCCCTCCGGGTCGCTGAGGCGGGCGCGCTCCTTCTCCCAGGAACCGGGCAGTGCGGCGAGGTCGTCCCGGATCTGTTCTGGGTCAGCCGGCTGCTGCTCGTGCAGCGCCTGCCACACCTGGTGAGACACCACCGACCCGATCATGTGGAAGACCTCATGACGGTCGTAGCCGGCCAGATCGAGCCGGTGGGCGGTCTCGGCGACCTCGGGAGGTTCCCCGTCCCACAGTTGGTTGGCGACCACCTCGTGGAGCGCGAGATGCAAGTTCGGGTTCATCACGGTCCCGTCGATTTCGATCTCATCCCACCCGTCGTTGAGTGCCGCGGCGAACTCGGGATGCTCGAACCGCATGAGCAGACTCCGTTCGTCGGGATCGGCCGGGTCCAAAAAGGCGAGGTCGATCTCATCCACCACCCCCTCCACGGGTGGAAAGGCCCACGCCCGACGCTGTTGGACCGTCCAAGTCACGCCAGCACCCTATTCGACCCCGCCCGGACACGCTCGAGGCCATCCACCGAGCGGCACCCAAGACACTCATCACCGCGAGCCAGACGCGCCCATTCCCGATTGATCCGGTCGACCGGGAAGGGCACCCGTCAGGGGTAGAAAGTCTCACCGGCGAACGACAATCACTTGCCCTTTGCTTCGATCCCCGGCAACGTGGATGGCCCCGCTGGCCCGTCTTCAGGTAGCGCATAAGTGCTGCCGCCTCAAGGGGTCATTGCAACGCTTCGGCGAGTTTCTCTGAGGGTGACATCCAGTCGAGGGTTTGTCGAGGGCGCCCGTTCAGCGACCGAGCCGCCTCGTCGAGGTCGGCCTGGGTGAGGGCCGACATGTCGGTGCCTTTGGGGAAGTACTGGCGTAACAGTCCGTTGGTGTTCTCGTTGCTGCCGCGCTGCCACGGCGACCTGGGATCACAGAAATAGACCTGGACCCCGGTATCGACCGTGAACCGGGCGTGGCCGGCCATCTCTTTGCCCTGATCCCACGTCAACGACCTCCACAGATGGGTCGGCAGCTGCTGGATCGTTTCAGCCAGAGCCGTCCTGACAGCTTCAGCAGAGTTGCCATCCGGCAACCGGAACAGCATCACATACCGCGACCAGCGTTCCACCAGGGTCCCGATAGCGGTCTGGCGTTTCCCCATCAACAGGTCACCTTCCCAGTGACCCGGCACCGCCCGGTCGTCGGCCTCAGCAGGCCGTTCGCTGATCATCACCTTGTCGACGATCTGTCCCTTTCCCGAAGCGGGACGTTTGGTTTGGGGCCGGCGGTTGGCTCTGCGGGTCCGTAAATGCTGAGTTAGCTCACGTTTCAAGCCGCCCCGGGCCTGAATGAACAACGTCAGATAAATCGTTTCGTGTGACACGTACATCTCCTGGTCTCCAGGGTACGTGCGAGCCAACCAGCCCGAGATCTGCTGTGGCGACCACCGATCCCGCAGCTTGTCCTCGACCACCAACCGCAGCTGAGGGCTGGCCGCCAGTTTGCAGGCCTTGGGCCTCCGGGCCCGCCCCCACGCCGCCTGGTCGGCCCGGTGCGCCCGGTACCGGTGGCGGCCACCGTTGCGGGCCACCTCACGCGACACTGTTGAAGGGGCCCGCCCTATGCGTCGAGCTATCTGTCGCAACGGCTCTCCACCGGCAACCCCCCGAGAGATCTCCTCACGCTCAACCAGCGTCAGATGCCGCTCCGCCCGACGCCGCCGAGCGGGCCGGACCCCGCCGGCATCCTCGAACAACCTCCGGATCGACGACCCGTTCCGACCCAACCGACGCGCTATCAACCGAGTCAACTCACCCGCTTGGCGCCGATCCCACACCTCCACGATCTCGGTCTCCGTGAACCTCCTCGACACCACACACCTCCCAGCGAGACAACACAACTCTCGCCAATGATGTTGCGTTCACCCCCTGAGACCACAGCACATATGCGCTACCTGAAGACGGGTCCCGCGAGGGGTCGCATATTGAATCTCTTATGTCAAGGTGCTGGCGGGTTGGGTGGACAGGACTGGGATGGGCCACACCTTGTGGTGGGCAGGCTCTTATGAGGTCACACCGCCCGCGAGGATCGG
>JBDHAF010000370.1:0-2112 GCA_039588255.1 Gemmatimonadota bacterium | reverse complement strand
GTCGGGCATCGACGAAATTCTGATTGTCACGGGTGGGGACCACGCGGGTGGGTTTCTGAAGCTTTTGGGCGACGGCAAGAAGCTCGGCGTGCGACGTCTCTATTACGCGTATCAAGAAGGCGAAGGGGGTATCGCCGACGCGCTCTTACGGGCGGAGGGCTTTGCGCCGGATGAGCCTGTGTGCGTCATTCTCGGGGACAATATCTTCGAGCATGATCTGCGCGCGCAGGTCCAGCGATTCAACGAGGTAGGCATAGGCGCGCGCGTCCTCCTGAAGGAGGTTTCGGATCCCAGGAGGTTCGGTGTCCCCGAGTTGGAGGGTGATCGGGTAATCCGGATTTTCGAGAAACCGGCGGACCCCCCCTGCAACTACGCCGTCGTCGGGGTCTACCTGTGCGATCATCGAGTGTTCGACATCGTTAAGCACCTCGAGCCCTCTCAGCGCGGGGAATTGGAGATTGCGGACGTCATCAATCAGTACATTGCGTGGGGTGAGTTGTCGTACGATTTCGTCGATGGCTGGTGGTTCGACGCGGGAACGCCGGACGCGATGGTTCACGCGGCACAGGTGATCGCGGCGAGACGATGCGGGTCCTCGTAACGGGAGGCTGCGGGTTCATCGGCTCCAACTTCGTGCGGCACCTGCTGGATACGCGCGACGACTTACACGTGGTGGTCCTGGATCTCCTGACGTACGCGGGAAACTTGGAGAATCTGGCGCCGCTCACCGGCGACTCACGTCTGACGGTTGAAAGGGGCGATATCGCGGATCGGGAGTTGGCGTCCCACGTGATAGAGGGGTGCGAGGCAGTCGTAAACTTCGCTGCCGAGACGCATGTCGATCGGTCGATCCTCGAGGCAGCCCCGTTCATCAGGACCAACATCGTCGGAACACACATCTTGCTCGACGTTGCCCGGGAGCTGAAGATCCCGAGGTTCGTGCAGATCTCGACGGATGAAGTCTATGGCTCACTGGGTTCCACCGGCCGGTTCACGGAAGCATCCCCGCTTGCGCCGAACAGTCCCTACAGCGCCTCGAAAGCGGCCGGGGACTTGCTCGTGCGGGCGTACGTGACCACCCATGGCCTCCCGGCCGTCGTCGTGCGCTCGTCCAACGCGTACGGGCCCTACCAGTTCCCCGAGAAGCTGACCCCGCTGATGATCGCCAACGCACTCGCGGGCGAGGCCTTGCCGGTGTACGGCGACGGGCTCCACGTGCGGGACTGGGTGCACGTGGCCGACCTGTGCGACGCGATCATGAACGTGCTGGAGCGTGGACGGCCGGGCGAGGTCTACAACGTCGGCGGGGGAAACGAGCTCACGAATATCGCAGTGGTGAAAGAGCTCCTGGCTATCCTGGACCGCCCGGCGTCCCTGATTCGGTTCGTGCCGGACCGGCCCGGCCACGACCGTCGATACGCGATGGATCACGGCAAGATCAGCCGTGAGCTTGGCTGGCAGCCGCGGCGCAGTTTCCGGGAAGGACTGCGGGAGACAATCCGGTGGTATGGAGATAACCAGAGTTGGCTAGACTCGGTTCGCACGGGCGCCTACCGTACCTACTACGAGCGGCAATACGGAGCGCGGCTGGCGCACGCCCGAACTGAGAAAGAGCCAGGATGATCTATTGAGCCGGCTGGGCTTCTACCGGCGATGCGCCTTACGGATAGCTTCGACAACCCTCCCGAGGTCCTCCTCCGTGAGTGATGAGCTGGAAGGAAGACACAGTCCCCGGTTGAACAAGTCGTCTGCCACATTGCCTCCGACACGAGGGTACTCAGCGTAGGCGGGCTGCAAATGCATTGGCTTCCAGACGGGGCGCGCCTCGATTGCGGCGGCGTTCAGGGCCAGGCGCAACTGCTCGCGGTCCATACCGAACGCCTTCTCGTCGACTGTCAGACACGTCAGCCATCTGGAGTGTCTTCCCCATGGCGCCTCTGGCATGAACTCGAGACCGGCGACGTCAGCGAGGGCCGTCGAGTAGAAATCGAAGTTGCGGCGACGGGCCGCCACGCGGTCGTCGAGCACCAGGAGTTGGGCGCGGCCAATCGCCGCGAGGACATTGCTGAGACGGTAGTTGTAGCCGATCTCCTTGTGTTCGTAGTGGACGGC
>JBDHAF010000369.1:0-2126 GCA_039588255.1 Gemmatimonadota bacterium | reverse complement strand
GCAACGCATGTGCTTCGCGGATCGTACCGTTGTCGCAGTTCTTGGCTGGACGCTGCTGTGCGCCCTGCCTCGTCCGGGTCTGCAGTTGCACCGCATCGTTCGCTGTTTCCCGAGTTCAGCATCCAGCTCGCCGTTCCCTTCGAGGCGTGGTCGCCGTATGTGGAATTGGCGGGGGTCTTGGGCAGATTCTGGACGAGGGAGGTGGCAGCAATGGAACGCCTCACGGGGCAGGTGGTGTGCGAAGGCGGCTCTCGCGCGCCTCCCGGCCGGCAGCACACTCGGTCTATGAACGCTTCATCGAGTTTGCCACGCGCACAAAACCCAAGCTCTCGTCCAGGATCATCATCCGGTGCCGGGATACCGTATTGCATGCGCGACCGCGCTGTAACGTGCTATAATCGGTAGGTTCTCACCACCGCCAAGGTGCACGTGTGAAGATTCAGTGGGTATGCCCTCACGACATGAGAGCGCTGCGCGTCGTTGGCATGCTGGTGATGCTTGTCCTGCTTGGCTGCTCCAAGGAACATCCGTCAGGCTCGGTGGTCCTGCAGTTCGCAACCCGTGACCCAGCGCGTGCCGCGACCGACGACCCCGCGGTGCTCTTTGGTGACAGCGCAATCGTGACGCTCGGCGGCGACACGATTGTCGTGCGGCGCGGTGAGATCGTCGTGAAGCAAGTCGCACTTCAGCCGGCCGCAACCGAGGAATGCGAACCCGAGGAGGGAGAGAAGTGCGGGGTGCTCGAGCCTGGGCCAGCGCTCGTGGATCTCCCGTTCGAGGACGGAGCCGAGCAACTGCTCAACGTCCGCGCGGCAGCCGACGCTTATTCGGTGTTTCAAGTGCAGATCGTTACACCCGACCCGGGCGCGGACGGCACTTTTGTCGCGGCTCATCCCGAGTTCGCCAACACGTCGATCCGGTTTCGAGGCACCTTCAGCCGATCGGGCGCTCGCAGCGACTTCGTCTACGTCTCCGATTTCAGCGAGATCCAGGAATTGGCGCTTGTTCCACCGGTGCGCGTGCCGGCCGGCCGAACAGTGCGTCTGACTCTCCGGCTGGACCTCGCGCGGGTATTCTTGAGTGCGGATCGGACTGTTCTGGTTGACCCGGCGAGCGCCAACCGAAGCGGCCCGAACGAGGCCCTGGTACGGGACAACGTCCGCCGCTCACTCGCCGCGTTCCGCGACGAGGATGGTGACGGCCTCGACGACGGTGAGGTGAGGCCAGCGGGCGGAGGCCGGTAGCGCGCCCTGACGCTAGCTCAGGGCGCGCCCGCGGCCTTGATCTCGACGCCCAGTATGGCGCCGTTCAAGCTGGACCAAATGGCATTGATGGTGGGGCTATTCACCGCCCATTCGGCCTGGAGATCTGAAGGAGTGCCCTCGCCGGAGGGTTGCTCGCTGATCTCCGTGAAGCCGGCCCCCGGCGCCACGACGGTCGAGTTGCTCCGCACGCCCACCACGCCGTAGGCCACATTGCTGGGGCTTCCGAAAGCGCCCAGCGTCACCGCGAGCCCGTTGACCCCATCGCCTGAATTGGATCCGATTTGCCCGATGGCTCCTGCCCCGTTCGCGCCGCTAGTCTCGACGCCGTCCCACTGCGACACGATCCACTGGGCATTGGAGTGGTTGCCGTCGAACGTGATGGTGATCGGGCCGCTGCCGGGCGCGGGGCTCATGGCCCGGAAGATCGTCACGCGCTTCACCGGTGAGCCTACCGGATCGAAGGTGACCGTGGCCACCTCGTCCCACGCGGCCATCCCGCCGCCTGTCACCGTCGGGCTGGGATTGGCACCATATGCCCGATGCCCCACCACGGCGACCGTGACGAGTGTATTGGGTGCCGGGGAGATGCTTGCGGTCGTGTAGACCTTCTGGTTGATCGGGTCTGCGCCAGCGGTCAGCAGCGTGTGGGTGATGTTTGCCGGTGGCTGATCGGTCACGGTCACCGTGGCGGTCTGGGTGATTGGCACGCCGCCGGCCGTGGCCGAGACGGTCTTCAGCTCCGCCACCGTCGAGGAGAGCGTGCCCACCGCGACGCCGTTCGCATCGGTTGGACCCGCGGGGTCGGTGAGCGTGTTGCCACTCCCCGTGGCCGCAAGCGCGACCGTGGCCCCGCTCACCGGG
>JBDHAF010000368.1:0-2129 GCA_039588255.1 Gemmatimonadota bacterium | reverse complement strand
GTCGCGCAGCTGGGAGGGTGCCATCCTCGAGAAGAATGCGGCACGCTTTTCACCTGAGCGGTTTCGATCGCGGTTCCGTGACGCGGTGCTGGCGGTGCTGAGAGGCGGCGGTCGGGGACGGGAAAACTCGTGATGTTGCGCACGCCGTTCCGCGTTGTGTATTCGGCCTTCTGCCCTCAGCCTTCTGCCTTCTGCCTTGTGCACTCGTCGTGTTTCCTCCCACCGTCAGCATTCAGCATTCAGCACTCAGCATTGAGCAATCTGCCCTCTGCCCTCTGCCCTCAGCCCTCTAGCCTCTGCCTTCTGCCTTCCCCATGGACGTGATCTACGGTTCGGCACTGTGGCACTCCGCGACCAAGGTGAACTGCCACTTCGTAGCCGAGCGGCTGGCGGCTCAGTGCCCCGTCCTGTTTGTGGAGTCGGTGGGAGCTCGCAGCCCGCGGCCCCACGAATGGCGCCGCGTCGTGCCCCGGCTGCTCCGCTCCTTTCGGCCGGTGCGCCGCGTGGCGGATGGGCTCTGGGTGCTGTCCCCTCTCCCGCTGCCGATGTTCCGCGGCGCGGGGGCCCGTCTCAACAGCCGGTGGGTCGGCCTCCAAGTGGCTGCGGTGTTACGCGTCCGCCGGTGGCGAGCGGACATGTGCTGGGTATTCCACCCGATGGGGCTTGGCACCGCCGTCCGATGCCAGCCGCGCGCGGTGGTCTACTACTGCGTGGATGACTACGCCGTGAATCCCGGAGTGGATGCTGCGGCGGTACGCTCCCTCGAGCGGGAGCTCATCGGGCTGGCAGCCGTGACGGTGACGACCGGAGCACCGCTCGCGCGACGTTTGGGCAGCTCGCCGCGACGGCTCGAGATTTTGCCCAACGTCGTCGACACGGACCTATTTGCCCAAGATGGTGCCGGGGCAGCCCATCCCACGGTGAAGACCCTAGACCGGATCCCCCGGCCCCGGGTCGGCTACGTCGGCAACGTCGCGGCATACAAGATCGACCTCGGGCTGATACGGGAGATTGCGGAGCGGCGCCCGGGGTGGTCGGTGACTCTCGTGGGACCCCGGGACTACGGGGACACCCGTGCCACGGTGAGTGCCCTCGCATTGCCGTCCAACGTTCACTTCCTCGAGCCCGTGCCCCATGCGACCGTTCCCGCAGTGATCGATCGGTTCGATGTTTGCCTGCTGCCCGCCCCCACGCACGACCTGACGCTCGCGAGCTTCCCGCTCAAGTTCTTCGAGTACCTGCTGCGGGGTCGCCCGGTCGTGGGCCGTCCGGTACCGGCGCTGGAGCCGTATCGGGAATGGTACCGTGAGGCCGGAAGCGCCATGGAGTTCGTGGAAGCCATCGAGGAGGCGCTGGACGACGACGGCGATGAGATCGAGCGTCGGCGCCGCTTCGCCGCGACGTTCAGCTGGAACAAGAGAGCTGCGGAGCTTCGTACCCTTCGACAAACCGTGCTCGACGAGTCTCTGTGAGCCTCGACCTCTTGGGAACGTGGTTCGGCCTCGCCGGGGCCACGGCCGGACAGGCGGCACTCCGGTTCGGCTGGGAAGTGATCGCCGACCGACACGTCCATCTCGCCAGGATCCTGCAACCGTTGTCGGCGGGGGCGTGCTCAAGAGCGTAAGCCTCCTTTTCGGAGGCAACGTCTTGAGCAAAGCGGTTGGTCTCCTTCGGGAGTTCCTGCTGGCCTACTTCTACGGTACGTCCCCGGTCGCTGACGCCTACCGGGGAGCGCTGAGTGCGGTTCTCATCCCAGCCCACTTGGTCAGCGGTGGTGCCGTTCAGTCGGCGCTGGTGCCCCTCATCGCGAAGACCGGGGCTCACAATCGCGCCAACGCGATGATCCTCCTGCGGGTAGTTGGGGCCTGCATGCTCGCCGCCGGGCTCGCGGTAGCGCTCATCGCGGTGGTGTGGTCGGGTGTTCTGGTCCGCGTGGTCACTCCGGGGTTCGGGGAGGAGACGGCGGTGCTGGCGGGGACGATGCTCAAGGTGTTCGCCATCGCCGTCCCCCTCTACCTGGCGACGGCGGCTCTGGCCATGGTTGGGATGGCGCAGCGGGATTTCCGGATCGCCGCTATACGCCCGGTGATTCAGAACGCGGGCCTCCTGTTGGCCATCCCCGTCGCGGT
>JBDHAF010000367.1:0-2137 GCA_039588255.1 Gemmatimonadota bacterium | reverse complement strand
CAGTGTAAATTGCGCGGATTAATTTGTTCTCATGCCTCTTCGAGATGGAACGACTTTCTCGGCCCTCGCAGGAACCGTCGAGGAGGCCGGCGGGCTCTCGGTCAAACAGGCTGGGCTTGGAGTCTTCATTACCGCCTTGAGCGCAGCGAGCAGCTAACGGAATGGGGACGGCCCACTAGGGCCTAGAGTTCCGCCGTCCCAAGTTTCGCTTTCCCGGGCGTCTGTTTTGACGCTTCTCAACCGCCCTTATTTTCTGATCCACGGCCCTATACTTCGCCGCGTCTCTGGCCGGCACCTGCATCAGCCTCATCTCCTCAAAGCCGCGACGGCGAGCCACGATGCGATAGTCAAACTGCACATTCGATTCGCCGCTTCTCAATTCGCGCACTTCAAACCCTGCAGGTGTTTGTTGCGCGACATAAAGCCCTTCGCAGTCCCCGCGCGGGGTGAGAAAGACGTGATAGTCAAGTGTGGTGTTTACGGTTTGGGCGAAGTCGGCATTCAGGGAGACGCGGGCGACCCCGCTCGTCAATTGCCCCTTTCCGAAATCTTCAAACCAGTTCTCGGGGCTCTCGATGGCGTAGAGGAGCACCTCGCGGTTGTCGGGCAACCTGACCGCGGCCGACTTGGCGCCAGTCACGGTCAGGCTCCCCGCCACGGAGACGTTACCGCTGCCATCGACAGAGAAGACCTCGGAAGTACTGTTATTGCCACTCAGGATCATCCCGTCGGCCCCATTAACGAAGAACCCGGCGACCCCGCCGGCGCTGTCCACATCTCCGACAACCCCTATGGTGCCTCCGGAGGTGAACGGGCTGACGGCAACGACACCGATGCCACCTACACCAAAGACACCCCAGTCGCCTTCGCCGACGACGCCATTGCCTAAATCGCTATCCGCTAGCCCCCACACGCCGTAGCCCAGTCCGGTTGTCGCGGTGGCCTGACCAATCACACCCGTTCCGTCGACAACCGCGGATTCGCCGGCTACACCAGCTCCCAAGGCGCTATCGGTCTCCCCGAACACGCCGGCATTCTCCCCCGAGGTTGCGGTGTTGAAGCCAGCCACACCGGCCCCAATGGTGCTGGCAGTCTCGCCTAACACGCCGGCGATCTCCCCACTGGTGGCAGTGGCCTGGCCATGAACGCCACTGGCGAAACTGGTGCTGGAGTTGGTGATTCCCTGGACGCCCGGGGTGGTGCCGCTGGTAGCAGTGTTCGTACCGGAGACGGGAGTAGCGCTGTTCGTGCTGGCAACGAAGCTAGGGCCCGATTGGGTGTTCGTGAAGGTGTTGGCGGCGGCCAATTGGGCAAAGGCGGTGCTGTCGAGACCGTCGAGGGTATCAGCGTCCCCGCCGCCTCCACCGGGCAGGTTAGTCAGTCCCGAGCCGTCTCCCACGAAGGCAGTGGCTTTTGCCGTGCCTATTACCTCAAGTGCTTGTGTGGGAGTTGGTGTGCCGATGCCTATATTTCCGGTGTTGCCGACGGTCAGCCTTGTGATATTCCGAGTTTGAAGGGCAATATCCCCAACGCCGTCAGAATCAGTGTCTGCTCCGATGGTTGTGGAGCCGGTGTTAGCAATCCCTCCTGTTCCTCCAGTAATTCCGGTCAGACCTGACCCATCACCGACGAAAGCGTTGGCTGTCACGGTGCCACTACCGTCGACGCTGAAGACTTCCTGCCCCTGCGAGCGACCCTCGAGCAGCGCTCCCCCCCCCGTGTTGGCAAACACCCCGGCGATCCCGCTCGCACTCCTCACCTCGGCCTGTACTCCCACGGTTTGCCCCGAGGTCGCCAAGGCCTGCCCGAAGAACCCGATCCCGGCCGTGCTGTCCGCTCGCCCTGCCGCCGCGATCGTGTTCCCCGTGGTCGCCGACGCAAACCCGAACAGCGCCCGGCCGCCCGTGCTGCGGTTGATCCCCAACAGGGTGAAGTTGGTCCCGCTAGTCCCGGTGGACACCCCCTCCACCGCGTTGCCAGTGGTTGAGAAAGCATTCAGCCCCTTCCCGGTGCCGTTCTGCTGTACCCGCACTACCTGGGTGGCGTTGGTGTCGGTGAAGGTTGAGGCCCCCTCGGTGATCGCCGGCGTCACCCCCTCCTCGGTCGACACCAAGCCCTGCGCCTCCAACTCCTCCAC
>JBDHAF010000366.1:0-2188 GCA_039588255.1 Gemmatimonadota bacterium | reverse complement strand
CTCCAGAGGGCCAGTACGATACGCACGACGGACCGGGATGTCCATACACGGTCGGTGGGGAAAGTCGCGCCGGGTGCGTGACACTTTAGGCGGGTGTCACGGGCCCCGTTTCGGTATAGTCGTGGGGTCGCTCGCCAGGATGGCGAGTGGGTCAGGATGACTGATGTCCCGTTTCATGGAGGAAACCAACGATGCCCGCATTAACGACACGTCAGGAGGCGCGCGGCCGCGCGATGGAGGTCTTTTCCGCGGCGTTGGATCGGATAATCCCAGAGGATGAGTCGGCTCCGCTAAAAGGGGCCACCTTCCTGGACTTCGAGAATCAGGTCGAGGCGTTAGGCCAAGCCGTTCTTCCGGTTCTCATGGAAGAGCGAGCGGCCTTGGAATCGAATGCCGCAGTCGAGGTTGCGGGTCGCTGCCCGCATTGTGGTTCGGATCGGGTTTATCTGAGGACAACAACCACCCAGCCGGAGATCCGCTCGCCGCATGGCCCCGTGGTGCTGCGTGAGCAGCACGCCCGTTGCCGAGCCTGTAACGGCTCTTTTTCCCCCTCAGGCGCGTGACTGGAGTTTGCCGGCGGAGGTTCCGTTGACGCCGCGGGCGGCTCAGCGTCTGGCCCGTGAAGCGGCGACGCAATCGTTCGACAAGGCAGCCGCGGCCTTGGAGGAGGATTGGGGAACGCCCCTGGACGGCAAGCAAATCCAGCGTTGGTCCGAGACCCTGGGCCGAGCCATCGTGCAGGCCCGGGAGTCCGAAGTGCAAGCCCATGAACAGGGGTGTCGTCCGGAATGTCCGCCGAACCCGCCGACATTGCTGGTGATCGGGATGGACGGCGGGCGGGTCCAAAGCCGCGAGGTCAACCCCGAAACGCAAAGCCGGTGGCGTGAAGATAAGGTGCTGACGGTGACGTCGTATCTGCCCGGTGACGGGACTCCGGACAAGCCGCCGCAACCGCTGGTAACGACCTACGTCGCCACGATGGAGAAGACGGAAGCGTTCGGCAAGATGGTGCATGTGGAGGCGGAACGGCGTGGGCTTCGGCAAGCGGAAAAGGTGTTGGTGCTGGGCGACGCCGGGAATTGGATCGACCCGTTGTCTCGTCGCGAACAGTTGTACGACTCGCGCATTGTCGACTACTACCACGCGGCAGAACATTTGTACGAGGCCGCCCGGGCGGCAGCAGGTCGAGACAGCCCGCAAGGGACAGCCTTGGCCGAGCAACTCAAAACGTGGCTGTGGGACGGTGAAGTTGACAAGGTCATCGCCGGTCTCCGGGAGCACGCGGCAAAGGTTGGGCCCCCGCAAGCAGGTGATGGATCGGAGCATCCTCGGCGTGTGCTCGCCAACACCGTCGGGTACTTCCAAAAGCACCGCCACCACATGGACTATGCAACGTATCGCCGAAAGGGGTGGCCGATCGGTTCCGGCGTCACGGAGGCCGGCGTCAAGCAGTTCAACAAACGGGTGAAAGGAACGGACCAGTTCTGGAACGAGCGCGGCGTGGAATCGATCCTGGCCTTGCGGGCATTATGGCTTTCGCAGGACGACCGCTGGAATCGCTACTGGAATACCCGGCCAGCCTACAGAGGGGCCGCCTAAAGTGTCACGCACCCAGTCGCGCCAGGTGCACGTCGGAATAGTAGGTGGCAAATGTCAGAGTTTAGGGTTCAGGTTTGTTTTGCTTTCGCTGCTGTTGTCGGTAGTCGCTGGTCGAACGCAAGCCGGGGCCGATTCGCATTCTATTCGTTTGACGGTGACGAGTCCGATTCCGTTTGTTCGCGTGCCGCTGGATCCGTCCATCGATTTCGGATCGCTGATCAAGCGTGCAGGATTGGCGGGCGTGCTGAATCCCAACTCGATCGACGTCGTGAACGTCGCCACCGGCCGAACCGTGCCCTGCGCGGTGACCGAGGATTTTGCCTACGGCGACAAGGGACGCGTCGAATGGGTCATCGACGATCCGGCCCACACGCAATACGACATCCGGTTTCGCGTCGTCGCCCGGCGTCCCGCATTGCGCCCGGCGGACTACGTGCCGCTGATCGGCATCGGCGATCTGCTTCGCTACAACGCCGGTGCGCCCAGGCCGATTACGCCGTCTTATTTGTGTCGTCTCCTCGATCTGACCGGCGACGGAAAGCGCGATCTGGTCGGCTGCTGGAACTACGCCTACCGCCCGGGTTGGCCT
>JBDHAF010000365.1:0-2214 GCA_039588255.1 Gemmatimonadota bacterium | reverse complement strand
CGATTCGCCTCGTCCACGGCCCGCTTCATCTGCTCGACCCAGTTCGGGATGACCCGCAGGTAGGTACCCGTGCGCCTCGGCGGACCGCGCACGTAGACCACCCCGCCATCCGGAGTCACCGTGTACGTCCGGCCGGGTGAAGGCGTGAACAACGAGTCAGTGTACCAGAAGCGAACATCTCCTACCGGTGGATCGGCGGTAGGATTGATGGTCACGACCTTGAACGTGTGCACGTTGCCGTACTCGGAGAACACCAGCTGGGTCGGAGAGAGCCACTGGGCATCCTCATCGTCCGCGGCAATCTGATAGCGCGTTTGGAGATCGCTCGACGGACTGAGGAAGAGCCGCGTGAGATCCATCAAGTTGTACGCGACCCACCGTCCATCCGGGGACATTGTCACGAACGTGCCGCTCGCCCCTAATGAATCCACGCGGGGCGGACGAACGCTCAGATCCACGAGCGCGATGGCTCCCGTGTTGTCATCCGCACCGAACAGGACGTCGTCGGATACATACGAACTCGGACGAAACCATGTTTCGAGTAGCGTATCCGGCGAACCGGATGCCGTGGGTGATCCACGGACCACGAGATTGCCCAAATCCACGGTGACGGTCGTTGCGTTTTTGTCCCACAGTGGGTGACCCACGTACTCGTGAGTGAGGTACACCTGCGATCGTCCGCTGGACAGATCGATGATGTGCAGTTCCTGCTCATGAACGCCCTCAACCGCTGCGGCCAGCCAGCGTCCGTCCTCCGACATGTCGTAACGCAGGTACGCCGCCGGAGGGGCCGGTAGGGTGTCGAGCCCGACCGCCGGTCGGTACCGCACGAGGTGTCCGATCTCGGCGTTTGGACCCGGCGCGTACACCAGCGTCCCGTTGACGGAAAGGTCATACTGGCCCGAGCCGAAATAGGGTGTGCGCTGCACTGCAGGTATCACGGAGACGGAGCGCCCCACCCGATGGCGTTCGAGGTCGATCGACGTGGCCCGTAACTCTCCGCCAATCGAGACGTACACGAGGTACTCCCCGTCGATCACGCGAAAGTGGGAGCCGCGCAGCCCCCCGTGCATGCGAGCACCTCCAGCATCCACCACCGACGCGGGTACGACTGGGACCACCGAGTCCGTCCCAGGGTGGATGACGTAGGCAGCCTTGGTCGCCCCACCGCCACACAACAGGTTCTCGCCATCCGGCAGCAGTTCGGGCATGATGCAGTACGTGGTGGTGGTGGAGCCCAGCACGCGGCCCGTCACATCCAGCCAGCGAAGGTTGAACCCGTCACCGTCCGCCAACATGATCCGTGTGTCCGACGTCCACCGGGCGATACCGAACGCCGTCTCGGCGAGCGTGGTCGAGGGTCCACCCTCGAGAGGGATGACCTGTAAAGCTCGGTCCGCCTGGAACGCGATCCGGTCACCGCTCGGAGAGACCACGGGTTGGATAGCGCCGACGGTCCCCGGAATGGGCCGGCTCACCTGATCGGTGAGGCTCCGGTACCACAACTCGGTCGTCGAATTGCGCCTGGCCACATACACGACGAACTCTCCAGTTGGCGACACGCTCAGGTCGAGCGGATAATCCGACAAGAAAATCCCCGCCGTATCCGGTAACCCGACGTCGTAGGACGTGATCGCAACCCCGCCGAGCGAACGTAGTGTCATGACGAGCGCGAGTGCCAAGAAGACGGCAGCCGCCCCACCCGCCGCAACGAACCGGGTGCGCCATCGATCTCCTCGGCCGACCGCTGCGGCTGACATCGTTGACGGAATCGTGAACTCGGGTGTGGCGAGAGCCGTCGCAAAGTCCGCCGCCGTTGTGAAGCGGTCAGCCGCTAACCGTTCGAGAGACTTGGCGACCGCGGCCGCCACGTTCGGTGGCACCGCCTTGCGCGCCTTCGTCACCGGCTGCGCTTCTTCGGTGACGATCTTCATGATGATCTGCTGCGCCGAGGAACCCGTGTGCGGCGGATCGCCCGTCAGCATCTCGTACAGCACCGCGCCCAGTGAATAGATGTCCGACCGATTGGTGAGATGCTTCTCCGCCGTCGCCTGCTCCGGGCTCATGTAGTGCGGTGTGCCAAGTGACAAACCCGTCTCCGTCATCCGCCCACCGGCCGCGGCGCTCACCGCCAATGCAATCCCGAAATCGGCCACCATGGGGCGGCCGTCGTGCAGCAGAATGTTCTCCGGCTTGATGTCCCGGTGGATCACG
>JBDHAF010000364.1:0-2240 GCA_039588255.1 Gemmatimonadota bacterium | reverse complement strand
AGCCGGTACGTGCGCGATGAGGAGAAACAGGCGGGCACGAGAAAGCCGCGCCTCAACAGCGCGGCTTTCACAGGCCCGGCAGGACTCGAACCTGCAACCCCCGGTTTTGGAGACGACCGCCCCACACGGACAGGGCGCACACCCATGCGCCTTGTCCGCCTCGCACTTTCCCGTAACATGCAGTTTCGTAGGTAGTTACTCCTTCACTCCACCGATCGCCACACTTCAACCGATCATCACGAGTGTGCGTGTCGTGCGCCCTGTACCGTCTGTTACGGACCCGAAGTGGACCCGTGGGCTCGACGACTCTATCCGAGTCGAACGTGAACGCGCTAGCGGGGGCTCATCGCTCACGTCAGACAGCGGAACCTCGCGGGGATACCAGAATGGGGGTGAAGGGGCGGACGTTGGGGGTGGTACGATGAGTAAGCGCTGCCGGATAGCGAAGCGCCCGGCGCGGGGGGCCGGGCGCTGTACCGCCGTGGTCGAGCTATGAATGGTCCCCAGGGAACTTGGCTACGGCTTCCCGATTGGCGTCAGCCGGATGTTCTCCACGACAACCCTGAAGCCCGAGCGGTTCCAGATGACCCGCTGCTCCTCTGTATACCGCACCTTGCCGCCATTTGCTGGATCATCCAGGGTACCTTGTGCCCTCCAGCCTTGCGTGAAAGCGCCAGGCGTACCAGTCGTATTCGCGATGAAGTTTCCAGTTCCTTGGGCGAGACGGTCTAGCAGCGCAGCATCACACCAACACGGATCCGGGGGGAAAGTCGTGCACGACGGACCAAAGGCCGCAGCCCCGAACTCCGGTCCGTAGATGTGCTGAGTGTTCTCTCGAGTCAAGAGCAACGAATGAAACGTCGCAGGATTTTCAAGCAGTTGCACCGACCAGGAGATCATGTCGCCCCCGCTACAAAACCAGCTATCTGCGGGGTTGAGAGACCCCAGGCCGTTGATGCTCCAGAGTCCGTTGGTGGGGTCATTGCCGAACCAGGCGATGTCTCCGGCAAGAAATCTGACTATCCACGGACCTGCGGTTGAGGGGCCGTTGGTGAAATCGAAGTTGATTTCCGGGGTGTGCGCGGGCTGCGTAGGGGCGTTCTGGTCGGTGCAGCCAACTGCCAACGCAGCCCCGAGCAGCACGCATCCGGCAATGCAAGTGAGGCGCATGATCCCCTCCCATGTGGATTGTGACTCACCGCTGGCACAGCGGGCTCGTCGTCGCGGCGGGCGTCCAGGTGGAGGGCGTCAGTCTGGCGGCGGGGCCACGAGGGCCACCGGCGAAGCTTCTGTTTCGACGGACATCGGTAATGAAGTGTGCATGAAATGAGGGTGAGATTTCCCGGAGACTTTTCTCAGAGCAAGAGGTCGGTAAAGCTGACCGTCCCACTCGCTATTCTTCCTACAGGGGAATGACTAGGCAGTGGGCGCGGTTCGTCCGCGTTTTGAAGCGGAAGGCGGACACGCTCGCCGTGCCGCAGACGGTTGAGGATCGCTTTGCTGAGTTCGCCAACGAGCCGGTGGGTCTTGCGCGGGACGTGCTGCGGATCAAGCGGTTGCCCGAGTACCGCTCGGCGTGCGTGATCCCCGGTTTGGGAAACCGGGGTGTGAGTCCAACCCGTTGTGAACCAGGAGTTTACCAACCGACGGGTCCACAATGGGGCCGCTCCGCCAGCCGGCCCACGAAGCGGGCCGGGAAGCGGACCTGCTAGTGCTATGGGAAACCGGGTAAAGCGGCTGATCGAGCGGGCGCGGGCGGCCTGGGCCGCCTGGAAAGCCGATCCGGGGGAGCGGTCCGCTCCGTCAAGCACCGGCCCGACGCCCGAAGCCTGGGAGCCAGAACGCCAGGAGCGCGGAGCTCGAGGTGCGGCGGGCGGGGGTGGGGCTGGTCCGGACAGGGGAGCGGGCCAGGAGCGGGGGCGGAAGGGACGGAAGGCGGCCAGAAGCCAAAAGCCCCACCAGGCCGACACGCCCGAAACGCCACTAGGCCAAGCGCCGGCACGCAAACCAGGCTCCGGCCATCACGACGCCAACCGACGGAACCGGGCGCACCTCGCGGAACTGGAGCGCGTCACGGCGGAGGTCTGGGACAACATCGAAAACCCGGCCTACCTGCCCGACATTCGAGACCCCAAAAAGAAGGCGTATGTGCTCGCGTTCGCGCAGACCGGGACTAAGCTCAGAGCCGCGCAAGTGGCGGGGGTCCATCCATCCACGCCGTACACAGCGCAATGGCGCAA
>JBDHAF010000363.1:0-2242 GCA_039588255.1 Gemmatimonadota bacterium | reverse complement strand
ACTTCCCACGGCCCCGGCGTATTTTCGGACCTGTCTCGAAAAACCGGCTGGTCACTCGAGGTCCTCCGGCACGAGGTGGGGCCGGCGGAGGACCCACGCGCACACCGCTCCGTGGAGCCCGACCCAGTATGGGAGACCATCGGGCGGTCGGACGAGGCGCACCGTCACCTCGGGCTCGTCGGGGTGCGGCCCAAGCAAGTCGGCGAATTCGTCGTCGGTCGGCCAGCGCAGAGGCCGTTCGTCGTGCCGTTGCACGTCAGTCGAGCTCCTCCCGGCCTGCGCCGGCGCGCGGGTCGGTCTGGGCGAGCTCGATCAAGCGGGTGCCGCGTTTGCTGCCGAGGTGCCTCCCAAGGCGGCGGGCCACCGCGTCCACGGTGGCTCCAACAACCTCGGGGTCCTCCGTCGCGAGTATCGGGATAGCCGCCCGAGGCTCGGTTCCCTGGTAGATGGTGACGAAAGTCCGCATTGGGATCTCCGGGTCAGGTTTTTGGGGCCCGGACATTGGACCCCTTCACCTTGAGATCCCAGTTTTCAGGCGGGAGCGTTTACACATCCGGGCAAGCGCCCGGCTACGGAGAGGAGATCGCTTTCCGTTTCAGTCGATGGAGCTGGACCCTGAGTGTGGAGCGAGAGATTCCGAGAGCGTCAGCGACCGCTGCTCGGGCCTCATCCTCGGAGAATCCGGCGCGCAGCCGTTCGAGTAGGGCGGTAATGATCTTCTCCTGGACGGGACTTGCAACATCCAGGAGGCCGGCCACTTGTCCCTGTGCCTCCTCAGTGGCTACGAGAGCGTCCAGAGCGGATCGTGGGGCGTTGTCGTCCTTCTGGGCTTCCTCGTTCAGGACCTCGGCCCCATGTAACAGAGTATCCGGGGCGTCTACCTTGATCGCGATCTCCGCCATCCTCTTCGCTGCCGCCGCGTACCAGATGAGCTTCACGCCGGGGGTCAGGCTGTTGGGCCTGACGGGTACCTGGCGGTGGTGCTCATCCGTTATCCACTTTCCGGGTCCCTGTAGCACGCGTTTCGAGGGCAGACGCGGGATCGTCCGCGGGACCAGGGGGTTGCCCTTTTCGTCCGTGCTCCACTCGTCGCGACGCTCTACTGGAAGCCACGGGCTCCTCGCGAGCCGGATTCTCTGTGGCTGTTCCAGTTCGTCGGAGGCCCAGGTGAGCCCGAAACGTGCCAGTTCAATCTGTTCTGCCTTGGGGCTGCGGCCGTTGGCGCGCGCTCGCTCTCGGAGCCTCCGCTTTGCCGGCCCATGGATCCTCCAGAGGCCGCAGCGTACGAGCCTCCCCGCGAGGCATTCCAGGTCCGCCTCTCGGGTGTCGGGACGCCGAAGGAATACCGCCAACCAGGACCGGCCAAGGTCCTGAAAAGCGCCGACGCCGAATTGCGCGTCAACCCGCTCCTCCATTTCACGAACGGCCGCCATGAGGACGGTCTCTGATGGTTTCGGTCGGTCTCCCATATCAGCCCGCTGCCGGCTTCGTTGTCTCGAATCCGGCCGCACTCGACTCGGGCTGCAAGAGACGCTCGAGCGACTCGCGCCGGATGAGTACCCGATTACCAAGCCGAATCCCGCGCAGCTCCCCACGGCGCACTGCGGCGCGAACGGTGCCGCGCGTCACGCCGAGCACCCTTGCGGCTGCTCCGGTCGTGATGAATAGACGCGCTTGCGTGCGATTCTTCCGTTTGTGCATAAGCGAACCCCAATTGTCGTTCGAGTCACAATCCCTGTTCTTGCCAATACTCCGATTACGTCGGTCGCGCGCAATGGGTTGTGGACAGTGTCCACGATTTCGTGCCGTTTTCAGGGGTTTTCGGCCCACGAAGTGGGTGAATTGGGAAGCCCGATTGTGAAGGTTGTGACTTTAAGGACTGGTTGTGACTCGAAGGATTCGAAACCCCGTGTTTCTTGGGAAAGATCGTTGGATCTATTGCGCCGGTGTCGAATTCTGCCGTGCAGAAGGAGCAACCGGGCTGCCGGTGGCTCCACGGCCTACGGGGGCCGGTCGGTCGCCAACGCCCCGTGTGAGCGGCATCTTTCTGGGCGATGAAGCCCGAAGACGAAGCCCGTGAGGAGATCGACCGCCAGCTCACCGAGTGCGGCTGGATCGTCCAGGATCCGGCCTCCATGAACATCATGGCCGGGCCTGGGGTAGCGGTGCGGGAGTTCAAGCTGAAGAGCGGTCACGGCCGGGCCGACTACCTGCTGTACGCTCAGGGCAAGGTCATCGGGGT
>JBDHAF010000362.1:0-2275 GCA_039588255.1 Gemmatimonadota bacterium | reverse complement strand
AGCGATGTTCACCGCACAACGCCTATTGGTCGTGTTCTGCGCCGCTGCGTGCGCGGCCTGCCAGCCCGCGGCCAACGCGGCCCAGGACGAGGTGATCGCGAGCGCGGAGAGCGCTGCCCCGGCGTCCATCAGCGCCGCGGCCACGATTCAGGACTGGGACGGCAACGTGCTGCGGGAGGGGACAAACGACTGGACCTGTTTGCCGGACCGACCGGACACGCCGGGCACGGATCCGTGGTGCGTGAATGCACCGTGGCTCAATCTCCTGGACGCGTTAGTGAACAAGACCGAGCCAACGTACACGTCGGTGGGCGTCGCGTACATGCTCCAGGGGGATACGCCGGTAAGTAATACTGATCCGTATGCCACCGAGCCCACCTCGGAAGACGATTGGGTGACGGGCCTCGGGCCCCACCTCATGATCGTGGTGCCGGATCGGGCCGCGCTGGCCGGCATCTCGACCGATCCGTACAATGGTGGCCCGTGGATCATGTGGCCCGACACGCCCTACGCGCATCTGATGATCCCGCTGGAGTCGTTCTCGAAGGAAGCAGCGAACTAGCCGCCGCGTTGTACGCCGGCCGTGGTGTGAGGGGCGGGTGAAGAATTGCACAATCTCACCGCCGCGGGTGCTGCCTGGCGGATTGGGGTCAGTCGTGGCTCCGTGGCCCTACCTCAGCCGTCGCGCGGTTCGCCGGGCGTCGATGGCCTCGTCTGACGCTCCCGCGCTGCCCCGTACCCCCGGTGGACATCTTCGGCCAGGCGCCACACGCCGGCAGTGCGGACGTCGTGCTCGGTCAGCTGCACGGTATACGAGCTCCCCTCCGGCTCGAACGCGACGGAGAGGGTTAGGTGCCGGACGCCGTGCGAAAAGGTCCGCGGCCCCAGCTGTTGTGCACCACTCATGTAGAACACGCACTTGACGTGGCCGATCAGCTGGTCCCACCGGCTAGGTAACACCTCCGACGCCCGGGGCTCCCACGACGCCGCCATAGGTTTCACACCTCCCTCTTCTCCGACAGCCACCGAAGGTTCGGTGCTGGCCGACGCCACGCAATCCTCGGCCCGCGGTGGACACCCCCCTGGGGACAGCATCCAACCATGCGCCCGGTGCAGAGCGACTGCCACAACGCCACCCGTTCGGCGCTACTTGGCCGGCATCCCCCCCTCGTCGGGCGGCAGCGTATCCTCATCCACAAACACCAGCGTCTGGCGGCGCGCAACCGCGGTCTCGAAGGCGCCCAGGACCGCCGGGTCGAGCGTGGTGCCCGCGAGGCCCCGCATCCGCACCACCGCGTCCTCTGGCGCCAGCGTATCCTGATACGGCCGCGTCGTCGTGAGGGCGTCATACACCTCGGCCGCGCCGATGATGCGGGCGCCACGGGGAATCGCCTCAGTGCTCACCCCGTCGGGATAGCCACGTCCGTCCCACTGCTCGTGGTGACCGCGCACGCAGCCGATGACCGATCCCAGGTGGTGGAGCGGCGCGAGGATCTCGGCACCGATCGTCACGTGCTGCTTCACGTGCCCGTACTCCTCGGGGGTGGGTTTTTCCTTCTTTTCACGTCTCGAATTGCCGGCACGAGGGAGTAAACCTCCCCCAGTTGGGCATTCCCAGGAGTCGAGGACGCTGGAAGCTGGAAAACGATCAGTGATTGAAGGGGTGAGCAATCGGAAGAGACTCGCAGATGTGCCGTCAGTCTACCTGGAGATCCGCTTCCGGGATCACCCCGGCATTGGCCTCGACCACTTTGAGCAACGCCGTCCGCACGGAACGCAGCTCATCCACCGTGAGGTGGTTTGCGAAGTGCTCCTCGATCCATGGGATGAACTTTCCTTTGATTCGCTCGTGGAGGCGGCGCCCTTCCGCGGTGAGCGATACCAGCGTGACCCGCCGGTCACTGGCGGAGGGTTCCCGTCGCACCAGCCCGGCCTCCTCCAGGCGGTCCGCCATCTTGGTCATTCCGGCCCGCGTGATCACGAGCCGTTCGGCCAGCTCTGCCATGGGCAGCTGCCCCTCGCCCATCGCCAGTTGTGCCAGCAGACTCTTCTCGGCGAACGACATCCCGAACTCGCCTCGCAGGTACTCGTCCGCCGCCTGCAGAAGGTAGACCGCACTCCGTACGAGCCCGGTCCACGCCAGCATCTGTTCTCGGGGCCCGCCGAAGGCCATGCCGATTCAGGACCATAAAAAGGCCAAAAAAAAGGAGAAACCCTCCGGTCGCGGAGGTTGAGTGAATCGCGATTGGCAACGGCGCGCCGCGGCAGCCCTCTG
>JBDHAF010000361.1:0-3669 GCA_039588255.1 Gemmatimonadota bacterium | reverse complement strand
CGGGGGCCGGTTCGTCCTTTCCGTCGCCGACACCGGGATCGGCATCGCGCCCGAGAACATCGGCAAGGCCATGTCCGCCTTCGGCCAGGTGGACAGCTCGCTGTCGCGCAGGTACCAGGGCACAGGGCTCGGGCTGCCGTTGAGCAAGGCCCTCGCCGAGCTCCACGGCGGGACCCTGGCGCTGGAAAGCGAGCAGGGCGTGGGCACGACGGTGACCGTCACTCTGCCCCCCCTCCCGCGTCCTTGCCCGTGAGGGTGCGCTGGCGGCTGACGCCGGCCGAGCCGTGAGCAATTTCCCGCCGCGCGGGCCCGGCCCGCGCCGGCCCGGGGGCAGGGGTTCGCATGATCCTGCGTTCGCAGCCCGATCCGGGGCGGCGACGCCCCCGGAGCCGGGGTCCCGAAAGATGAACAGGAGCATAATCATGGCGTGGACAACTCCGAAGATCGTTGAGATCTCCGTCGGCCTCGAGATCAACAGCTACGCGTGCGCCGAGGCCTAGTCTCGAGCTCACAGGAAACTCGGAAACGGGCGGGACCCCAGGTCCCGCCCGTTTCTTTTGGCCCCCGGCTCAACGCGCGGCCAGGGCCGACGCGGTCACGGGAGGCCGTCCTGGACCGTGGCCTCCGGCGGCGGGCATCCGCCGGGCGAACCCCGATTGGGGGCGCCTGACTCGGCCGCCCTGACTCGGCCACCCTGACTCGGGGGCTGGTGCGGGGGTAGTGTCCGGGCTGTCCGACCTGGATATGTAGGCAAGGTTTTGAGAGCCGGAATATCTGTGGGGTGGGGCCAATGCTCCGCCATTCTCGGCCGAAAGACTCGTCTCGAAGCCACTACGTAACGAATTTCACGCCTAAGGTGTCCCTGAAGCGGTGCACGACCTCGCATTCATGGACTGGGCCGTGGCTGATTTTCAGGGTGAATACGTCCGACAGTGCCCATTGTTAAATATAATATTGCCAGAAGACAGCACCTTCCGGCGCTTGGCCTTCCTTTTATCCAACGTAGGTGCATCGAGACTGTGAGGAGACATGACATCCCCTGCATTCCGCGACCGCCACATCCTCATGAACGGTGGCAGAAAGTCGTTAACAAAGACTTTCTGCCATTCGTTTCTGGGGTCGATGAAGCCCTTCTCGGGCTTGACCATCGCCAAAGCCGGGTGTCCGAGCGCCTTGAGGACACTCGGATGGAGCGTCCGGCGGTCGCGGCCGATAAGCCCGTCCTGGTTGGCCCTGTAGGGGCCGGCTTCGAGATACCCGGTCATGAACCTTGGCGAACCGGGGCTGGCGCGGGGGCAGTCTCGATGCTGCCCGGTGGGGATATCTACGCGACGTTTTGAGATCGGGAAATCTGCGAGGCCAAACCTCGGTGAACCGCCTCGCCCTCGCCAGGCGGCCGATCGTCCAGCAGCTCATTGATCGCCCTGACCACGCGCTTCCACACGGCGCAGCCGTCCACGTCGCCAGCGGCCAAGAGCTCGTCGGCCCGCGCGGCGGCGTGAGCCGGCGCCTCCTCCGCGTGCCGCTTGGTCAGGGGCGGGGCGGTCAACCCCGCCCCTGACCTCGGGTTCCCCGGACGGTGTCCGGGGTCAATGGCCGTCGCCGCCAACTAAGGCGTGACGACCTCCTTTGTCGACGGCACGCAGAGGATCTTGGCCTTCTTGAGAGTCAGGATCTGCTCGCCGAACTCGCTGAACTGGTTCTCCACCAACACATCCACCGGCTCGAAGGGGTCGCCCTCGACCTCCTTGATCTCGTAGCAGGTCAGGTGACTCTCGGGATCACCGATTCCTTCGCCGTTCTTGTCGACGGGAACGCAGAGGAATTTCGGCTTGCTCACGGTCTTGAGCGTGTCCCCGAACTGGTCGGACAGCCAGACGTCGATCGGCGGCAACTTCTGCGCCCACCCTGAGGTCGGGGCCTCGTAGCACTGGAAATGGTCAAGCCCGGGCGCCGGGGTGATGGCGACCCCAATGGCCATACTCCCCACCGGGACCGTGTCGACCACGTTGTTGGTCACCGTATAGATCACGGAGACGTTGCGGGATACGTCATTCGCCACATAGACAAAGGCCCCGTCCGGGGTGATGGCGAGCCCCTTGGGATAACTCCCCACCGCTACCGTGGCCACCACCGTGTTGGCCGCCGTATCGATCACCGAGACGTTGTGGGACACAGAATTCACCACATAGGCGAAGGCCCCGTCCGGGGTGATGGCGAGCGCAATGGGATAACTCCCCACCGCTACCGTGGCCACCACCGTGTTGGCCGCCGTATCGATCACCGAGACGTTGTGGGAGAAATAATTCGCCACATAGGCAAAGGCCCCGTCCGGGGTGACGGCGACCCCAATGGGACCATTCTCCACCGGGATCGTGTCGTCCACGGTCTTGGTCGCCGTATCGATCACGGAGACATTGTCGGAGCCATAATTCGTCACGTAGGCAAAGGCCCCGTCCGGGGTGATGGCGACCCGCCTGGGATTAAACCCCACTTCTATCGTGGCCACCACCGTGTTGGTCGCCGTATCGATCACCGAGATGTTGTCGAACACAGTATTCGTTACATACGCGGAGGCCCCGTCCGGGGTGATGGCGACCCCCAGGGGATAACTTCCCACCGCTACCGGAATGGTAGTGACGACGGTGTTGGTCGCCGTATCGATTACCGAAACGTTGTGGGAGTAATGATTCGTCACATAGGCAAAGGCCCCGTCCGGCGTGATGGCGACTCTATGGGGACCGGCCCCCACCGGAACGGTAGTGACGACGGTGTTGGTCGCCGTATCGATCACCGAGACGCTGTTGGTGTATGGAGTCGTCACATAGGCAAAGGGCTCAGCCTCTGCCGCAAGAGGAGCCAACGCAAGGGCGAGGAAAAGGGCGATCGCCCCACCGAGTAACCCCTTTCTCACATTCCGTGCGCGGGGCCTCTTGCGCGCAGCTCGGAAGGTTGCAGGCTTCTTCATCGCGAGCCTCCCTCACATTCGCTGGTTTCGTGATTCTTCTTCGGTTCGCGCGGCCCACCCACACGCCAAACCCTTATCGGACCGGGACATCCGGTCCAAAAAATCGATCCTTGCCCCCAAGGATCGGAGGTTGCGCGGGAAACCCTGTCGAAGCCCCGGCCCGCGCAAGCCGAGCGGGAGCCTCAGTAAACCTCCCTAACGCGAATGCCGTATTTTTTATGGTTATGTGAATTCAGCGCCTAAAAGTGGCGCATGTCAATTCCAAGAACAACTTACACTTATTAAAGATATTAATTCGCATTATTCGAACCTCGACAAGATCAACCCACGAGGTTTGGCCTTGATTTATTGTTGTCGTTATTATGGTCAGATTTGTAGCCCGCGGCCGGGCGAGCAGGATGGTGCCGGCGAGACCTTTCAGTCTCCCGTCCTATACGACGCCACGGCGCGCGAGAGAGGGATGGGATAGGAAAAGGTACCCGGAAGGCCCTTCTCGCCCATAGGGCCGCCGCGCGCGGCGCCGTGGTGTGCGAGAGGGCATAGGGATAGGCCAGGATACCCGCCGGCCACCCCGCGCGCCTACGGGATTCAAGAAGGCGCTGCGCTCGGCAGGGCCTCAGTGAACGGCCTCACCGTCGCCATGCGCTCGCCCGCCTTGTTGCGGGTCGGGAAGCTGAGCGAGGAAAGCCTGCGTGGCGCTG
>JBDHAF010000360.1:0-2296 GCA_039588255.1 Gemmatimonadota bacterium | reverse complement strand
GTGTCCGACGCGGCAGCCGATGGGCTGTCGTGGGCGCTGGACCACGCCCTGAGGACGGCGCGGCACGTGGTCCAGCAGGACGGGGGGGTGGACGACGCCGTGGTCCAGGCGGCCTTCGGGTTAGTACTGGACCACGCGGACGCGATGCTGGAGCAGGGACGGGCGGACGACGAGGCACTTCAGGAGGTGCGGTGATGACGGAGGAGCGTCAGTGCGAACACATGGAAGGCACAAGCAGGAGTGCCACAGGAGGACGGACCATGAAACTCGCGACGCAAGTCACCATTCGACCGTCCGTGCGAGCCACCGGCGCGGCGCTGCTCGCGCTGCTGCTGGTGCCCTCGGCCTGGGCGCAAGACGAACAGCCCCAGCGGGGGGCAGTTGATAGCTCGCAAACGGGTGTGCTCTACGCCTGCTATGTCCCACCCACGGGCCTCGTCTACCGTATCAAAGGCCCCGACTTGCCGCAGGCGTGTCTGTCCGAGGACCACGTGGAGTTCAGTTGGGTGGACGCCTCGGCTCGCGGGGTGCAAGAGCCCATGGTGGCCGCGGCCCCGCCGCCGGGAGGCGGCGGAGGCGGAGGCGGCAATGTGCAGAGCCTCAACGATCTGACGGGGGCGCTCGAACTGAAGACCGTGGGCGGCGCGACGATCACGACCGACGATGTATCGGAGATCACGATCAGCGCCGGGGATGGGCATTCCCTGGATGCCGCTGACGGCAATCCGGTGGATGCGGTGGTGGTGGATAACGAAGGCAACGTGGGGATAGGAAGCCCCACCCCTGGTGCGAAGCTCGATGTGGCGGGGGACATTCAAGCCAGACGCATTGCGCTGGGGGACTTCGGCGGCGTCGTGGGGACAATCCACATCGACGGGATCGCGAATACCATTACCACGGGCACCGACGACGACCTGGCCATCCTTCCTGGCGGCAGCGGTAAGGTCGGCATTGGCACTGGCATGCCGAGCGAACTGCTCACCGTGGACGGAACCATCGAGTCCACAACTGGCGGTTTCAAGTTCCCTGATGGAACGATCATGACAACGGCGGGCCGCGGGGATGGGCATTCCCTGGATGCCGCAGACGGCGATCCGGTGGATGCGCTGGTGGTGGATAATGGCGGGAACGTCGGGATCGGGACGACGAACCCCGGCGCGCCGCTGGAGGTGATTCGTAATACGCTCAACCCAGCCGAACCCCAGATCATTCTGAACAACACCGGTGATGGCGGTCTTCAGAATGTTATAGAGTTCCAATTTGGTGGATACCCGCGGCATCGAATCAGGGCGGCAAATGGTGGCGCCCTGTTTCTCAGTACCCTCACCAACAACCACATACGTTTTCGCACCAACGACGTTAATCGAATGCAAATCTCTGGTAACGGCAACGTCGGTATCGGGACGATCGATCCCGGTGAACGACTCACCGTGGCGGGCACGATCGAGTCCACGTCGGGCGGCTTCAAGTTCCCCGACGGAAGCATTCAGACCTCGGCCGCTAGCGAAGCTGAGGTCCCGGACGGGCACTCCCTGGATGCCGCCGACGGAGACCCCGTCGACGTGGTGAAAGTGAGTGTGAATGGTAACGTTTCGGTGAGCGGCCCCATAACTCTCCATGACGCCGGTCTGGCGATAGCCAAAGGCCTAGATCCGCCCGAATTAATTTTCCATGTCAGCGGTGTAACGGGGGATGTTATGACCAAAGGAAACATTACCGCCGAGGGTGAGGGCAGCTTTGCCGAGGATATTGTCGTGGGGGGAGATGCTACGGTGGGGGGAAATGCTACGGTGTCGGGAGATGCTACGGTGTCGGGGACGATCGCATCCGCTGGCGGCGGGTTCATGTTCCCCGATGGAAGCGTGCAGACAACGGCAGCAGTCACCGGCTGGGAGAAGGTGTTTGAGACCGAATACGCTGACGGGACGTTTGCTCAGCTACAGTTACGTGCGAATTGTACATTCGGAAAGAACGTACTGGGTGGAGGTTTCACGTACTATGACGGCGATGTCAAAGTCTCAGAAAGCAGACCCAGCCTGATGGACGATGCGTGGGTTGTTGGCTTCGAGGATCCTGACGATGGCACGACAATGTGGGTGTATGCCATCTGTGCATACGTTGGGGAATAGGTCGGTATAGGAATCTCAATCGACCCACCCAAAATATGCCCGCCTGGTCACCTGACGGCTCGTGGATCGCGCTCCAGTACTGGGAAGGGGGCGACCAGGACGACGTCTATTTGGTAAATGTAGATCGCAGGGTCCGCGTCAGGCTCACCAGCGCGCCAGATGGCGAT
>JBDHAF010000359.1:0-2746 GCA_039588255.1 Gemmatimonadota bacterium | reverse complement strand
AACAGTGATTCTGCTAATGAACACGCACCTTTGCGGGGGCCAGGCCTATGCAGCATAGCAGGGCCCCATCAATCGTAGCGCCGTCACCAAGCGCTTGTTGACCCGGCTTTGCTGCGTCCTGGCGGCCTTTTGGGACCCGCTAAAGCAGTCTGCGCCAGCTGCCAGCACGATCGTGCCCCGACCCGCCTCGGCTCGCTGGACGGGCCAATCGGTGGCGTCCGTAGTGCCAGCCAGCGACGGCCGCCGATCCTCCGTTCGATTCCGAACGCCGACAACGCTTGCAATCCGTAAACCCTCGATATAGCGTCGTTAGGGCGTCTTGGGCGGCGAGAGCGGGTTCATGGCATGCAAGAGGTCGTCGGTTCGAGCCCGATCGGCTCCACTTCAGTAACCCGCAATTCCACAAGGGCTTGCGGGTTGTTCGTTGCGCAGAGCGGGCGCCTGGCGGGCACGGACAACTTCTTCTTCAAGGTCTCTGGGGAAACGTGTGTAAGGATTCAGTCGCCCAAGCGACTGATCTCTCGGCTCGGACCGATGGGGCACCGCAATCCGTGGGCGGTGCCACCGCGCTGAAGTACACGATGACCGGCCGGGAGGAACCACCACGCGGATGCAACCTGCGAGCGGCGCAGCCCAGAGGAGTCGAGGTCTAGGAAATTTCATGTCGGCCTCAAGAACAGTAGCTCAGAATCACAGAGTCCCCATGGCGTATCACCGTAGGGACCACATTGCTCGCCCTGATGTTTTTCACTACGACGCATGCAGGCGACGTGAATGACTGCTCATTGGAACGCCAGTCGAAGGGCGCTAAGGGAGGGTCTGGGCCGGGCCACAAGGTGTTCCTGATCCGGAATCGCCTCTCCTTCGGGAGCAACATGCCCGCCGGTATTCGAATGTCCCGTATGGACTTCTCGGTAGGCTCAGAGTGGAGTGTCACGCTAGAATTGGGTCGGTTGGACGCGCAGTCGCGGGATCATCGGCGGTGCAAGAGCTGTGTATGTTCTTACCCAAGGGAGGAGCATGATGAACTCAACGAGTAGGCCGGTCCGCCCGCGACCAGCAGTGATTGTCTGCGCGTGCCTTGCGGTGACGTCGATCGCCGTCGGTCTCGCCCCGGCCCAAACGACCGGATCCATTGTCATGTGGGGCAATGAAATGGTCGTGTCGCAGGAAGATGTGTCGGGCTTGATCGGGGTGGCGGCCGGTGATTACCACACCCTGGGCCTAAGACCCGGTGGTTCGATCGTGGCTTTTGGATGGAACCAGGACGGGCAGTGCAACGTCCCGGCCCCCAACGCTGATTTCGTTGCCGTTGGTGGTGGGGGCGATGGGCGGCACACCCTGGGCCTGAAGGCAGATGGGTCGATCGTCGCCTGGGGCAACAACGACTACGGCCAGTGCAACGTCCCGGCCCCCAACGAAGACTTCGTCGCCGTCACCGCGGGCGGCGGGTTGCACGCGAGCCACAGTCTGGCCCTGAAGGCGAACGGCTCGATCGTCGCGTGGGGCTCGAACGGCTTGGGCCAATGCAATGTGCCGGGGCCCAACTCCGGATTTGTGGCGATTGGGGCGGGCTACTACCATAGTCTGGGCCTGAAGAGCGACGGTTCGATTGTGGCGTGGGGAGACAACGGTTCCGGCCAATGCAACGTGCCTGCGCCCAACGCTGACTTCGTGGCCGTCGCGGGTGGCGCTGGTCATAGCCTCGGCCTGAAGGCCGACGGCTCGGTCGTGGCCTGGGGAGAGAACTTCTACGGCCAAAGCAGCGTGCCGGGACCGAATGCGGGCTTCGTGGCCATCGCGGGGGGCAATTCGCACAGCGTAGGCTTGAAAGGCAACGGCTCGATTGTCGCCTGGGGAAGGAACCTCGAGGGGCAGTGCGACGTGCCGGGACCGAATGCCGGCTTCGTTGCCCTGGCTGCGGGCGCCGTCCACAGCATCGGGCTGAAGGCTGACGGCGCGCTCGTGGCCTGGGGGGACGACTACTACAACCAATGTAACGTGCCTCCGCCCAACGCCGACTTCGTGGCCGTCGCGCGGGGCGTTGCGCACACACTGGGCTTGAAAGCTGACGGGTCGGTCATCGCCTGGGGGTTTGAATTCTACGGGCAATGCGACGTGCCGGGTGGTGAGTTTCTTGCCGTCGCCGCGGGCGTTTATCACAGCCTGGGGCTCCGGACCGACGGCTCGATCGCTGCGTGGGGAGGCGGCGGGTACGGGGAGACCGAAGTCCCGCCGCCGAACGCGGACTTCATCGGCGTCGCGTCCGGGGCCTTGCACAGCCTGGGAGTGAAGACTGACGGCTCGATCGTGGCGTTCGGAAGCAACGCCTACGGGCAATGCGACGTCCCGCCACCGAACGCCGACTTCGTCGCCGTTGACCACCGAATGCCGATTTCGTCGCCGTGGCCGGGGGCGGTGGGCATAGTCTGGGGTTGAAGGCCGACGGCTCCATCGTCGCCTGGGGACATAACGGCTTTGGCCAGTGCGATGTGCAGGCGCCGAACACGGGCTTCGTGGCTCTGGCGGCGGAGGGCGGCGCCCACAGCATGGCCTTGAAGGCCGACGGCTCGGTCGTGGTGTGGGGGAAGAACGACCACGGCGAATGCGACGTGCCGGGGCCCAATGCCGGCTTCCTGGCCGTCTCGGCGGGGAACAGCGGCAACAGCGTGGCAGTGAAGGTCCAGAGCCTGTGTCCCGCCGACATCGACGGCGACGGCTTCGTTGGCGTCGGGGACCTTCTCGT
>JBDHAF010000358.1:0-3698 GCA_039588255.1 Gemmatimonadota bacterium | reverse complement strand
GCGACGGTGTCGAGCGTCGTGACGAACGCGTGCACGCCAGCCCACCGATCCGCGGGGTTCTTCGCGAGCGCCCGCGAGAGCACGCGCGCCACATACCGCGACACGGCCGGTCGCAGGTTCGTCACCGCGGGCGGCTCGACGGCGAGGTGCTGGTGCACCAGGCTCTCGACGCTCGGTCCCGTGAAGGGGGGTTGTCCGGCCAGCATCTCGTAGAGCACGCAGCCCAGCGCATAGAGATCTGCACGGCCGTCAAGCTGCCCCTCGCCCCCCGCTTGCTCGGGGCTCATGTACGCGGCCGTGCCAACGGCCAAGCCCGTCTCCGTCAGCCGATCGCCTCCCGCCGCACTGATGGCGCGCGCGATGCCGAAATCGGCCACACGCGCGTGCCCCGCGGCCAGCAAGATGTTCTCCGGCTTGATGTCCCGGTGAATGACCTCGTGCCGATGCGCGAAATCGAGGGCGTCCGCCACTTCCCGCGTGATCCGGAGGGCGTCGTCGATGGGGAGCTGCTTCTCGCGGTTCAGCCGGTCGCGCAGCGATTCGCCCTTGACGTACGGCATGACATAATAGAGGCATCCCGCAGCCTCGCCGGAGTCGAGGAGCGGCAGGATGTGCGGATGGTCGAGCCGGGCAGTGATCTCGATCTCACGGAGAAATCGCCCGGGCCCGATGGCGGCCGCTAACTCGGGGTGGAGCACCTTGATGGCGACCGGCCGACGGTGTTTCAGGTCCTCGGCACGATAGACCGTGGCCATGCCACCGCGACCCAGCTCCCGCTCGATGCGGTAGCGGTCGGCGAGGGCGGTCTTGAGACGGTCGAGTTGCTCAGCGTGGTCGGGCACAGCGTGCTACTGCTCCGGCTCCCTCTCCTGTCTAAGATGCCGGAACTCCGTGGCGGGAGCCAGAAGCTGGACACAAAACGGACGTTTGTTGTCCACCTGAATGTCGCGCTGCGGCCAGCAAGCACTCGGCACGAGCAGCCCGTTTCGGTGAATGGATGCCAACGGCTTCGTTATGAGACGTTTCGGGCTCGGCAAGCCAGCCTGCATCGCGAGGTCATAGCCGGTGTGCCTCAATCAGTAGAGCCCCGCTGCTTTCTGGTAGGAACTCGACAACAGTCGCCATCGATGACCGGGCGGCTCGTCGGTGCAACTCTTCGACCTGCGCGCCCACGCCGAGGATCAGGTCCCATCGATACGAATCGCCCGGCGCGCCGGGAAGCTCGTGGGTCTCATACTGCGGAGGCCGCGCCTGCCACGGAATGGTGCTGACTGTGCTTCCAGGAATCGTCTCAACGAACTTCACCTCGTAGTCGTCACGCCGCGAGTCGTAGATCCCTTCTACGCTTGCTATGTGCGCTGGTCCCTGTGTCGTGAGACTGACTAGCTCGTCACCCTTGCGTTGGAAGTACGGATGTTGACGCCGACTTGGGGCACCGTAGCCTGTGATCAGCATCTCCTCGGTGCCGTCGTCTTGAACGCCCGTCGAGTACGAGAATAACCGTCCCTCACCAAGCGTGAAATCATGCCTCGCTCCCCATTGCTTCATCGCGATTTGCCTCCGCTTCGGTTCCGGAGGTCGCTCTCAGCGGCGTCGATCGCCAGGAGGCGGCAGATCCCGCTCTCGTTACGCATCGGGCTCCTCGTCGGGCGGATCGAAGTCCTCCTCATCTCCCGGTGGGAGTCTGGGGTCCTCGATCACCTCGAACTCTACGTCTTCCGGCTCCCGCTGCACCCCCAACTTGGACTGGGGGCCGATGAAGACCGTCACCCGCTTTGAGTCATCAACCCCGTGCCTCGGGAGCGGCTGACTGTACTTGGCGGCGGTATTGATCGCCCGCAAGGCATCAGCGGGGGGGCCGCTGACCGCGAGGTCCCGCAGACGCTCCTGGACCTCCGGGTCCCGGAGCATGTCGTTGCAGTACTCCTTAAAGACCTTCGGCTTTCTCCCAGACCGACCCAGGCGGCCAAACCCCTTGCCCACCGGCGCCACTCCCCCCGAGAGGGGACTCATCACGAACCGCTCCCCGGTGTCCGGGTCCTGCCAGAGCCACGCACTTTTCTCCGTCGGCACCAGCTCCTTGCCATTGTAGACGGGGGGCCGGTCGCTCACCATCCCCCCCTGCCCCTCGCTGCGCGCCGTGACCACGAACGTACGTCATCATCCGTGACAGGGATCACTGAGGTGAGCCCGGTGGATCACGTCGTCTTGACCAGGCCTGAATCACGGCCGGCGAACTCAGCGCACTGGTATTATGGCTGTTCAGACAGCCCCGTGGCGGACGAGCACACCGGTTCCGCGGGCGCCATGGCCACGCCCCTCTGGGACAACCACGCGTCACGCCCCAGGCGAGGCCCGCAGGCGCTGGGCCGCACACAGTAACTCTTGTACTCTCGTCGAATAGCCGTCCAGTGCCGACCCTAAACAGTGAAGATACGTGTTGGCGCTTGGCCCAGACGGGGACCAAGCTCCGCCCACCGTACAGCGCGCCGTGGCGCCCGGGCGGCCAATGGGTGACCAGACGGTGGGTTTTTTGGCTTTTTTTGGGGTGTCGAATCGAGAGGCCCACTATGGGCGTGGGGCGTGGTGGGTGCCCCGAGGGCCGGGGCGGGTGTTCCTTTCGTGTCGGCAGCGGCGGGTGCCCCGTGCGGGCGTGCCGCCGCCTCCGACCTTACGGGGGCAACCCACTAGCACAATCTGGCTCTATCGGCGCCCTCGCTGGATAAACTCGTCGGGTCTCGATCCACCCGCGTTGATTGGCTTGACAAGCACACAGCAGTCTCATCAACTGATGACGGGACTTCGGCTGAGCCGGGGTCGCGTTTCGGTATGTGGCGCATCTGGACAGCCACGCGGTTCCAGGCACTTGCTAGGCGTGCCGGCTACCCACCCAGTCCCTCGCCAGCGCAATCACACGGTGTTATACAGATGGACTGAAAACCGAAGGACACCTCGACGAATGGAGAGACGCACGCCACGGACGAGATAGCCGTAGAGCTCGTTCATCGCGGGATCTTCTCCCGTGTAGTGGCGGCCACCCCCGCTCTTCCCCACCGCCACGATGTGGCAAGGATCGGCCTGTTTCCCAGGAATCGTAGCTCATACCGCCCTTAGGACGTCCAGGGGATCGGCGCGAGTTGCCTGGAGCGCCGGCGCTAGACATGCGGCGAGAGCCACAACGATCAGCGCGGTCTCGGCGAGAAGCAGTGACACGACGTCCGTGGGGTTCACATCGTACAGCCAGGTCCCGAGGATCTGGGCAGCCCACATTGCGAGTAGGGCACCCAAGCCGGTGCCAGCCAGGACCATCACAACCCCGTCGTGCATCACGTGACTGAGCACGTCAGGTGGGCGGGCCCCTAGTGCGATCCGCACGCCGAACTCTCGCATCCGACGGCTCGTGGCATAGGCGAGCACCCCGTACAGCCCGACGGCCGTCAGCACGAGGGCGAGAACCGCGAACAATGTGAATAGACCCGCGATGAACCGACGCGCGGAGACCTGAGCGTTGAAGCCTCGTAACCAGGGCACCGCAACAGAGCCCGATGCATTGGGCATTGTCGCCTGGATCTCCCGTCGCACGCTGGCGAGGGTCGGTCCCGGGGCTCCTCCCGTTCTGATCACGAGGTTCAATCGACGCGACGTCTGACGTTCCTGAAGCACGTAGATGACAGGATCCGGCGGCAAGTCCGGATCGC
>JBDHAF010000357.1:0-2692 GCA_039588255.1 Gemmatimonadota bacterium | reverse complement strand
GTTAGTCGGGACACTAGCCTCACTCCAGGCAAAGGGAATGGTGCCGCCCGTGGCGGTTATGGTCTCGTTGTACGGACTGAGGGCGGTGCCACCGGGCAGGCTCGGGGTGGTGATCTGCAGGTCCTCGGCGATGAGAATGCTCAACGACTGGGTATCGGTGCGGGGCGGCGTGTCGGAGTCGGTGGCGCTAATAGTGAAAGGCCCGCAGGTGCCAAAGCTGGTAGGCGTGCCGGAGATGGTGCCGGTGCCGGCGTCGAGCGCCAGGCCCGCGCAGTTACCACTGCCCAGCACGCCGGGCTCGCTCCAGGTTACCGCGCCCACTTCGCCGACGAGGCTCAGGCCGGCATTGTAGGGCTCATTCTGCACACCGTCAGCCACACCGGTGGTGGTGATTTCTAGGACTCGGACTTCAAAGTCCTGTTCGTCCATCTGGGGTGTGCTTGTCGAATCCGTAACCTGAAGGGTGAAATTGAAAACATTGCCGCCGCTCGGCTGCCCAATGAAGCCGAGGGTCTCCGTCATCGAGCCGTCCAAATCCAAGCCCGTCGGCAACTGCCCTGCTGATACGCTCCAAGTGTAGGGGCCAACGCCGCCGGTGGCCTGCACCGGGTCTGGATACGACGTGGCATCCTCGGTGGTGTTGGGGAGACTCATTGTGCTGATAACAAGCAGCTCCACAACGCGGATGCTCAGATCCTGCGTGTCGGTCTGCTGCGGCGACCCTGAATCGGCGACCTGGATGGTGAAGGGACCACAGGTGCCAGCACCCGCTGGAGTCCCTGAGATGGTGCCAGCAGCAAAGTCGAGCACTAGCCCTTCGCAGGCGGCGCCAGCGGCACCGGTTCCGTCGGAGTCGTCAAAGGAGTTCGTAGTCTCGCTCCAAGTGCGGGCCCCGGTGCCGCCACTCGCCTGTAGAGTCTGTGTGAGGTACACCTCTCCGTTCACGCCGTCTGCCAGCGAAGTCGTGGTGATGGTCAGCGTCGCCGGAGGCGGAGGGACAAACGAGGCTCCTCCCCCACCGCCGCCACCACCCCCGCAGGCGGCGAGCAGGAGGGCCACCAAACCTGTCAGGCAGGCCCGCGTGACGAGGGCTGCACGTCGCGGCAAGGTCAAATACCGCGGAGAATCCTTCATCCCGGCACCGTGGAGTCAAACGGAATCTCACGGCGAACCCAGGGCGGAGCAGGCTCCCGCAGCCACAACCGCGCGCTCTCAAAAATGTCAAACCGCGTCGGCGTCCCATTCAGGATAATGTCAATACCGGAGGTCATAGCATTGACAGTCACAGGAACAAGGTTGAAAGCGGCTGGGTCATCTGAGTCCGATTCCCCGGCGTCGTTATAGAACTCCGGGGGCCCCGGCAGGGGGAACTGCTCCCCGGCCGCGTCGGCGAGGGGACCGACGCTCGACCCCTCGGTGAACAGTGGGTTGATGGATTCAACCTCGACGGTGTAAAGCACAGGGTTAGTGTCGCTGCCGCCCCTGGTAGGAATCTCATAGGTGCCGATGAGCGTGGCGTCCCGACTCCCGAAATCACTGCCGGGGTTTGTCCCCGTAACGCTCTGCCCCGGGTTCCCCGTGAACCTGTAACCCGACACCACCGAAACAGCAAAGCGCCGCGACTCATCTACCGTCGGCGTCAGCGGATCATTCTCCTGCCGCGCAATCACGTTCGCGCCTTGCACCGGCGTGCGAATCGGATCGGAGAAAAGCACCTCCCCGCTGATCTGCCCAAACTCGCTGCTAAATGTAGCCGAGGGGTATAGGAACGAAATCCACGCCTCGTCGTCCGGTGCCAGCGCCGGAAAGCCCTGGTCCACGCGGGACAGGATCCCCACCAAGCGGGGAAACATCAACGGCAGACCGAAGAGATTGTCGGGGCTCGTGTTCCCCAAAAGCACATCAACATTGATCTGGGAGTGATCCAGCCCAATCAAATGCCCGAACTCGTGCGTAAAAACCTCCTTGAACTTGTTAGGGAGCGGATCCCCCGGGTTCGGCAGACCGTCAGTAAACAAACCGTTCAGCACGGCCCGCCCCCGCGTGAAGCGGGTGGTTACGCTGTCGATGCAAATTGGCCCGGCAAACCCCAGCACGTGTTGGCTTTGTCCCGTCCCAATAATGTCCTCTGTAATCGCGCCGTCGTCGTCGTACATCCAGCCCCAGGCTATCGGCCCGCAGGAAAGAGATGCTAGCGGTGGGGACGGTGGTCTCCCACACGTCAAACCCTTCGCGAACCAACTGGTCAGCCTGCTCAGTAGACTGGTTGCCCAGCGTTCCCAGGTCGGTGTGATAGGAGACAGGGCTGGCCGTGTCCCAGACAAAGGGCTCCCCCGCAGTCCCGAAGTTCCCTCCCACCGCGAGCGGCCCGCCGGCGTACGCAGGACCCTGCCAGAGGAGGGCGAGCAGGGCCGCCCCACCCAGCAGGGCCAGGGTCAGAAGCCGTTCGCGGCCATAGGCTCTCATAGCCTACCCCGCCCCCGCCATTTCCCGGATGAGCGTTCGCAGCGCATCGTAGGAGATGGGCCCGTGCCGGTGTGTCTCGACTTGACGCTGCGATGGCGCGCTGAGGTCGATCCCCTGCCAGCGGAGCTGCCGCGGCATCTCGTCGAACAGCGCCCGGTTGGCAAAGCCGTTGACGGCTTCGAGCCTGCCGCTGGGGTCGCGGAACAGCCGGAAGCGTCCCTGGTCC
>JBDHAF010000356.1:0-2688 GCA_039588255.1 Gemmatimonadota bacterium | reverse complement strand
TACCCCGATCGGGTCCTGGGACCGGAGCCTCTGGTCATCCAGCGGACGATCGAGCCCCTCCCCGTCGTCGAGGCGCCGATCCTCTCGTGGGCGCCTGCGTATCCCGACTTCGCCAGAGGGGCGCCGCCTCGCGAGCCGGGCTGGTTCGTCTTCCCGCTCGCCGAGATCCTCCCGCTGCCCCCGTTGACGTGGGAGCCGGAGTACCCGGACTTTGCCCGCGCCCTCCCACCGATCCTGTACACCCAGGGCGGCTGGTTCGGCCGACAGGAGGACATCCGTGGCTTCAACTGCTTGTTCGTCCTCAATGAGGCCTGGATCGTGGCGCAGGCCGACACCGAGTCGTGGACGGTCAGCCAGGCGGATCCGGAAGTCTGGACGCCCGGCAAACTTGATGATGAAGGCCTCTGCACCTAGGATAGACCCATGAGTATCGTCGCGCCCAAGGAGTTCGAGGTCAACGAGGAGACCTCCGCTCGCTACTCAGCCACCCTCAAGGACGAGACCGGCGCCGCCATCGGCTCGGGCGACGTCTCCGCGGTCGCCCTGACCGTCCACGATCGAGCCGGGACGATCGTCAACGGCCTGAACGCCACCGACATCCTCAACGCCAACGGGGGCACCCTGGATGCGGCTGGCGCCCTGACCTATACCTTCACCCCCGCCGACAACCAGATCCTGATCTGCTCGGTCGACACCGAGCGCCACACCGTCCTGCTCCACTTCGAGTGGGCGGCGGGATCGAAGGCCGCGAATCACATCTTCTTCGTCCTGGTGAAGAACATCCTGAAGGTCGGCGAGGTCCCGTGAGTCCCTAGATGGCCACCGTCACCAACTGCGTCAAGGTCGGCTGGTTCACCAAGCCCAACGGCGGCACGGGCCTCAAGTCCGTCACCGGGATCGGCTTCCGTCCCAGTACCCTCATCATCGCCGGCCAGAAGTCGATCGCCGACGGGATCAACGAATCCGAGGTCTACCTCACGCTGGGCTTCGGGGATGCCAACTTCGATCAGTACTGTAACTGTACCCGTGTGGTCGAGGGCGTCGTGGGGGCCAACCGGGGCGCGTCCGGCAACTCCGACGAGGCCATCCTCCAGTTCATCGACACCGACGCCAACATCATCGTCTCCGCGACCCTCCTGACGATGGACGCGGACGGCTTCACCCTGAACTTCACGATCAACGATCCCGGCGCCGCCATCTTCAAGTTCATCGCCTTCGGCGGGGTGGACTTAGAGTACGCGTTCGGCTCCTTCGACGCCTACGCCGGCACCGGGAACCAGGAGATCACCGGGGTGGGCTTCCAGCCAGACGTCTGCCTCTTCATGGACGCCTTCGGGACCGACTCCCCCGACACCACGACCTTCATCCGGTACAACGGCCTGGGGTGCGCCACCGGTGCGGGGGAAGAGTGGGTTAGTGCCCACAACGGAGAGGAGATCGCCAACTTCCGTGGCACCTTCACCCGCGCGACCGACAACGCCTGCTGCGCCCTGCTCCATGCCAAGCCCCACGGCTTCGGCCCCTTGATCGACGACAACCTCGCCGCCGAGGGATCCCTGGTCTCGATGAACGCCGACGGGTTCACGATCAGCTGGTCCAAGGCCTGGCCGCACAAGGTCTTCTACCTCGCCATGCGGTCGGACACGTCCAGCTGGAAGGCGGGCACGATGGTCATGCCCCCCAACGCCCCCAACGTCTCGGTGGTGGGGGTGGGGTTCCAGCCTGGCGCGGTGATCATCCAGCATGTCAACGGGCAGTATGGATCCGCGGATGACATCGGGGGCTCCCTCGTGCGCTCTGACTCAACCCTCGGGTGGGGTGCGGCCGACGGGATCGATGACACCTGCATTGGCATCCGGGATGTCACCGCCACCATCACCGGGTCGGTCACCTACCGCTGGACCGGTGGGGTGCTGGCGATGGGGGACCGCCTCGGTGTCCCCACCATGGAGTGGGCGAGCTTCGATGCCGATGGGTTCACGGTGGACTTCACCGTGGTCCTGGGCCTGCAGAAGTCCTACTACTACCTGTGCTTCTCGGGGACGACCGAGGATTGTGATGATGTGATCATCATCCCCCCGACCAATGGCCCGATCGAGCCACCCCCGATCAAGCCGCCCCCACCTCCGGTCTTCCCGGTGACCCGGCGCTATGCGTGCCCGGTCGTCGATGCTGTGGAGTAGATGATGACGCGACGACTCTTGCTGATCACCGCGGGGGTGCTGGTTGGTGCCCTGCTCTCGACCACGCCCCTGGCCCAAACCCTCTCCGATCAGGTCCTCCTGCTCCTGGCAACACCCTCGTCGGGGCGCTGGCTGGGGCCTCGGGGACGGTGACTTCGGTGGCGATGACCGCCCCCACGGATGTCTTCGACATCGCCGGATCACCGATCGTCGCCGCGGGCACCCTGGCGGTGACGTTCGATACCCAGCTGGCGAATGTCGTCTTCGCCGGCCCGGGGGCTGGGGGGGCCGTCGCGCCCACCTTCCGCGCCTTGGTCGATGCGGATATCCCGGACAACATCACGATCAGCGGCGTGGATGCCGTCTCCTGGGTGGGGGTGGACAAGACCGGATCCTCTCTGGCGGACCTGGCCACCGCGCTCGCCTCGGACCTGACTGGCCTGCTGCCCTTGGCCAACGTCACGGATGGGGGCACCGCAGGGGTTCCCCTGGTGGCTGGTGGGGG
>JBDHAF010000355.1:0-2385 GCA_039588255.1 Gemmatimonadota bacterium | reverse complement strand
GGTGGACCTACAGCCCGCAATTGTTTGCACCCACGCCGATTCGAGAAGCCGCACACCTGGGCGACAACTCAAACAGCCAGTTCGCAGTTCTTGCTCTTCGTGAGGCCTACTACGCCGGTGCCCGCGTGCCGCGCGGCTTCTGGCTCAAGCTCGAGAAATACTGGTCGGCCAGCCAACGCAAGGACGGCGGGTGGAACTACAGGAACGATGCGGCTCGATCCTACGGCTCGATGACCGCGGCCGGGCTGGCCACGGCATTCATTCTGACCCATCTTCAACACCACTGATTTGCATTTCCTGTCGACACAAGTAGTTACGATGCGCGGATTCGGTCTTGGCACTACATATCTGCATTACTCCCGGTGACTGCGGGTTTACGCTCAGGGGCAGAACCGTACGGTGGGCCCCGGGGCGACGCCCGCGGCTTGCAACGCCTTACCCGCGTCGCCGCGGGTGCGGCTGCGGATGATGAACGTCCGGCCCGCGTTCTCAATCGTGATCTCCTCCAAGGCGTCCAGATCGTCCTTGAGCCGCTTCCATTCGGCCCGCCAACCCCGGGCGTCCATGCGCGCCTGGAATTCCTTCAAAACCACCAGGGCCAGGAAGCTGCAAAACACGTGGCCCCGAATCGGTTCATCACATTTGTGGTAAATCGGTCGCGTCTCGATCACCGACTTGAGGCTGCGGAACAGGGCCTCGACCAGCCAAAGCTCCTTGTATTTCAGCGCCCCCTCCACCGGCGTGACGGCCGCGTCGGTTTGCAATACCCACATCCCGTCGAACCGGGCCTCCTGTTCGATCTTGGCCTCGTCGATCTCGAAGCGACGGCCGACGGCCTTGACGTACTTGCGGTAGCCCTTGTTCCCGATCAACGACTTGTCCCCCCGCTTCAACTGATCGCGTAAGGCGCCGACAATGGCCTCGCGATCCGCCCGGTCCTTGCGGGCTTGATCCTCGTTGTAGCAGACCATGTACCGCCGATCCTCGACCCGCACCTCCTTGACTTTCAGCGGTGCGGGATCCTTGCTGTGCCGCTTGGGACCATACACCTCCTGAAAAGGCGCCGGGTCGCCGAGCACCTGCTCGCGGATCTCTTTGACCGCTCGCAGACGCGCCCCCAGGATGTAACGCGTATCGCGGTGGACGGCTTGCAGGGCCTCGATCGTTCGCTTGCTGATCATGCCCCGGTCGGCCACCACGCAGATCCGCGTGATGTGAAAACGCTTCTTCAGTCGATCCACAATCGGAATCAGGGCCTTGGCATCGCTGGTGTTGCCCGGCCACAGCTCGCAACAGATCGGTCGGCCCGTCGCGTCGAGCACGGCACCCACGACCATCTGCTTACGATCCGGACGGTGGTCCTTGCTCTTGCCGTATTGCCCGACGGTCTCGCCGCCGCGTCCCTCGAAGTAGATCGAGGTGGTGTCGAAGAACACCAGGTCCAGTCCGCTGAACAGATCGCACTGTCGGGCGAACAGTGCTTCCTCGATCCGGTCTTTGGTGCAACGAGGCGTAAACGGCGTGGCCCCGTACTGCTGGTCGGCCGGCAGCGGCTCGCCCAGCCAGGCCATGGCGCGATAGAAGTGGTGTAACTGCAGCGACGACGCCCCCGAGATGGCGTAGCCCTGGTGCCAGACATCCGCCGCCCGATCACTGCCCGGGTCGAACAGCCGGTGCAACACGGTCACGAACACGGCCCGTTCCACGGCAAACTGAAACTGCCGGTCCGTGAGCAGGTTCTCGAGAATCTCCGGCAGGCCCAGTTCACGCCACAACCGCTCGAACACCAACGGCGGGCCGACCTTGACCGTCTCGACCGCCTGCGTCTTACCCCGCTCGTGCGCTTCCAGGACCGCCGTCTGGTCGGCAAAGCGGGCGCAGGAGGCCACCAACGCGTCGATCTGACCGGTCTCCTGAAGCACATCGACCCGCCCCAGCGTAGCCAGCACCTGCTGGCGGACTCGCCCGTCGACACGCTGGTTCTTCACGAGTTGGAGATACTGGTACTTGCCGCTATTCTTGGCCCGAACGAACATAGACGACCTCCGTGTAGCCACCACAAATATACACGGATCCCGCCGTTTGGCAAGAGGAAAACAGTTATTATTCTATCTAAACACAACATATTATGGCACTACATCTTCATCGCAAAAGCGACAAAACGCTCGTAAGTCCTTATTTGACAACGAAAGCGACATTAAAGACCCTGTCCAGGTGTCGAAGATGGGCCAGACACTGTCCACTCTTCGGGGGTCGACGACCCCCTCTGTGCGGCAGATCCCGTTACGGGGCGGCTGGCCAACTTCTGGGATTTCCCGAAATGGATCATCGAGCTGGTGGCCGACGACGGCACGGTCGGACTGGGCGAACCGCGTCGGGGAGATC
>JBDHAF010000354.1:0-2397 GCA_039588255.1 Gemmatimonadota bacterium | reverse complement strand
GATGGAAGGCCTGAATCTCAGCCGCGGCGAGGCCCGAGGGGCCCTTCAGCGGTTGCGCAAGCAGGAAAAAGTGATCAAGACAGGCACCACCAACCGCGCGGCCTACGTTGCCGTGAGAGAAGAAGGGTAAGAGCATGCAACAAGGAATGAAGAGTCGAAAGAAGCAGCAGGAGGCGCGGAGGCGCTTCTTCGCATCCCAGGCGGCCGGAGGCTCGGCCACGGGGCCCTCCCCCAAGGGAACCGTCCGCGTGACGCAGCCGGGCCAACAGGGTGCGGTTCCGCCCCCCGCGGCCCCTCCAGTCATGGAGTCCAGGCCGGGCTCGATGCCGACCATAACTCCCGCGCAGATCCAGCCGCACCAGGTGGTGCGGAAGACCGGTCTCCCCGGGACCCAACCTGGGCTTCACCAGGGCACCTTCGCCCCACAGGCCGGCCGTGCCGTCCCGATCATCGGTGGCCCGGCGCCCACGCCGGATAACGTGGTGGTGTCGAGGCACCCGGACGTGCCGGTGACGCCCACCGGGGACATCACGGTGATCCTCTACTCCTCGGGGGTCTCTCCCGAGTTGCTCGCGCAGCAACTCAACGCCATCCGGCGGCAGACGGTCCAGCCCGGCGCGCTGCTCGTCCACGTCGACGGGTCCCACGGTCACGACGAGCAGAGCCTCATGCGCATCGGCGAAGGGGCGGCACGGACTCCAATGGCCGTCGGCCGTCACTTTCGGCTTCCGCTCGCCCGCGAGGTCCACACGACCTACGTGGCCATCCTCGAGGAAGATGCGATCCCCGGAGCGAACTGGCTGGAGCGAGCCCTCGGGGCGCTGGCGAATGGCGACAGCAACGACCTGCCCTACGGCCCTGCCGTCGTCGCGTGCTCCGGCGTCCTCCAAGGGAGCCCTGACCCCGCCGACGCCCACGTCGTCGGAGCAGAACTCCCCCGAGGGGAGCAGAGCCTGGTGGTGGATTTCGGTCGCCAAGGGTGGGTCTTCGCGCGGGAGTTCGCTCGCCACGCGGAGAGCATGCACCGCGTCGGGTCTTCCTCGGACAGTCTGGGGATCCTTCTCGCGGCTGCGGCCAACAGCGCCAACATTCCCACGGTCGTGCTCGACTACGGCGAGCAGCGGGAGAACTGGGGAAGCCTGCACCCCAAGACAGTCGGAGTGGATCCACACGACACGGCAGCAGCGTTCCTGGCATACCTCGATATGGGGTGGGACCCGGCCTACGAAGGGCGCGAGCTCAATCGCGCGGCTGTACCCGCACAGGCGATCCCGGCCGTTACGCCAGGGGCCCCTGATCCCTACGCACCCAAGACGACGCACATGGGTGAGACCGTGATCGTCGAGCGGGTTCTCAGGCCCGAGGAGCAGACGCCCGACCCGAACGCGGGGAGGGAACGGGTCCTGGAGGGGAGCGAGGCTACTCCGCCTCCGCTCAGTGCCCGTACCGAGCGGGTGGTGCCCCCCTCTGATCCGCCGGCGAGTGCGAAGACCGAGAGGGTGGTCGCGTCCACGCCGCCCAAGAGCGACACCGGCGCCGGTGCCTGAAGGCTCGTTCCAGCGCGACCTGGGGCGGTTCGTCTCACCGAGCCGCCCAGTCGCGCTCTCCCGGTTTCACGACGGTGAGTACCACGTCCTCCAGGGGCAGCCGTATGACGCCCGTAGCGGTTGGCACGTCTACAGGGAGAGCTGGATCCGGCAGCGCTTGCTCGCGGCGTTGCGGGCCAACCTGGAGGACTACTGGGTCGGCATTTCGCCTCCGTGCGACTACCCCGTGGGCACTGCCTACTACCGGTCCCAAGTTCAGACGGCGAACCGGACCTTCGCCACGATCTTCTGGCACTCCAACTACGGCCGGGTCCGCGCGGCCTTCGGTGATCTCGATGGCTTCGCCGTAGTTGGCTGCACTCCCCAGTGCGACTACGCCGTCCCTGCGAACGGGGTCGCGGAACCGTGGGACATCGACGCCCTGGTCACGCAACTGCGAGGGGAGAGTCGACCGATTCTCGTTGCAGCTGGACCGAGCGCGTGCGTGATCGTCCACGACTACTGGCGCACCACTCCGCCCGAGCAGCGCCAGACGATACTCGACATCGGCGCGGCCATCGACCCGATCCTGCACGGTCGGCGCACCCGGGATTTTCAAGAGCCCAACTCTCCCCTCCTCAAGCACAGTTGTGACTGGTCCTCGTCGGTGCCGTGGTCGCCCGGGGCGTCCCGCCGGAAACTCCGCGGCAACAAGGCGAGGCTCGCCGGCCTACGAACACGCCACGGCGGAAAGCAAAAGCAAAAATGAGTGATCCAACACGATGGGCCCAAGTACACCGAGACAAGCAGGCTGCCAGGAAGGCCCGCAAGAGATCGCGCAACTCCCCCGGGGCTTCAGTCCACGGCGCCA
>JBDHAF010000353.1:0-4118 GCA_039588255.1 Gemmatimonadota bacterium | reverse complement strand
CGTCTCTCTCCACGACCGACCAGACCCCCTTGAAGGGTATCCCTCAAGAACAGGCCCGGCAACCGTAGCCGCCGGGCCTTGCCGGCGCGGCTGGTAGCCGCGCGCCTCTCAGCGGCCGCGGCGCCCCCTCCCGCAGAGTTACAATCACGCTCTGACGGGAGGAGAGGCGATGAAGTCGTTCGCGTCGATGTTGTTGCTGGCGGGGATGCTCTCGCTCCTTGTCGGTTGCGCCGCCGGCAGTCCGGCACGAGGATCTGACGAGGAACTTCGCCGTTTGCGTGCGGAGAATGAACGTCTCCACGCAGTTGTGGCCCTGCAAAAGGCGGAATTGAAGCGCCTGCAAATCGGCAAGAACCGCTATCTGGAGTGGTGGGAAGAAGAGGGAAGGGTCGCAATGGCCCCTGTTCCGACCGACAAGGACGAACTCATCGCGCAAAACATGAGATTGCGGTATTGGGTCGAGTGGTGGCGCCACCGATCCCGCGACTTCGGTGGCCGTGTAGAGCCGCGGGGGGCTCCGGGGAAGGTGCTCGAAGTGCGAGGCAACATGGTCACAATCTCCGTCGGGTCCGATGATGGCGCTCTGGCAGGCGATACCTATCACATTCGCCGGGGCGCCAGCTACATCGGCCATGTGGTACTCACGGAGGTCCACAAAGACCGATCCGTTGGCGAGTTCGGCGTTGAGTTCCGAGGTCCAGGCGCACCACCTAGGCCCGACGACGTGGCGGGACCTCAGGGCTGGTAACGCCCCGCGCCTTCGTGCGGGGGCGGCGCCCTGCCTGATCGGTGGTTGAACCACCTCGGGCCGGTCCCGTTTGTCTCATCCATGAGGATCGCATCTCTGCTCGCTGCCGCAATTGCGCTGGGGACCGCTGCCGTCTCAGCCGAGGAGGCGCACCCTCTTTGGCGATACACGGGCTACGGGTCACTGTTGGACGCGTTCGTCGAGGCCAAGAAGACTGCCCGTCGCGTGCTCGTAGGCTTACCCGGCGTGGGGACCTGATGAGGCAAGATCTCATTTGAGAGCGGTCCGCTCTCAGTACTCTTGGGCGCCGAGCAGGTAAGAGAAGCAGCAAGCCCCTTTGTCCGAATCCAAGTGCGGGTACCAGAAGCAGACTTGCTCATCAGTCGGTTTGGCGCCCAGCGCTATGGGTTGCTCGTCCTGGACGCGGACGGCCGCTACGTAGGTACGATCGATCTGATCTCGCTTCAGAAGAAAAGTGGAGCGGTCTCGAGCTTGGCTCGACTTCTTCACGGACTCCGACAGGCAGAAGCCCAGGAGCGTATCGTGATCGCGCTTGGGGGAGGCGCCGCGCAATCCCACCAAGCTCTTCGCAAGACCCTCGCCAGTGCAGACGGCATAGAAGCCGCTGCGCTGCGAGGGTCCCGACTCCACGTCGTCTGCAAGCCCGGTGCCTTGCCTCCCGATCGACTCGCTGCGTTGGCGAGAAAGAACAACATCGACGCGGTTCTCGAGGAGCCTTCGGAGGTAGAACTCTCGGCCAAGCGCCAACGAGAGGGGGAACATGTTCGGCTGCCTCCTGGGACTTGGTACGCACCAACCGGGAAGCCGCCGCGAGTCTTCATGACGCGGCTGTTGCTGCATCCAGATCGCATTGGATGTTCCCCTGAGCAGTTTGATGTACGTCGGTACGAGGTTCCCGATGTGGATGGCACGGCCGCAGGGAAACGAGTGGTCTTTGCATCTCTGGGTATGCGCGGAGTGGTCACTGTTTTCCCTGATCTCCGCAACGGCTCGATCACTGTGGTCGGCCTGAAAGAGGAGATCCGCTGGCCGTCGGTCGCGGCCAGCATTCGGAACGCCAGTTGTCGATGACAGATGTTGGCGCCGTGCGCGCGCTTGGCGCCCTCACTCCCCCGGCGCTTTCCAGAGGACCTTGCCGTTGGTGTCGCGTAGTTCCAGCCTCAACGAACCACTCGGTGTGACTTCAAGGACCGCGCGCGTGGTCCCGCCTTTGTCCTCGATGGCGAACCCCTTGCTCCCCTTCAGGTCAACGTATGCTGAGACCAGCCCCTGTCCGTCCTTGGCCCAGAGAGTCATCATTGCCGGTCCGAGGTCACTTACTGAGATCCCGACGCGCTCCTTCATGGTCCCGTCTTTCAGGAAGAGAGTCGTTTGTCCTTGCAGGTCGGCGTGGAGAAAGACGCGTGACCTGCCGTGCCGGTCATTGAGTTCCAGACGGGATGTCCCGTCTTGGACGCCGAGTTTCACTCGCAGTTCGCCCGCGTCGTCGGAAATGGTGAGTGATTTCCCCAGGAGGTGGCGTACTTCTTTCCCTTCCGCCGTGCTTGTATGACCTCCACTCATGTCCTTCCTCCCGAGTAAACGGAGAGAGCCGGGGTCCGGGAGAGGATCGCCGTACTGTGCTTGAGGTGGAGTCCTCGCAAATGAGATTGGCGTCCTCGACCGGTGTCCAGGGCTCGAACGGTATCCTGAGGCCCCGCGGGGGTCCTCGCATTCACAAGCGCGAGCAGGGGCACCGGCGCCGAGGCTCCCGGCTCTCCCCGGCGGGAGGAGGCGAGGTGCGATACGTTGGCATCGACATCGCGTCCGAGACCCATGTGGTCGCGGCGGTGGACGAGAGGGGCGAGACCCTGGTCCGACCCACGTCCTTCGGCGAGGACGCGGAGGGGTACGAGCGGCTCCGAGGGGTGATCGGCCCTCCGGAGGGCGTGCTGGTGGCGATGGAGGCGACCGGGCACTACTGGCAGAACCTGGTGGCGACGCTGGCGGCGGACGGCCACCCGCTCGTCGTGCTCAATCCCCTGCGGACGCGGCGCTTCGCGGGCGAGGACCTCAAGCGGGCGAAGACCGACACGATCGACGCGCTCGCCATCGCCCGTATGGCGGCGCAGAAGCGGCTCGGCCCGACCACGCTGCCCGACGCGGCCACCCTCGAGCTCCGCGAGCTGGTGCGGTTTCGCCAGCGGGTCCAGCAGGAGTTCGGCGACAAGGTCCGCCTGCTCCACCGCCTCGTGGACCTCGGCTTCCCGGAATTTCGCCGCCACGTGAGGACGCTCGACAGCGAGCTCGCGACCGCGATCCTCCGCGAGTACCCCACCGCTGAGGCCTTCCGGAAGATCTCGAAGGGGAAGCTCTCCCGGCTGTGCTACGACCGCCGGCACAAGGTGGGCGACGATCTCGCCGGCGCCCTCCTGGCTGCGGCGAAGGTGTCCGTCGGCCGCCACCACGCCTCCGCCTACCGGATGCAGGTGCGCTGCCTGTGCGACGACCTCGACACCCTCCGGCGCCGCCTGCGCGACATCGACCGCGACATCCAGGGCACGCTCGAGGCTCACGAGATCGGGCGGCTTCTCACCACCATCGACGGCATCGGACCGACCACGGCGGCGAACCTCGTGGCCGAGCTCGGCGACCTCTCCCGTTTCCGCGACGCCAACGCCCTCGCCTCCTACGTCGGTGTTGTCCCCGCCACGAGCCAGTCGGGCAAACGGCAGGCGCAGCGGCCGGGACTCTCTCCGCTCGGCCATGCGCGCTTGCGGAAGGCGCTCTGGATGCCTACGCTCACCGCCGTCCGCAAGAACCCCTGGCTGCGCGCCTACTACGAAGGCCTGCGGGCCCGCGGCAAGCTCCCCAAGGTCGCACTCGTCGCCGCCATGCGGAAGCTGCTCCATGCGGTCTACAGCGTGGCGAAGAACCGTCGTCCCTTCGTCCCCCTCCTCCCCCCGCACCCCCCTCCTCCCGCGTGAGCAAGCACAACGAACGCTCCCGGCGCCGCCCGCCGAGCGCGCGAAGCACGCTCGGCGAGGCGGGCGGCGCCCCGCGGAAAATCCTGGACGGGGAAGACGGTATCTCATTTCGTTTCCTCCATGTCGGGAGGGGCTTTCCAGATGCGCTTGCCGTACTCGTCCCTGAGGACCAAGAACAGCGATCGGTCCGCCAAGACACCGGGCGCGGCGCGCTCCTTGCCTCCTGGGCCGCGCATCGACACCGAAGAGTCTCGGCAGATGAACGTGCCTTCTGGGCCAAACACCGACACCGACGAAGAACCATCATCCAGTACAGACATCCTGACTCCCCCCGTGCCCGAAGGCGTCGCGAGGGTGACGCTGAGCGCGCCGCTGTAGTCCCC
>JBDHAF010000352.1:0-3675 GCA_039588255.1 Gemmatimonadota bacterium | reverse complement strand
TACAACCGCCGCACTACTCCGAACCTCGAGCGTCTTGCCGCAGAGGGCGCCGTCTTCGAGTACGCCTACAGCAATGCCACTTGGACGAAACCGTCTACGATGTCGTTCATGACGTCGTTGCAGCACAGTGTGCTGGGTGGCCACAATAGCGACTCCGATCCCCTGCCCGAGCAGGCCGTGACCATGGCCGAGCACATGCACCGGGCCGACTACCAGACCGGGGTCTTCGTCTCCAATTCCTACGCTGGCAGGGCCAGCAGTCTGGAACGAGGGGTCGATCTGATCCGGGACAGCGAACGTGGAAACAACTCGATTTCCTCGGTCTCTCTGCACGAAGATTTCTGGCGATGGCGCGAGGCCTACCCCGCCGAGCCTTATTGGGTGCACTTCCAGACCACCGACGTGCACTGGCCGTATCAACCGGTGGCCCCCTTTGCTGGTCTCTTCATCACCCCCGAGTCGCGGGAGATGTACGATGAGTGGGAGCGCCAGCTACGAAACGCAGATAACTTTCCCCGTCCGGTCTTAGCCGACTTCGAGGAGACCGGCATCGCCTCAGTCGCGCACTTCAGCGCCCGACGTCGCCTCTACGACGAGGCGATGGCGCACCAAGATCATCAGCTCGGGCAACTGGTGAAACGGCTGAAGGCCACCGGCGAGTGGGAGCACACACTGCTCATTGTCGCCGCCGATCACAGCTACGGGCCGGCAGGCCTCCGCGACCCGTCGGTGCATCGTTGGGGCCCGATGTTGAGAAGCTCACAGACCCGTGTTCCGCTGATCATCGTGTGGCCGGGTCGCGTCGCGGGTGGCCAGCGCTTCAGCCAGCCGGTGTCGATGATCGACATGTTGCCCACGATCCTGGACCTCGCCGGACTTCCGATGCCCGACGTCATGCAGGGCCAGTCCCTGGCGCCCTTGCTGCTGGGCGAGGAGGGCTGGGAGCCTCGGCCGGTGATCCTCGACGAGTTTTACGTGGACCAGGAGACCGGCGAGCTCAGTGGTGCCATCGCGGTGATCGAAGGTAGATGGGGGGCGTCACTCGAGATCAACCCGGACTCTGACCTGACTTGGTGGAGAAGTACCGTGCCGGAGGAGGAGCGTCGCCCCACTCCCCTGCTGGTCTGCGATCTGTGGAACGATGCTATGTGCTTGCGCAGCCTGCATGAGGAGCGCCCCGACCTAGTGGAAAAGTACACGGCGTTTCTCAAGGCGCAGTTCGAGGCACACCAGGCACTGGCAAAGCTCTTCACGCCAGGGTGAACGGGATGTAGCATCACGCGGAAGGTGAAGATGATGGCGACTGCAGGGCGACGGATTGAGAGGAGCCAACTCGTGCACTATTCGATCACTCGCTTCCTGATCGGCCACCCAATGTCCTTGTCTACCAATCTGCTGCTGTTGAGCGTGTGGTGCCTCGCCTGCGGCGGACCCACACCGCTCACCGTCGACATGCCGTTGCACCTCGAAGAGCATCTCGACGCCGCGACGATCGTGGGCTCCGAAGTTCCGGCCGATCTCCCGCAACCAGTCGAGTGGCGCTTCGATGAGCCGCAGCCGGAATGGCGACCGGCCAAGCCGATCCCGGCGCAGTGGGAAGCCGTCGAGCCCGTCCGAGCTGACGACGCGTTGCGTCTGCCCTTGACCGCAGAGAACAGCGGCTACGGCGCTTTCTTTGGAGTGATCTACGTCGATCTGCCTGATTGGAAGCTAGAGGACTGGGGGTATGTCGAGATTCGCGCACGCACGAAGGATCCGATGCGCTATATCGGTTTGGTTTTCAATTACACCGAAAAAGATCCCGTTCCTGGGGCCACGTGGGCGCCTTTCTACAGCCCCGGCGACCGTGCTCTCCTCGTAGGCGACGGCACGGTCCAGACGTACCGGCTGTCACTGGACTGGTCCGGGACGCGGAAGTGGGACGGGCCCTGGACGCACCTGGGAGTCTTCTTTAGCAGCCCAGCGGACGAGGGGGCAGTGACGCTCGACATCCTGTCGGTCCGGGTGATACCGCGCGAGGCCGACTTCGCGGGGGATCGCGCCGGGGTGCGGACGGACCGAGGCGGCACGTCTGCTGTGTCAGGCCCCTACCGCCGAGCCGTATACGCGCACGCGCCCGGCAGCATCGCGTACCGGGTGAGGATCCCCGAGGAAGGAAGGTTGGATGTCGGGCTGGGCGTGCTAAGCGACAATGCCCCGGTGACGTTCGCGATCACCGCGACGCAGCAGGATGGTGCGGTCGAGATGCTGCTCGAGGAGGCCTACACCGACCGAGAGCACTGGGGACAACGCTCGGTGGATCTGTCCCATCTGGCGGGGCAGACCGTGACCCTTGCTCTGGAGGCAGAAGCGGAGCGCACCGGCACCGTAGCGTTATGGGCAGCACCCACGTTGACGGGAGCGCGGGCCACCGACAAACCCAACATCATCTTCTACGTCATCGACGGCGCAGGGGCCGATTACATGAGCGTCTACGGCTATAACCGAAGAAACACCCCCAATCTTGAGCGCATTGCAGAAGAGGGTGCGGTCTTCGAGCATGCCTACAGCAACTCGAGCTGGACGCGACCCTCCACGGCGTCATTCATGACTTCGCTACAACACAGTGTGCTGGGCGGGTTCAAAGGTGGCTTCAACGTGGTCCCCGAGGACGCTCCGACCATGGCTCAGCACATGCACGGGGCGGGTTACCAGACGGCGGTGTTTATAGCCAACTCGAACGCTGGCCGCATGAGCGGCCTGGAGCGCGAGGTGGACTTCTTTCGGGAGACCTGGGCAGAGTTTTCCTTCGCTCGTGGGAACCACAAAGAATCCTCCAGATTCATGCACCAGGCGTTCTGGAGCTGGCGGGAGGCGTACCCTGGGGCGCCCTACTGGGCGCATTTCCAGACAACTGACGTACACGCGTGGGTGAACGCCGGGCCCGCCCCCTTCGCTGGCCTCTTCATCAGTGCCGAACGTCGAGAGACGCTCGAGGAATGGGACACGCGCGTCGGCGAAAACTACGGAGAATGGCCAGAGATGTTCGAGCGGGCTGGTGTGAACCGGGTGGCCTACGCCGCCGCACAGAGGGATGTCTACGACGAGGGCATGGCCCACCAGGACTACCAGATTGGCCGGTTGGTGGAGCGCCTCAAGGCCCGAGGCGAGTGGGAGCATACCCTCCTGATCGTCGCCGCCGATCACAGCGTCGGCGCGGCAAATCAGGACTGGGGCATCCTCATGCGCGATACATTGCCGTCAGCCTGGGAAGTTGGTGACCCTAGGACGCCCCTGTTCCGCTCCGGCGTGAGCCGCATCCCGCTGATCGTAGTCTGGCCGGAGCGGATCTCTGCTGGGCAGCGGTTCAGCGACCCGGTCTCCATGATCGACGTGCTGACGACCATTCTCGACTTGGTGGATCTGCCGATGCCTCAGGTGATGCAGGGACAGTCGCTGGGACCGCTGCTGCTGGGAGAGCCCGGCTGGGAGCCACGGCCGGTGATCCTCGACGAGTTCGGGGTCGAGGATACGGGTGAGCTGAGCGGCAGAATCGAGGTAGTCGATGGGCGCTGGGGCGCGTCGCTCGAGATCAACCCCGACCCAGAGGGACCGCCCGAGCGACGAAGGCCCACGCCCCTTCTGCTTTTCGACCTGTGGAACGATCCGATGGCGGTGTATCCCCTGAACGACGAG
>JBDHAF010000351.1:0-2421 GCA_039588255.1 Gemmatimonadota bacterium | reverse complement strand
AGCAGTTCGAGACATTGATGAAGTGGGCGGACTCCTTCCGACGTCTGCGCGTGCGAACCAACGCCGACACGCCGGCCGACTCGAGCCGCGCGATCGAGTTCGGCGCGGAGGGCATCGGCCTCTGCCGCACCGAGCACATGTTCTTCGAGGAGGATCGCATCGATGCGATGCGGGAGATGATTGTTGCGAAGGACTTGGACGGGCGTCGCGCCGCCTTGGGTAAGCTCTTACCGATCCAGCGGGAAGATTTCCACGGCATCTTCAAGGCGATGGACGGTTTCCCGGTCACCATTCGCCTGCTCGATCCACCGCTCCACGAGTTCCTACCACAGGGAACCGAAGAAATCGAGAGTCTTGCCAAGCGCATCAACGTGCCCTTCGACCAGTTGCGAAACTTCGTCAAGATCCTGACGGAGGTGAACCCGATGCTTGGGCATCGCGGGTGCCGCCTCGGCATCGTGTACCCGGAGATCACGGAGATGCAGGCCGAGGCAATCTTCGAGGCGGCGTGCGACGCCGCCGAGGAGGGCGTGGACGTCCATCCCGAAGTCATGGTGCCCCTCGTCGCGTTCCAGGAGGAGTTGAAGCGGCAGGAGGCGATCGTACGGGAAAAGGCTGAGGAGGTCTTCGCGCGGCGCAACATGCGGGTCGAATACCTCGTGGGAACGATGATCGAGCTCCCGCGGGCGGCCCTCACGGCGAACGAGATTGCGGAATCGGCTGAGTTCTTCTCCTTCGGGACCAATGACCTCACGCAGACGACGCTCGGGTTGTCGCGCGATGACGCCGGACGTTTCCTACCGACGTACGTCGAGAGCGGCGTGATTCCGGACGATCCCTTCCAGACGATCGACAAGAACGGCGTTGGGGCGTTGGTGGTGATGGGCGTCGAGCGAGGGAGGAGCACGAAGCCGGATCTCAAGGTGGGTATTTGCGGGGAGCACGGGGGCGATCCCAGGACGGTGGCGTTCTGCCACGAAGTAGGCCTCAACTACGTGTCGTGTTCTCCGTTCCGCGTGCCCATCGCGCGGTTGGCGGCGGCGCAAGCGGCGCTGACCGGAGAGCAAGGGGTCGATACACGCTAGCCGTGGGTTTCGATGACGTGCTGGAGCGCGCCTTCGAGCTCGGGGAATTGAAACGCGAATCCGGAAGCCCGTAGTCGGTCCGCCGACACCCGCTGGCTCGCGAGGAGCAACTCGTCAGCCATCTCCCCGAGAGCGAGGCGCGCCGCCACTGCCGGGAGCGGAATGGCGGTGGGGCGCTTGATGGCGTGACCCAATAGATGTGTGAATTCCCGGTTGGTCACGGGATTGGGCGCGACCAGGTTCACCGGTCCCTCGAAGTGTTGCTGGTGGTCAACCAGATGACACAGACCGGCCACGGCGTCGTCCAGCGTGATCCAACTCAGGTATTGCTTCCCGCTCCCAACCACTCCTCCCAGCCCCAGCTTGAACGGTGTTAGCATCTTCGCCAGCGCTCCCCCCAACGTGCTGAGGATGGGACCGGTTCGGGGGTGGATGACCCGGATCCCAGCCTCCGCCGCCGGCGCGGCGGCGCTCTCCCACGCGGTCGTGACCTCCGCGAGGAACCCCAAACCGGGCGCACTGGCCTCGGTCAACAGCTCGGCCCCCCGATTGCCGTAGAACCCCACGGCGGACGCGGAGACGAGCACCGCCGGGGGTGCGGGTGCGGCGGAGAGCGCCTCGGTGAGGACCCGCGTTCCATGCACCCGGCTGTCCCGGATCCGGTTCATCTTTCCGGCCGTCCAACGGCCCTCGCCGATATTCTCGCCGGCGAGGTGGACCACGACGTCAAAACCGGAGACGACCGCCGGGTCGAGGGACGCGGCCGTCGGGTCCCACTGCCTCGTGTGGTCCCCGGAGCCCGAGCGGGATAGACCGATGACGACATCCCCCCGGGCGCGGAGCACTCCGCTGAGGTGGCGTCCGATGAGGCCGGTAGACCCCGTGATGAGCACTTTTTTCATGACACGCTGCTGTTGAATTGGTCTGCACCGACCCTAACGCGAATCGGACCCGGCGCAATGCGTCGAGCCCGATTGGGGCGATGCAGGCGCGGGGAATCGAACCCCAATTCGCACCAGACACCAGCGTACCCCATGCGCAGGATAGCACTTCGAGTATCAAGAGAAACAGGAACAGCTCGAGCCAGTTACTCGACGGCCTGTCCCCTAATCAACTCCATCCCTAAAACTGACTCGTTCTCCATCGAAATACAGATTCGGGCACCGCTCCACTAACGCTGCCAAAAACCCCGTTTTGTCTTTGGGAGACACCAGCACGCCGAATCGCGAGCCTTCGTAGTCGATATGAAGGCGATTCAACGAACACGCCGGGCTCGCCACAGGGTTGCGCGACGGTCGCACTCCTCGGATCGCGTCGAGGGGCACGCGAAGTTTGA
>JBDHAF010000350.1:0-2929 GCA_039588255.1 Gemmatimonadota bacterium | reverse complement strand
CCCCGAGATCGCGCTGATCTTCGGATCGGTGATCTTGATTCTCCTGCTGTGCAGCGAGTTCTCTTGGCGCACCGCCCGCCAGAACGTCATAGACGGCCTGTCCAAAGAGCAGTTCTTCCTTGGCAAGGCTTTGCTGGTGCCGATCGTCGGGCTGATCTTCGTCGGGTCGAACGTGGTCATAGGCGGCGTCTTTGCACTGGCGGGCACCGATTTTGGTGCATTGACCGAACCGCTGATGCGGGGAGTGCACTGGTCCATCATCGGCGGGTTCTTCGTGGCCTTTCTCGGGTACGGCAGCCTCGCATTGTTCTGCTCGCTGTCGATTAGAAACTCGGGTCCGGCGATGGCGGTGTGGTTCTTCTACATGGCGGTGGGAGAGCAGATGATCGCCGGAGCGATGAACAGAATACACGAGCGGCTCGGCGAGCTTGCCACATATCTTCCGATCAACACCTTCAACCAGCTGCATCGCTACTATCAGTACGATCTGGCGGCGTTTCAGCAGGCGGTCCAAACCTCCATCGAGAACGATCGCACGCCGCCTGGTGAGCCGTGGGCCATGGGACTGCCATGGGGGTTGTCGCTGGTGTGGATCGCGTTGCTGGTGGGAGGATCGTTCTTCTGGTTCCGGAAGCGAGATCTCTAATTTGTACGGACCCCGGGCGGGCTCCCGGGGTCCGTGGCGACACCTCTACCGTCACATGGTCGGCCGCCGGTACTTCTCGAACCACCCCAAGACGTAAGCCACCTTTGCCATCAGATTGCTGGGCCTCGCAGCGATGCCGTGGGAGGCTCCGGGGATGCGCACCAGGGCCGCCTCCTTCCCCTGAAGCTTGAGCGCCTGGTAGTACTGCTCCGATTCGGACATGGGCGTGCGGGAGTCTGCCTCGCCCGTCAACAACATCGTGGGCGTGGTAACGTTGCCGACGAGGGACAGGGGCGACCGCTCCATGTAGTGCTCCGTGTTCTCCCACGGCACACCCGGGAACCAATATTTCACGCCTGCTACATACATGTCCGCCGTCAGCGCCCAGCTATACCAGTTGATCACCGGCTTCGCCACCACGGCAGCGCGGAACCGGTCGGTCTTCCCGACGATCCAACTGCTCAGCACACCACCCCCACTCCCCCCGGTCACGAACAGATTCTCCTCGTCGATGTACCCCCGCGCGATCACCGCGTCCACGCCCGACATGAGATCGTCGTAGTCGTAGCCTGGATAGGCATGATGGATCAGGTTGCCAAACTCCTCGCCGTAGCTGGTACTGCCCCGGGGGTTGGCGTAGAGCACCACGTATCCCGCCGCGGCGTAGAGCTGGATTTCCACGGCAAAGCGATCCCCGTAGTTGGCGAAGGGACCGCCGTGAATCTCCAGGAGCAGGGGATACTTGTTGTTCGGGTTGAAGTTCGGTGGATACGCGATCCAACCCTGCACCCGACGTCCGTCGTGGGACGACTCAAACCAGATCTCCTCTACCTCGCCCAACGTCTTGTGACCGAAGAGGTCGTCGTTGAGCCTCGTGATCCGGGTTCCCTCGGTGGAGCCGCGCCGGCTCACCGCCACATCCGCCGGATGGTCCGGCCGGGAATGGGTATACGCAAATCGGCCGTCATCGGAAGCGGAGAAGACACCGCCACCGTAGGGACGCCCCAGAGACAGTCCACCCACGTCGCTCACGTAGGTCTCCACCTCTCCACTCAACGGCGCGTACGCCAGCTTCGTGTTACCCTCTTCGTCGTACCGGAAGTAGATCCCCCGGCTGTCGGCGCTCCACCTGGGTTGTGCCACGTCACGGTCGAGATCCCGCGCGAGCATCTGCTTTCCGGAGCCGTCCCGATTCATGACGTACAGGTGCGTGACCTGGTACCCCTGGTGCCTGTCGTCGAATCCGAGGTAGGCGATGCGACGGCCGTCGGGAGAAACGGTCGCGTTGTTGTCCGGGCCGTATCGGTCCGTGAGTGCCCGCAGCGAACCGTCGTCGAGTAGTAGTTCGTAGACTTCCGAGTTGCGTCCCTCGTACTCCCAGTCGTCGTGACGGTTGGCGGAGAACACCAACGCCTCGCTGTCGGGGGTCCAGGAGGGCGTCCCGCCGTGATTGAACGAGCCCGACGTCACCTGTCTCGGTGTGCCGCCTTCCGCCGGCAGCACGAAAAGGTGCGTGTACCCGCTCTCCAGGAATCCGCGACCGTCTGCCCGGTACTGCACACGCTCGATGAACCGGGCTGGCTCCGCCCACTCCGCCCCCTCCGGCTTCGGGGGCAACTGCACGAACGGCGTCGGTGACTCCGACACGAACATGGAGAACGCGATCCAGTTGCCGTCCGGAGACCAGGTCAGCCCGCCCGGCGACCGCGTGAGCTGGGTGAGCTTGGCGACCTCTCCGGTTTCCATCCAGCGCTACAGGAGTCGCTTCCCGTCGGGGGACCATCGCGGCGAGCTGAAGTTGTGATTGCCGCTGGTCAGGGGCCGGAGATCGGATCCGTCGTAGTCCACGACCCAGAGATTGGAGCGCGGCCGGTCGGTCATGATGTCCATGAAATTCCGGACGAAGACGACCCTGTCGCCGTCGGGGGAGATCTCGGGGTTGGACGCGAACTCGAGCTCGAATACGTCTGCGAGCTCGAGCCGGGCGTCACCACCACTTGTCTGGCGGAATGCCCACGCTGGTGTGGAAAGCGTGAGTGACAGGATCGAAATCAACAGCAAATACCGAATGGGCCTCATGGTCGTCTCCGATGCTTTCGGGTCGGTCTGGAACGGGGCTGAGAAAGATAGCCGCCGGTCCCGGAAGGGCCCAATAACCTCCAGGGCGGACTTCCTGGCGAGGGGTCGGACCTTCGAGTAACCTTCCGCTACGGAATACGTTGTCTCGCCTGAGCACACCTTGCCGTGAGTGACATCGTGTTTGAGGAAAAAACGATAGCTATC
>JBDHAF010000349.1:0-2442 GCA_039588255.1 Gemmatimonadota bacterium | reverse complement strand
AGAGCGAAAGATTCGGCGGAGCGCGCGCCGGTGTCACGCCACTGTCAACCGCCACGGGGCGTGCACCTCGGCAACACCGGGAGCTACGGGTGTGGGATGGAGGCAACAGGTGTGGGGTGAGCTACCGGTTGCATGATGAGCTGAGCCATTGTTCGCGAGCCCAGGAACCGCCTGATGGCCGCCACATGCGATCGCTAACACCAGGCCGGATGGGTCGCTGGCACTCCCATTCCGTGCTGCATGTACGTAATGTTCCGGCCGATCCACCCCCAGCCTAGTCCGGGCGCGCGGATTCCGACGATCATGACTCGTCCAACGGCAGGACTACTCCAGACTCTTTTCCCCGCCGGCGTGTCAGCCGCCATCTGGCCCGACGGCGAGCCGGTTCCCCCCCTCTATCCCGAAGAGGAAGCGTGCGTTGGCCGGGCGGTGCCGAAGCGCCGCCGGGAATTCGCCGAAGGGAGAGCATGTGCACGGAAGGCGTTGGAAGCGCTGGGGCTTTCCCACGTCCCGTTGCTCGTCGGGCCCGACCGAGCGCCTGTTTGGCCTTCGGGCGCTGTGGGTAGCATCACCCACTGCGCCGGCTTCGTCGGCGCGGTGGTCGCGCGCCGCGAGCTGCTCAAAAGCCTGGGGCTGGACGCAGAGATCGCGGCCCCATTGAATCCGGACCTGGCCCGGCGAATTTGCACTGCACGAGAGCTCGCCTGGATCGACACCGCCATGCCCCCAGCCCACGCCGACTGGCTCAAGGTGTTCTTTTGCGCCAAGGAGGCGGTCTACAAGTGCGTAGCGCCCGTGACAGGAGCGGCCCTCGATTTCCTTGAGGTGGAGGTCGCCGTGGCGTCCTCCCTCGACTGCTTCACCGTTCGGTTCGCCGAGGAAGTATCCATCGTGACCCCGGACACCATTCGCTTGTCCGGCAAGATTGCCGCGACGTCAACTCACGTGGTGGCCGGCGCGACGCTCCAGTGACCGATTCCCTCGCGCGCGGGCAATGACTCTTACCCCACGACCGATCGCTCGGCTCGTGTGAGCGCCGCAAGATCATGAACCTGCAAGCCGAATAGCTCAGCCAACAGCACGACCAACTGATCGGGGGCCGCAGATGTTGCTGCCGGCCTCAGTGGGGCCGGCCTGAATGATCATCCCGGTCGCCCAGCCGACGCCGGCAGCCCACTCGTGAATAGCGTCGATGATCTGACGCTGATGGTGCAATAGCGTGAACGTATGGTCCGCATCGGGATAATAGGCAACGCTCAGCCTCTCACGAAACGGCACCGACCGAAACGCGTCGCGGAATTGACCAGTGTAGTTGTAGTAACCGTACTGTCCGCCGGTGAAAGCGAAGAAAAGGTTCACTCCGCGGGCGACGAGTCTGTGGAGATCAGCCGTCGCTTCGCGCCTCGTCGGTACCTCCCCGTCGTTCAAGACCCTCCCACCGTGCCGGTTGATCCAGGGAGCCAGCCGGCCGATCCGCTGGCGTAATGGACCACTGCCGCTAAAGGCCTCGCGCCAGCCCGCCAGGTTCGTCATCGGAGCGCCGAATCGACGCACGTACCATCCCATCGTTCGGTACGTGTACCAATCGATCAGCACTGCGCCGACCACGCGCGCGTCCGCGCACGCCACGCGGAACGCGGCATCGGCACCACCACAGAGACCCACCAACACAAACTCGCGCCCGTACCCCTGGCCCGTCAGGTAGTCCATTGCGTCCTTCGTCTCACGGAGAACGCTTGCTCGATAGGGTAGGTTGTCTCTTCGAGGGGCACTGTCGCCGAGGCCCGAGAGATCGAAACGCAGCGCGGACATCCCTCCGGCAGCAAGCTGTCGTGCGAGCTTGACGTAGAGGCGGTGCGGCCCGATGCGATGGAGCGTCCCGGCATTGAGGAGGATGGCGACCGGCCCCCGCTGGTTCGTTTCTTCATCGGGCTCCGTCACAATTCCCATCAGTGACGTCCCGTCACCGAATTCAACGACCCGCTCGTTCATTCGCGCAGCACCGACGACTTGAGCGCCCGAACGGCCCGACGCAGTAGCGTGTCACCTACGGTCAGCCCAGTTTCGTTGGCCGCCCGATCGCGCTCGGCAGCCAACTGTCCCAGCGTCTGCCGGGCGAAATCCAAGAGGGTGAACCGGTGTCCCAGCTCCTTTGCCGCCCGACCGATCACGTTCATCGCCAACAACGAATGCCCCCCTAGATCGAAGAAGTTGTCCAACGTGCTCACTTCGGGGACCCCGAGAGCCTCACACCAGAAGGCGGCCAGGGCCCGCTCCGTGGGTGTCGTCGGGGGCACGTGGTCGTCGGGCGCGCTGTGGACGTGGTCCGGTGTCGGGAGGGCGGCGCGGTCGATCTTGCCGTTGGGCGTGAGCGGCAGGGCGTCGAGGACCACCAGCTGTTGTGGCACCATGTAGGCCGGGAGGGTGCGCCGAAGATGGTCC
>JBDHAF010000348.1:0-3109 GCA_039588255.1 Gemmatimonadota bacterium | reverse complement strand
GAGACGAGAGTGCGGGATGTGAGATTCATCACGAGAAACGCGTGACAATCCGAGGATGGGGCGGTGCCAAAGGGACCAAAGCGCGTCAGAGGCGGGTTCGAGATCGGAGTTGGGCATCTTACGGCTGATGGGTTCACTCGACTCGTTGCATTGTGCAACATCTACAACACCTGAACGACAAGGCAACGGTATCCAAGGGGACGGGCCTCTCTCACCGACGCGTCCAGAAACCCAATAAACCGTCGCTCCACCGAGTCACAGTGAGGCGTCCACGCAGCACCATCGCGACGCCACCACAGCACTCGGTGACAAACGACGCGACGTTTGTGACAGCGATACAGACGGTGGAGAGAACTGCAGAACTGCCGGTCTTGCAGCGAAGCCCATGACGGCAACCCCGAGCATATTCTCGCGACTCGGCCGCGCCCCCGAGCCGCTCGCCTGCTCGACGAGTTCAGCTCCCGCCGCCTCGATCAGATACGTGAGAACGTCGGGATGGTAGCCGGGCTGCGCCGCGCTAATGCCCCGCGACGTTGAGGACGGTCAACGCCTTGTCGAGAGGGTGCATCAATCCGGACGCGCGTCCGCGGGTGACTTGTCAGTAACCCCTTTGCTGGTTGAACGTTACGGCTTTCGCTGTAGGCCGGTCGATTGAAACGATTTTTGCTGGAACAGATGGCCCGTACCCCTTACTCCGGAGCCCTAGTCGTGCCCCTACGTCTCCGCAGCCATCGGCTGCCCCTCACAGGCCACCGCCCGCTGCGCCCATTCGTCGCGTTCAGCCTGGTACTCGCATTCGTGTCCTGCACCCAGGACAGCCCCATGACGGGGCCACCCGTCGGGTATCTCTATACCACGCCGACCGGCATGATGACGTCGAATCCGCCCGAGATCTTCGTCGGTGCCGGTGATATCTCCACGTGCGCCAACAACAACGACGAGGCAACCGCGCAGTTGCTCGACGCCATCCCCGGGACCGTGTTCACCCTCGGCGATAACGTCTACGAGGACGGCACCACCAGCGAATTCAACAACTGTTACGATCCGACGTGGGGCCGGCACAAGAACCGCACGATGCCCACGGCGGGCAATCACGAGTACAATACGTCGGGAGCAACGCCATACTACAATTATTTTGGTGCGGCCGCGGGCGATCCAGACAAGGGTTACTACAGCTTCAACATCGGCGCGTGGCACGCCGTTGCCCTCAACACCAACATCTCCCGGTCCGCCGGCTCCGCGCAGGAAACCTGGCTTAGAGCCGACCTGGCAGCGAACCCGAACCTCTGCACCGTCGCCTTCTTCCACCACCCACTGTATTCCTCGACGGGCGGCAGCGGATCGGGGGGGACCACTTACAGCAGTGTCCGGGATCTGTATGAGGCCCTCTACGATTACGGCGTCGATATCGCCATGGCCGGGCACCGGCACTTCTACGAACGCATCAAGAAGATCAAGCCGGACGGCTCGGTGGATGACGTCTACGGCACGCGACACTTGATCGTCGGTACGGGGGGGAGGAGTGGGGGAAGCACGTCCAACGTCTTCCCTGCCAGCGAGGTTCGGAACGACACGTACGGCGTTCTGAAGCTGTACCTCTACGACGACAGCTACGCCTGGAGGTTCGTCCCGGTCGCGGGCCAGACCTTCACCGACTCGGGCAGCACGGCCTGCCACCCGATTCCGGGCCAGCCCCCGAGCGGCGTCTCGGCATCCCAGTCCTCGGTGAGCGCCGCGCCCACGACGATCAACGCGAGCAACGGCACCAGCACGTCGACGATCACGGTGACCGCCAGAGACGCCAACGGTGATCCCGTGAGCGACGTCACGGTGGTACTGTCGTCCACGGGCAGCGATAACGACATCACGCAGCCGGCGGGCCCGACCGATGCCAACGGAGTGGCCACGGGAACGATCTCCTCGACGAAGGCAGAGCAGAAGACCATCTCCGCAACCGCCGGCGGCGTGCCGATCACCGAGAAGCCGGACATCACCGTTGACGCTGGGCCACCGGACACCGACGTGTCCACGGTGACCGCCAGCCCGAGCACGATCATGGTCGGGAGCGGGACCTCGACGATCACGGTGACGGTTACCGATGAGTTCGCCAACCCGGTGAGCGGGGCCACGGTGGTGCTGGCGGCGACCGGGAGCGGGAATACGCTCACCCAGCCGTCGGGCCCGACCGACGGGAACGGCGTCGCGGTGGGCACGCTCTCCTCGACAGTGGCGGAGCTGAAGACCGTCTCGGCCACGGCCGGCGGCGCACCGATCACCCAGACCGCCACGGTGCTGGTGACCGATCAGCCGCCGGCGGACATCACGCATACGCTGCTGACGGCTGGCACCGACCAACCAGTCGACCTACACCACGGCCTCGATCTCGCCGGCACCCGATGCGCTCATCACGGTGGCGGTGATGGGGCATCGTTCGGGCGGCGCGCTCCCGAGCCCGACGATCACGGGTGGCGGCATGACCACGTGGAACGAGGTGGCGACGGTCACCTTCGATCCCGTGAGCGGCGGACTCAAGCGCGTGTCGGTCTACCGGGCCATGAGCGCCACTCCCGGCAGCGGCCCGATCACGATTCAGTTCACTCGCAGCGTCTCCAACGCCCAGTGGATCGTGTCGCAGTGGGAGGGCGTGGAGACCAGCGGCGTGAACGGGGCGGACGCCATTGGGCAGATCGGCTCCGACGCCGGCGACGGGGTCAACGGCCTCGCGATCACGCTCGGGGCCTTCGGGAGCTCCAACAACGTGGCCTATGGCGTCTTCGGCGTGCGGAGCAGCAGCGTCGCGGTGACGCCGGGCGCGGGCTTCATGGAGATCAGCGAGCAGCCCTCGGGCGAGACGCCTGCGGCCCTCCAGGCCGAGTACGCGGTCAACAGTCCCACGATCGATGCCAGCTGGTCCGGCTTGAACGGCGGCGCGCTGGGTCTCGAGATCAAGGCTGGGCTGCCAGTCGGAGGCGGTGTCTCGCCATCGCAATCGAGTGTGAGCGCATCGCCGACGACGATCACGGCGAGCACCGGGGCGAGCGCGTCGACGATCACGGTGACCGCGCGCGACGCGAGCGGGAGTCCGGTGAGCGGTGTCCCGGTGGTGCTC
>JBDHAF010000347.1:0-2465 GCA_039588255.1 Gemmatimonadota bacterium | reverse complement strand
GGGCCGCCGCCATTTCAGGCGGATGCGGACGAGTTCCCGACGAGGACGCCGTCGATGAGATCGCCGAGCAACTGGACCGGCTGCTCCGTCCACGACGAGGTGGGAATCTCGCTGTTGACGGAGCCCTCGACGAGGGGAAGTTGCATGAGGTCGACCCCCTCGACGTGGACTTGCGCCCCGGCCGGCTGGGGTGGATACGACTCGGCGATGGCATCGGAGATGACGACGCTGCCGTCGGTTCCGACGAACACGTATCCGTTGACCAGGAACGGACCGTCGATGGTCGCGGCGAGCAACTCAGCGACGCTGATCCCAGGGCCCATCCCCGGCATTGTCGTCCCACCGGCATCGTCGGCGAGCGGAGTGTTGCCCCCGGTCTCGGGCACCTGCGTGGTGGGGGCATTGCCGACGTCGGCTGGCTGTGTGGGGTCGGCGGCCCCACCGCCACAGGCGGCCAGTACGAGGACTGTGGCTGCGAGAAGTGCAATGAGGCGTTTCATGATTCCTTCCGTTTGTCTTATGCCCTTCGGACGTCGCGAATGCGGTCCCGGGTTCCCGACCATCGCCCGACTCCTTCGCCCCGGGCGAGGCGGGTCTGACGGTTGGGTCGCTCACATCCGCGGCTGAGGTAGAAGCCGACCGCTGAACCGCTCGGGACTGCAGAAACGTACATCACCTCTGCGCCAGCCTCGAGGGCGATTCGCTCAGCCTCCTCGGCTTCGATAGCCGCTCGGTATTGCCTGTGATCTCAGGGGGTGAAGGCAACACCGGTCGGCGAGAGTTGGGTTTTCTCGTCGAGGAGGTTGCTGGTGCGGAGGTTCACGGAGTTGGAGAAGGCTGAGGTGTGGGATCGGTGGCAGAGGGGTGAGTCGATGCGTTCGATCGCCCGCCTCTTGGGTCGTCAACACGCTTCGGTGCGGACCATGATTGAGGATGCTGGTGGGGTGCGTCCGGTGGCCCGGCGACGCTGCAGCGGGCACCTGTCGGTGATGGAGCGGGAGGAGATCTCTCGGGGTGTGGCGGCTGGGGTGTCGATACGGCAGATCGCCCGCCGGTTGGGTAGGGCACCGTCGACGGTGAGCCGGGAGGTGGCCCGTAACGGAGGCCGCAGCCGGTATCGGGCGCATCGGGCCGACCGGGCGGCGTGGCAGAGGGCTCGCCGACCGAAGGTGAGCAAGCTGGTGGAAAACGTCGAGCTGCGGGGGGTGGTGGAGGAGAAGCTGGCACGGTGGTGGTCGCCGCAGCAGATCTCGGGGTGGCTCAAAGACGCATACCCTGGGGTTGAGGAGATGCGGGTGTCGCACGAGACGATCTATCTGTCGTTGTTTGTCCAGGGCCGGGGGGCGTTACGTCACGAACTAACCCGGTGTTTGCGGACCCGCCGTGCCATACGGCGTCCGGTCACGAAACGGGCTCCGACCGGGAAGGGCCAGATCCGTGAACCGGTGATGATCTCGGAGCGACCCGCCGAAGCTGAGGATCGGGCGGTGCCCGGTCATTGGGAAGGCGACCTGTTGATGGGCAAACGTATGACCGCTATCGGCACCCTGGTCGAACGCCACACCCGCTATGTGATGCTCTTCCCCCTCCCGGACGGCAACAACGCCGAAGCAGTCCGCACCGCCCTAGCAGCCACCATCCAGCGGCTCCCCGAGCATCTGTGGCGGTCATTGACCTGGGACCAGGGCAAAGAAATGGCCGAACACGCCCGGTTCACCATCGACACCGGCATCCAGATCTACTTCTGTGACCCCAAATCGCCGTGGCAGCGCGGATCGAACGAGAACACCAACGGACTGTTGCGCCAGTACTTCCCCAAAGGCACCGACATGGCTGCGTTGACCCAAGACGATCTCGACGCTGCCGCCCACTCCCTCAACACCCGGCCTCGACAAACCCTCGCATGGAAGGCACCATCACACAAACTCGCCCAAGTGTTGCAATGACCCCTTGAGGTCGCAAGCATTCCCGAGCGCCCCGCAAGACAAGTCCGGTGAGGGTGGTGGACCTGGTGGACCTGAAACCGACCCCTGGTCGCCCACCGGGTTGACGTTCTGGTGGTGGAATCTGTCCTGGTGTGATCAAACGTTCACGAAGTCCACCAGGTTCACAGAAATCGCCAGCGCCGTTTCGCTCAGCGGCGGTCCTGCGTCTCCGGCGATGGGGCAAACCTGCGGGAGGGTCGCTGGGTGGCGGAGACCGGCACACAACAGGTCGAGGATCTGTCGGTAGGAGTTGTGATCGGAAAGCCTGACATGCCGGGAGTTCCAACCGCCGGTAGTGACCGATAAGCTCGAATCGAGGGTGTGCAGGAGGTACAGATGAGCAAAGCAACAATCGGGGCGATCTGGACGGGAACGACTGCACTCGTGGTGATAGCGGCGGCTCTGGTTCTGATGCTTTTGGTCGATTTCGGTATTGTCGCTGCTCCGGCAACCGCCGATCAACAAACAACGAATGTGGTG
>JBDHAF010000346.1:0-2480 GCA_039588255.1 Gemmatimonadota bacterium | reverse complement strand
GTAGGCAGCACATCGATCATCGAGACCGGTTGACTGAGACGTTGTCCTCCCTCGATGCGCCCCGGCCATATGAACATGAGGGGGATTCTGCTGATGGAGGAACGGAGCATTGCGTAGCCCCAGGGGGGCGGCAGCGAGTCCTGAATTCCAATTCCTACCCTGGGGCTGGAGGAGTGGTCGGACCCAACGATCAGCAGGGTGTTCTCCCATTCGCCCCTGACCTTGAGGCGTTCCACCAGTCGCCCGATCTGGTAGTCGCTGTAGGCCATGGTTTCGTCCCACAAGCCCATTACCGTGCCATAGAACGCAACCCGGCTGATCCCTGTCCTCTCCCAGGCTTCCGAGTACGGGCCCTCGCCGCCCGCTTGATCGAGACGGCTGTTCCACTCTTCCCACGTCCTCAGCTGTTCCGGCCCGATGAAGAGACCGGAAAAGGGGGCCACAGCGGGGAAGTCCCGGTGGGTGTCTACGGTCTGGAAATGCACCCAGTACGGCTCTGCGGGGTATGCCTCCCGCCACCCAAGGAACGCCTCATGCAGATATCTCGACGATTGTCTGTGATTTCTGGAACCAAAATAAGAAAACTCCTCCCAGTCCTCCCGAAAGAAATCCACCTCCCGTTCCAGGCCGCTCATGCGACCTGCGTTCGGGTTGGCAGTCATTACAGAGGTCTGGTAACCAGCCCGGTGCAGGTGCTGGGCCATGGTCGGCACTTCTTCCGGGACGACGTTGAACCCGTTCCTCTGGCCACCCATCGCGCTGTGTTGCAGCGAGATCATGAAGGATGCCGTCGATGGTCGCGTCCAGCTGGAGTTGCTGTACGCCCGCTCGAACACGGCTCCCTCGGCAGCCAACCGTTCCAAGTTCGGGGTCGTGCGACGATTGTAGCCGTACACGCTCATGTGCTCGGCATTAGCGCCGTCGATGACGTAGAAGATCACGTTGGGCTTGTCGGTCCTGCGAGAACCGCTGAGGGTCGGCCCGGCCCACAGGGCCACCGCCCCGGCCCGTTCAGCTTCCGCCTCCAGCGCCAGCGTGACGGTCTGCCCCGCCAGTTGGGACAGATCCACGGTGCGCTGGCCCCACTGCCTGTGATCCGCGTATGTCTCTTGGAACAACTCCTCGACGGAGCCGTCCCGCAGCGTCGCGGTGATCGCGAACGTCACCGGGGCATTGTCGCGCAGCACACCAAGACCCACGTCGAGCCTTCCGTCCTCGGGAATCCTCACCGGGTAAGCGATCCGGCCGGGAGCATGCATGTAGAGGGTGCGGCGCTGCGGCTCGAATCCACCACGCGCGCCGCCCTTCAGCTCCTCCACACCGACTCGGTCCCCCGCGAACTCGGCCTCACGCGGGATCACCCGCACCGACAGGATGTCGAGCGTCGCGGCCTCATCCTCCGGTTGGCTTTTGAAAATGATCCCTAGGTGCGTCCACGGCCCATCCCAGATCCGTCCGGGCGAACCCAGCGAGAGCCGGTACGTCTGGACCGTGCCGTCGGTGATGAGGGGAGTATCGCCCCCGCCGGTGCTCCAGGTGTAGAACGGGAACAACGAGCCCGGGCGCGAGTCATCTCCCGTGTAATTGAAATACAAACCGACACTGGGCCTCGGACCTTGAGCGCGAGCACGAATCTCGACGTATCCCCAATCGGCGAGGTTCCAATCGGGCAGATCGACGTAGATTGTGCCGATTAGCCGTGGGGCGTCGTCGGGGCGGTTATCTGCGGTCAAGGGCAGGCGCAGGGCGTCGTCAACTCGGACGGGTTTGACGGCTGCCCATGGCGTCGGGATCGGTTTGGCAGGCCGCCAGTCCGGCTGCGGCTCGTCGAAGCGCCACTCCACCGGCTCAGGAATGTCCTCGGGAACCTCGGAACCCTCGATGGTGGCTTCGTCGAGATGCTCTTCGAGGTGGAGCGGCGTGTCGACGGTGAACGGAGCTGGGCCTCCGCAGCCGAGAAAGAAGACGACCGCACACATCATCGCCGATGAGCGGAACCACCGGGATTGGGTCACCGGCATCGGAACCCTCCTCGTGGTTGAGGCACGTTTCACCGGTGACTCAGCGGTCTCGTCGTCGGGGAGCGTCCTACAGGCAGGCACAGCACCTCGACGGGTCCGTAATGGGCCACCGATGGCGCTGCAGGGCCGATTATGAGGTGAGGTACACTCGGCTGCAAGAGTGGCTCACAAAGAGCCAAAGCCCCATGAATCGGCTTACCCCGCCGTCGATCGAGAGCCGTTCCCGCCTGGGAACTCCCGGCACTCACGGGCCATTTCTCGGTTGGCCTTGCCTGGGTCGTTGATCACATCATAAAACTCGTCGAGGTACTCCAAGGTCCGCTCGACGAGGTCCGGGTCGAGAGGCTGCTGTTGGCGGTACAGGTTGTAGATCGCTTCCCTCTTCTCATTGAAGACTTCGTAGCTAAAGGGAAGGTTGGGTTGGAAGTCACACAGACCCAAGTACAGCCTCTGTCGAAG
>JBDHAF010000345.1:0-5128 GCA_039588255.1 Gemmatimonadota bacterium | reverse complement strand
CGACGGCGCCTGCGCCTTGACCGATGCCGACGGTGACAGGATCTTCTCGACCTTTGATACCCGCGAAGTCGACAAGATGCTGCCGGATCGGGATTGTGGAACCCATTTCATCACGGGCGGCACCGGCAAATACGCGGGGATCACTGGGCGTGAGCCATTTGCGTGTATCTCCTTGCCTCCCTTAGCTGGCGCCGGTGGTCTGACTTCGATGGACATCCCGCACACCACGACCTGGGAGATCAAGTGATCAGCCTGTCGCTCGGTCAGTAGGGGGCATTTTCTTAAGGGGAAAAAAGGCCTTAATAGGCCGCATGCTCCCCGCGACAGCGGGCAATGTTGCGGCCTTCATGACCGCTGGCCCTAATGCGGTCCGCGGATCGGGTCACAACGTCTGGTTTGTGCCTCTAACCGGCAATGACCTCCGACCCGCCGGAACGGCCGATTCTAGCCAAGAGCTGACATTGTCGATGCGAAGTTGAGAGCGTCTTGCGAGACATTAGAACCGGGATATCCCGGCGCTGATCGAGGCCGCAGGGTTTCGCATTGATACCCTGGATAGCGCGTATCTGCCGCGCATGCCCCAGAAACGGACCGAAAAGTCACCTTCGGCCACTCATCCCCCTTCAGCGCGGCGCAATCAGCGAAATCCCACCCGGCTTAAGCCCTCGCGAAAGCGCTCGTCATACCGTGGGTCCTTGAAAACGCTGAGGCTCCGGCCTCGCGGGTAGTTTGGGCTGATCCTTGCAATTTTGGCCACCGCGGCCCTGCCCTCCTCCTCGCGGCCCAACAGGCCACAAACAGCCCCGAGGAACAGGTGGCCCGGGAGGAAGTCGGGATTGCGGACAACGCTTCTTCTGAGTGCGGCGATGGACTCCTCATACCGCTCCATCACGAAGTAGGCGTGGCCCACGATGAAGAGGTACACGACCGGATAATGGGGGTTGTGGCGCATCGCCTTCGCGATCAGCCTCATGGCCTCCTCCGGCCGTCCGGCCCAAGAGAGGCTCATGGCGAGCCATGCGTGGGCATCGGCATCGTTGGGATCGAGGGCGACGGCCCTTTCGCCCTCGGCGATCGCAGGCTCGTGCTGCTTCTTCCACAGATGGGCCCAGCCCAGCATCGAATGGCCGTAGGGCAGGGTATCGTCCAGGGCGACGGCCTTTTGAGCCAGTTCGAAGCCACGCTCCACAGTCTGTTCAAAGGAAAAATTCCATCCCACGATCCAATCGTAAACATGGGCCCGGGCCAGCCACGCGTACGCGGATGCATAATCCGGGTCCAGCTCGATGGCGCGCTGGAACATCGCCCGCGCCTGGGCGACCCCTTCCTGCGTCAGGCGGAAGAACTGCTCGTTTCCGCGCAGCATGCAGTCGTAGGCCTCCAAGTTGTCGGTGTCCTTGCGGCTCCCCCGTTCCCGCTCGCCCTTCACGAGCTTCACCTCCAGCGCGCCCACGATCTTGTGCGCGACCTCGTCCTGGACCGCGAAGATATCTTCGAGGTCCCGGTCGTAGCGCTCCGCCCAAAGGTGACCTCCGGTTCCCGCCTCGACAAGCTGGGCCGTGATCCGCACCCTGTTGTCCGCCTTCCGGACGCTCCCCTCCAGCACGTAGCGCACGCCCAGCTCACGACCAACCTCCTGGACCTTCACCGCCCGTCCCTTGTAGGTGAAAGCCGAGTGGCGGGCGATGACGAAGAGACCCGAGATTTTGGAGAGGTCCGCGATGAGGTCCTCGGTGATCCCGTCGACGAAATACTCCTGCGCGGGGTCGCCGCTCATGTTGTCGAAGGGGAGGACCGCTATAGACGGCCTGTCCGGAAGCGTGGGCGCCTCCTGCTGCTCCTGCGCCGCGACACGGACCCGGAACGTATGCACCGGCTCGGCGATGTTCTTCACCCGATGCGGGCCCAGGTCTTCGCAGCTGAGGGGCAGTTTTCCCTTGACCTGATCGTGGACGCCTCGGGATATGCAGATGCCGCCGGGCTCGGCCAGGGTCTCTACGCGCGCCGCGATGTTCACGCCGTCGCCGTAGATATCGTCCCCGTGAACCATGACGTCGCCCAGGTTGATGCCGATGCGGAACTCCAGCCTGCGCTTCTGCGGCAGGGCCGCATTCTTCTCCTTGAGCCGCTCCTGGATCTCCACGGCGGACCTGACCGCATCCACCGCGCTGGCGAACTCGGCCAGCAGGCTGTCTCCGGCGGTGCTGACGACACGGCCGTGTTGCTCGGCGACCAGTGTTTCGATGATCTCGCGGTGGGAGGTGAGCGTGCGGAGGGTGGCCTCCTCGTCCTCGCCCATGAGGCGGCTGTAATCCTTGACATCCGCACAAAGGATGGCGGCGAGCTTCCGCTCTACACCCGTTGGCTCCATCGGACGGCTCCGAGAAAGGCCGCATCAAGGCCAAATAGTACGGCTATTCCGCGGGGCGCACAAACGACACAAAAGTGACCAGGGCGCGCCGCGCGGCCGCGCCGTGGTTAGGCGGAGGCTTCTCGGCTTTCCGCGACCAGCTCCTCCAGCCGGGGCACGTCGTTGATGTAGAGCGTCCGCGGCGCCTTCCTGAGCAGACCCCGGCGGGTCAGGTCGCCGAGCACCCGCGCCACCGTCTCGCGGGTCGTGCTGACCCGGCTCGCGATTTCCGTCTGCGAGGGCGGCGGGGAAAGCATTGAGCTCCGCCTGGACGCGGTAGGTGGCGCCCTGGGTGCTCATCTCGACGATCCGGTCGTTGTCCATGCGGATGATCCGTGTCATCTCTCGGATCAGGTTCATGGCAACAGTCGGATGGCTCATCAGCACCTTGGCGAACGCCTCCGGCGGCATGGAGCCGATCAGTGCCTCCGTCGAAGCCACCACGCTGGCCGAGCGGGGCATGCCGTCGATCGCCGCGATCGCTCCAAAGGATGAGCCGGCGGTCAGATCGTCGAAGCTGATGTAGCGCCCCGAACTGGAATAGACCACGACCTCAGCCACGCCGGAGGCGACGAAGTAGACGTCCCGGCTTTCGTCCAAGTGATCGACGATCTGCTCGCCGGCGCCACAGCGCCGCCACCGGCACTGACGATCAAGCTCGCCGATCGTCGCCTCGTCGACATCCTTGAATAGCTGAATGGCGCGTAGTGACGGAGGATCTGATTGGGGCATGGGGGTGCTCCGAGCAAAGAGAGCCAATGTCGCACATCGCTCATTACGGTCTTCCCCGGTTGCCAGGCAAAGCACCCGGGGTCGACTCAGGGAACTATATCAGATGGGCGGCGAGGCGGCGGTGGGGCGGTATCGCATCGGGCTCATGGCGGCCGGAATGACGCCGGCGCGCCCCTGCGCGGGGCACCAAGAGAAAATCTTTCGATTTGTGATGGCCGTCACATCCGCGGGCTCTCCTGACCACTACCCTGGGGCCGTAATCGAAACCCTTCGGACCAGGAGACGCACCGTGTTCACGCTGATCGAGACCCATTTCGAGACCCTCAAGACCGCCGCCGTCGCTGCGGCCCTGCTTGCCTCCCTCACCACCATGAGCGCCCCGGCGGTTGCGGGCGACGAGGTCTACCAGCCGATCCAGGCCATCAGCCAGACCGTCGGCTCCAAGCACGTCGCCGGCTACTTCCTCAATCCGAATGGCCAGTGCCAGGTCACTCTGATGGTGGAAGAGGTGTGGGATCCGGACGGCGACACGTCCGATTTTACGGCCTCGCGCCTGCGTTTCGAGTTGCAGCCGAACCAGACCGCTGCGGTGGATACCGCTGAGAACGAGTCCATCAGCCTCACCTGCGGCGACAAGGCCGAGACGCTGGCCCTCGCCCGTCCCAACAAGTTTTACGCCCTCAACGTGGAGTAACTGTGGAGCGGCGCAGGCCGCGTCCACCGACCGGCGCCGCAGATTCTTTTAGCAGACATTCGTTCCTCCCCCTGAATCGAGATTGCCCCGCAGGTCACGGCCCGCGGGGTTCTTCTTCGAGGGCTGGCTTCCGGCAACAACTCAGTCGCGCAAAGACCAGCAGGCCGTCTTTGCGAGCCCGTCTTCGGGTACTGACTTGCCCCCCGGAAATTGGTCCAGGCGGAGTGTTAGGTTTGGACCTGTGATTCGTCAAAACTCAGATTCTCGGGGATGTGGGTCGGCGCATTAATGCCTCACCGGGCGAGCGAGCCAGAGGAGATGAGTTCGGTATGGGTTGAAGCGGGCCCGTGATTTGAACCTGCGTTCGGTCCATCGGATGTCAGCTTTGGGTCAACTCCGGACCAGCGGTGCACATGCCCGGTAGGTCCGGTTTAGGCCACCTTCCGGACGTCCCAGACAGGGCCCAGAGCGGGCGAAAATAGCCAAGAGGGGACGTTTTATGGGCTGCAGAAAGCGGACATACTTACCCCGAATGCGTCTGAGGGACCCGCTCACCGATATTGCAGTGGGGGCAAGGCCTGGTTGGGCCACAAAGCACACCAAGTGGCGTGGCGAGAGCCCCGGCGATGAGCGCATTCAAAGCCCAACCCCCACCCCGCGGGGCGACGGGTCATGGTTGTCAGGTGTAGTGCCGCCGCCAGCGGTATTACGTCTGCTCTGTGATCCCGAGCGATCGGCACACCTCGCCGACCGTCGCTCCCCGGGCGAGCTGAACGTCAGCCTCCCGCAGCTTGCCGATGATCTGCTCGACCGCGTGCTTCCTCTTCGTCGTCCTGACACCCTTTCCTAAGGTCCAAATCCGACATCCCGTCCGGACAGAAACCCGGGGGTCAGGTCAGCGCGCCCCGGTCCGAGCTGGGGGGGATCAACGCGGCCCCAGGCAGGATCGAGCAGGCCGTCGAGGAGTTCGTCCGCAAGGGGAGCTGAATTTTGCAACGCGTTAAAACTTTGCAACGAGTTAAACGTGAACTCGCGGGCAGGTGGTCCCGTGATTTCGAGATAGAACTCGACAGGGCGAATATCCTCGGGCGTGGGTTTCGGCGGTGAACCGATTGCTCCAACCGCGCGGTACCCGTGGGGTTTTTCGGCTGCGGCGCAGGGCTCTTCCGGCGGCTCAGGGCCAAGATGGGCACTCTGTACCCACCCATCTTTTCCCACCGTTCCGAAGATGCCGACCTTGACCCACGACCCTTCGCGTCGGAACTCGATGACCCTGTCACCCCGTTCTAATA
>JBDHAF010000344.1:0-2779 GCA_039588255.1 Gemmatimonadota bacterium | reverse complement strand
TGCACGGTGTGCGGGGACGTCAATGTGGATCCCGGCGAGGAATGCGACGACAACAACGGGGTCAACGGCGATGGCTGCGAAAATGATTGCACCGTGACGCCGTTCTGTGGCGATGGAGACCTCGATCCGGGTGAGACCTGTGATCCGCCCGGGTCCCCGGCTGGATTCAATGGCAATCTGTGTCGGGGCGACTGCACGGTCTGCGGAGATACCATTGTCAATGGCAGTGAGGCATGCGACGACGGGAACGGGGTCAACGGCGATGGCTGCGAAAATGATTGCACCTCCGATCTTGACGCCGTTCTGTGGCGATGGAAACCTCGATCCGGGTGAGACCTGTGATCCGCCCGGGTCCCTGGCTGGAGGCAATGGCAATCTGTGTCGGAACGACTGCACGGTCTGCGGAGACACCATTGTGCATCCCGGCGAGGAGTGCGACGACGCGAACGGGGTCAACGGCGATGGCTGCGAAAATGATTGCACCGTGACGCCGTTCTGCGGCAATGGCATCGTGGAGCCGCCCGAGGAGTGCGACGACGGTAATAACACCCCCGGCGATGGCTGCGAAAATGATTGCACCCTGACCCCGCCCCCGGACTGTGGCGATGGAAACGTCGATCCGGGTGAGACCTGCGATCCGCCCGGGTCCTCAGCCGGAGGCAATGGAAATGTGTGTCGGGGCAACTGCACGGTGTGCGGGGACCTCGTCCTCAACAACGCGGGCGTCGAGGAATGCGACGACGGGAACGGGATCAACGGGGATGGCTGCGAAAATGATTGCACCCTGACCCCGTTCTGTGGTGATGGCAACCTGGACCCGGGCGAAGCGTGTGACGACGGCAATAACATCGATGGGGATGGCTGCGAAAGTGATTGCACCGTGACCCCGTTCTGTGGTGATGGCAGCGTGAATGCACCCGGTGAGGAATGCGAAAGCGACGTGGACTGCCTCCCTGGGGCGACGTGCGGCCTGCCGGGTGAGCCGGACGAGTGTCTGTGCTCCGGGTGCGGCGACGGAATTATCGATCCGGGGGAGGAGTGTGACCCGCCGCTGGTGCCACTAAGTGAGATCTGCGACAACGGTATCGATGACGACGGTGATGGCCTGGTTGATTGCCGAGACCCCGATTGTCCCGCCTTCTGTGAGGTCGGTGGAAACATCGACCGGAATGAGCCATGCATGACTCATCGGGATTGCCGCGTGAAGTTCGGTTCGGCCGCTAGCTGTGTCAGCGTGGGAACGTGCGGATCCGAGTGCCTCCTGGAAAATTTCTGCCTGCGAATAGACAGAGACCCTGCGAGAATTCGCTTCGGCGATCTACCGGAGAGGCTCGACTTGTTCAGCGGCCACGGGCGCTTCGTGGTTGATGCCGAAAGAGATCCGACGATCGGTGGATTTGAGATGACTCTGTCGAACGAGCACGGGATCATCTTTGCGGCAAGACTGCTGCCCGGGCAGATGATCGCGAAAGGTAAAGGTTTCGCTTACAAGGATAAGGCCGCCAAGACCGTTGGGGGCCTGAGTCTGGCACGCCTCAAATACAAGATCGTGAAAGGCGAAGTGAACCTTAATTTCAAGGTCAAGGCGTACGGCAACTTTTCTGCGGCGACCGAGCCCCTGATGGCGATTCGGATCAGGGTCGGTACTCAGGCTGGCTTCCATGAGGCCGAATGGGAGCTGAGGAAAAAGGGGTGGATGCTGAATTTCTAAGCAGGGTGCTTGAAATAGCGAGTGAGAGATAAGGGCGGATGGGACACGAGGATCCGCACCCGCCCACTCGGTGCGGCGCGGGCGGCCAACCGTAAGGCGCAGCGCGGCTGAGCCGGTGCACGGGTCCGGTCCTTGCCGGTACCCAGCGCCGGCAAGCTGGTCAGACAGGCTCAGGATCGACTAGGCGCTAGCTTGCGCCGGATCTGGGCTCCTTAGGCTCGAGGGGCCGCGCCAAGAGTGAGAACGGCGCGAGCGGGGGCGCCCCTCGAAATCCCACGGGGCCAGCTGACCGTTGAGGATTTCGAAGATCCGGGTCAAGCTAAGGCGGGTATGGGTATCCCTCTTCTCGTGCTGCTCGTGGGGCTTGTCGTCTTCGCGGCGTGTGGGGGCGTCCGTCCACAGGACGTCGAGGGGGTGGCTGCTTTGGAAGCAGATCTGACAGGCCGTATCGAGGTCGTGGAGCCGATGGGCAGCACCGTTCTCGTACACGCCGGCCGCGAGGCCGGTCCCGGGTTTCGCGCGCTCCTGGCTGCGGATTCGGAGCTGTCGGTCGGACAGCCGTTGCCCGTACGCTTTCCGCCCGACCGTCTCCATTTCTTCGATGCGAAGACGGGCGGACGGCTCGGCTGCTCGCGAGAGGGGGGAGGCTTGTGATGAAGCAAACGAAGTGGTTGCGGACGCTGCTAATCAGCCTCAGCCTAGTCGTCGCGGGGTACGCCGAGACGGCTGGTGAGGACCCGTTTGCGGAACGACGCAGCCGCATGGTCCAGGTCATCGAGCACCATGGCTCGACGGCCGGCTCGGCCCTCGGAGGGCAGGCGCTCGACACGCGGGTGCTCGAGGTGATGAAAACGCTGCCGCGGCACGAGTTCGTGCCCCGCTCGCGCCGCGCGGAGGCTTATGCCGACCGACCGCTTCCTATCGGTCATGGGCAGACCATTTCGCAGCCGTTCATCGTCGCGCTCATGACCGACCTGCTGGACGTGCGGCCAGACGACGTGGTGTTGGAGGTGGGCACGGGATCGGGCTACCAGGCGGCGGTGCTCTCCCCTCTGGCGCACCAGGTGT
>JBDHAF010000343.1:0-3803 GCA_039588255.1 Gemmatimonadota bacterium | reverse complement strand
TCGGCAGGTTGATGTTCACCGTGTACTTGCTGTCCCACGAGGGATTGGGGTCCTCGTTCCAGATCCCCTGCAGGTTGGCCGGCTCGGTGCCGGGACGGGAGCTGGAGATCAACAAGTACCGCCCGAACTGGTAGTACAGCGCCGCCAGTTGGGGGTCAGCTCCGATCCTGAAGCGCGCGACTCTCTCGTCGGTGGGCAACCCGGCCGCGGCAGACCTGCCGAGATCCAGCGCCACGCGCCGGAACAGCCGCCGATGCTCCGCCACGTGTTGCTCGCGTATCCGGTCGTAGGGTTTGTCGACGACCGCGGCCATGTCACTTTCGACGCGTGCAACGGGATCGCCGCTGACGTCACGGTAGTCCACGAAGTTGGTGGCCGCCGCGACAACCAAGGTCACCGCATCGGCGTTGGTTACGTGCAAAGTCTTGTAGTCAACCGTCGTGGCACCGCCATCGGCGATTGCTTTCACCCCCGCCTGGTACGTCAGCTTCCCCTCGATGCCGAGGTAGTCACTATTCTTGCCCGCCAACATCAATCCGTCGGGCGGCGAGCCGTCCATCCGGAAGTACCCGGTGTCGTAATTGGAGTGGGCCACGTTCCTGACACCGTGCAGATTCGCCGAGAAGGAGATAGCGTCCGGTTGATCCGCGGTCAGCCGAATCACGATCACCTGGTCGATGGGGCTGGAGAAGATCTCCCGGGTGAACGTCACGTCTCCCACCCGATATGTGACCCGCACGATGGCCTCATCGAGGTCCAGCTCGCGGCGATAGTCCGTGACCTCGTCGTGGCCTGGGAACCTCAGCCACAGGTTTGCCAGGGGCTGGTACTTCATCTGCTCGTAGGGGATGCCCATCATGGTTCGGCCGAACAGGTCGTGAGCCTCGGCAAAATCACCCGCAAAGATGAGGCGGCGGATCTCCGGGAGGGCTTCTGCTCCACCTGGCCGGCTGGGATCGTAGGGACCGCCGGACCAGAGGGTTTCCTCGTTGAGTTGGATGCGCTCTTCCGTGGGATCGCCGAAGACCATGGCACCGAGTCGCCCGTTGCCCACCGGGAGGGCCTCGTTCCACGCCTCCGCCGGCTGGCGATACCACAGTCTCATTGCGGACCAGTCGTTTGCCTCGCCCGCTCGTTGCTCCGGCTGCTCGGCGCAGGCAGCGAGCCAGGCCGCAACGAGGCAGATGAGCAGCGCGAGGGGATGTCTCCGCGAACCCCGCCATTGTCGTTGCGTCCGTGCCGCCCGCGAATCTCGGGACGGCGTGACCGGTAACCTCGGCAGAGTGGACTTCACCGACACAACTTGCGCCACACCTGCGCCACCAGGAAACACACCACGAAGCCCATCACGAGGGGGATCACCGCCGCCGCGGTGGTCCACTTCGCGCTCTTGGTTTCCCTGTAGATGGTGTAGATCGTGGTGGAGCACGGATTGTGGAGCAGGCTGAAGAGCATCAGGCTGACGCCGGTCAACAGCGTCCATCCCCCGAGCAGTAACACGCCACCCATCTCGGAAGCCGAGTCGAGTTCGAACATCACACCCGCACCCTCGCCGACCCCCGCGGCGGGGAGAGCGAGGGCCGTCAGCATCAACACGGTGGGGATGACGATCTCGTTGGCCGGAATGGCCACGACGTAGGCCAGCAATATCACGCCGTTGAGTCCCAGGAGTACGCCGAAGGGATTCAGGAATCCGATGGCGTGCTCGGCGATGCTCGCGCCGCCCACCTGAATGTTGGACATCAGCCAGATCACCGCGCCCGCCGGGATGGCGAACAATACCGCTCGCCACAGGATGATGGCCGTACGATCGATGAGAGACGTGTACAGGGTCTGGAGGATTCGGGGCGGCCGATAGGGTGGCAGCTCGAGACTGAACGTCGTGGCCTCGCCCTCCAACACGGTGCGAGAGAGGAGCCATGACACGACGAACATGGCCACGATGCCCAACACCGCGACGCCCACCACCGCCGTCGCCGCCACCAGGCCGGCAAGCTGCGGGCGCACGGTGGCCCCGATGAAGATGGTGGCGATGAGGATCTGGGTCGGCCACCGTCCGTTGCAGAGGGAGAAGTTGTTCGTGATGATCGCGATGAGGCGCTCCCGCGGGCTGTCGATGACCCGGGTGGCCACCACCCCGGCGGCGTTGCACCCGAATCCCATGCACATGGTCAAGGCCTGCTTGCCATGCGCTCCCGCCGTCTGGAACAGCTTGTCGAGGTTGAACGCGACGCGGGGGAGGTACCCGAAATCTTCCAGCAGGGTGAACAATGGGAAGAAGATCGCCATCGGCGGGAGCATGACGCTAACGACCCAGGCCGTTGCGAGATAGACGCCGTCGAACAGGAATCCGTCGAGCCACCACGGCATCGCCACCGCCGCCGCGAACGCTTTCAACACCGGGTGAACGGTGTCGAGGAGGAGCGTGGCGATCATCTGCGAAGGGACGTTGGCGCCGGCGATGGTCAGCCAGAACACCACCGCCAGAATGGCGAGCATCAAGGGGAACCCGAGCCAGCGGCTGGTGAGCCACCGGTCGAGGGTGCGGTCGAGGTCGAACTTGGCCCGCCGAACGCCGCGCATCACCGCCTCGTTGGCGATCTGCTGGGCTGCGGTGTAGACGCTCTCGGTGAGGGCGTCGTGGAAGTTGGGGCTCAGTTTCCAGCGGAGGTCCGACGCGGCCTCCAGGATGGCACGGCCGTTGGACGACCGGTCCGTCGCCGCGTGGTCTTCCGCTTGCTGGAGCAGGTTGCCCTCGCTCAGGTTCCCCAGGTCACCGGTCCGCACCGCATCCTCCACGCGCTCGTCGGCGTTGAGCAGCCGCAGGGCCACCCAGCGGGGGTTGGGCAGCTCCGGGTAGCTCTCGCGAATCTGCGACGCGAGGGAGGCGACGGCCGACTCCACCTCGGGCGGGTGCTGTTGGATCCGAAACGGCGTGGGCTTGGCGGTCCCCGTGGCCACCTCGTGAATGGCCCGGACCAGCTCGGGTATCCCCTCCTTGCTCCGCGCCGCCGTGGGAACTACCGGCACGCCCAGGGCGGCCGAGAGCTTGGCGGCGTCGACGCCGATCCCGCGGCGCCTGGCTTCGTCCATGAGGTTGAGGCACACCACCGCCCTGTCCGTGATCTCGAGGACCTGGAGCACGAGGTTGAGGTTGCGCTCGAGGCGCGTCGCGTCCACCACGATCACGGTGACGTCGGGCTGGCCGAACAACACGAAGTCCCGAGCGACTTCTTCGTCCGCACTCCCAGCTTGGAGAGAGTACGTGCCGGGGAGGTCGATGAGCTTGATCCGGCTCCCGTCGTGCTCAAACCCCCCCTCCGCTCGGGTCACGGTCTTCCCGGGCCAATTCCCAGTGTGCTGGCGCAGTCCCGTCAGGGCATTGAAGACGGTGCTCTTGCCCGTGTTGGGATTCCCCGCCAGGGCGACGAAGTAATCCCATTTCTCCGGGCGGATGCCCAGTTGCACGAGATTGGATGCCCGGCTGGCGCTGCATCCCGCGCACGGAGCGGTGGCGGTCGTCATCTCAGTTCACGGCTTCCGTGCGGCGCGTGACGTATATCCAATCGGCCTGGCTTTTCCGGAGGGCGATCAGGGCTCCCCGGATCCGATAGGCGATGGGATCGGAGAGGGCGCCCTCCAACTCGGCGGTGACGATGGTGCCGGGCACCACTCCCAAGTCCAGCAGTCGACGCCGCTGGGCCCCGCGGCAGGCCGGGGAAATACGCACCACCTCCGCCGATTCTCCCGGCTTGAGCTGAACCAGGGTCTCAGGGCGCGCGGCCAGGCCCTCCCCAACGGCC
>JBDHAF010000342.1:0-4453 GCA_039588255.1 Gemmatimonadota bacterium | reverse complement strand
ACGACGGACGGCGCGGCCAACGGCTGGAACTACGAGGACGGGACGCTCTCTCCGGGAGCGGTGGTCGAGCGGATAGATGCCATCAACGACTATAACATCGCTGCCGCCGATGCTACCAATAATCCAAACTTCGGCATGCTCAACCCCGTTCCAACCCTACCCGGACCGGATCCTGCGGCGAATCCTGGTGGCTTAACTACACTTTTACCCGGGTACCCCACAGATCCGGATTTCCCGCCAATGTTATTCCCCGAGTGGAACGGCGCGCGGGTGACGATCCAGCGGTGGCTCGCCGACCCGGTCATCAACAGGGATTTGGTGGACCGCGGACTCGGCATTGTCTTCACCCACGACCACTACGGCCCGTCAACGCACCAGCAGATCGGGCTGTATGCGACGCTGCTCGTCGAGCCGGCGGGATCTACCTGGAAGCACAACGAGACGGGTGTCGCCCTCGGAACGGGATCCGACGGAGGGCCGACTTCCTGGCAGGCGGCGATCGAGCCCGGCGGCGGTGCCGGCGCGGCCGATTTCGAGGCCTTCCGCGAGTTCTATCTCGAGTTCAGCGACTTCCAGCACGCCTACGAGGCGGGCATCTACGTGGGAGCCGGACCCGACGGGAGCCCGAACGGCATTCCACCGAACGCGGACACCTTCCGCCATGCCATCAACCCATCAGTGCGCCAGGAAGCGGTCAACGGGCCAGGCGTGCCCAGCGTCTTCCCGGACCTCGTGCGCTACCCGCCGTTCTGCAATCCGCCGGCAAATACCATACCGCGGCCCTGCCCCGAGGCGATCTCGGCGGACGACCCGGGCATGCTGGTGGTCAACTATCGGAACGAGCCGGTGGGGCTGCGGGTGTACGACCCGTTCGCAATCGGTCCCGACGGCAATCCGGGAACCCAGGCGGCTGGATTGGCGGGAGACCTGGCCTTCGCGCTGCAGACGCGAACGGATCGGGTGTTTGACTTTGATCCTCCCAATCCGATTGTTAATCTCCGACCACTCAACGTGCAGCCCACTGCTTTGACCAGCCTGGACCCCTTCGGCACGGGAACTCCAACCACGTTCCCGCCGCCCATCAACAGCTTAGGGCTAGAAGGAGCGCAGCCCGGAGACCCCTTCACGCCAATGATGCGCGTCCAGCAGGGAGATATAGTGAAGGTGAAAGTCCAGGCGGGGGGCCACGAGCACGAGCACAACGCCACCATCCACGGCGTGAAGTGGACGCAGGGCAACTCAGGCCACGGGGACGAACGGCCGGCTGCCGGCTGGCGAAACGCCCAGAACCCCGGGATCTCGGAGCAGTTCAACTTCATCATGCCTGTGGACGCAGATCCGGGCGGGGAAAACCAAGAGGACCACGCATACAGCGTAGACGCCTCCCAGGACGGCTGGTGGAGCGGCATGTGGGGCATTATCCGCTCCTACCAAACGGCTCCTGCCGATCTTTATCCGATAGGACCCAAGGGGCTGCAGGTGAACAACCGAGACGCGTTTATCGGCGCCTGCCCGGACGTGAATGAAGACGGCACGCCGGAAAATCTCCGGGAATATAGGGTCGTCGCCATAACGGCGAACGAGTTGTTGGCGGACTTTACCGTTCCAACTAACCCCGTAGCTCCGCTGGGTATCACTATCGTCCCCGGGGACGCTTCGGCGAACATGCACGTGGGCGGTCCGCTTCTTGGTAACGGAACACTGGTCTACAACCCCCGAGGAGGAACAGGGGCAACAAGCATTGCCCAGTTCCAGGGTCCGCTCCACGACCCGACGGCGCTGCTCTACGTCAGGGTGGAGGACCTCGAGCCGATCGATCCGAACCTGAGAGCGTGCGAGGACCAGGAGCCACGGGGGAACAGGCCGGGAAGACCGGGCGTTACGAGAGTCGGCTGCCCGGTTCAGCTGAAGTCCAATCCCAATGCTCCCCTCGAGCCGCTGGTTCTGCGGGCCAACGCGGGAGACTGCATCCAGGTTACCCTCTTCAACCGTCTTCCCGAGGTTGTTCCTGACCTCGCAGGGTACAACACCCTCCTGCAGATGGTCATCAGGGATCGGGACCATCCAATGGGTCCGACGACCTTCCAGAACAACCTGATCCGGCCCTCGAGCTACGCAGGCCTCCACCCGCAGCTGGTGGAGTACGATATCAACAAGGGCGACGGAACCGTCGTGGGGCTGAACCCCGCCGACCAGATCGCCCAACCCGACAGCCAGGTGGTCTACCACTGGTATGCCGGCCATCTCTCGAAGGAAATTGCACCGTGCGTTGGACCGGGCGGCGGCCCCAAAGGGAACAAGCAGTGCGTCGACCTGGTACCCACGGCGGTCGAATTCGGCGGGTCGAACCTGATCCCTGCGGACAAGATCAAGCAGGGCCAGAAGGGCATGGTCGGTGCGCTGGTCATCGAGCCGGTAGATGCAACATGGCCTGAAGACGACCGCACCGGCGCGACGGATCTCTTAGCCTTGGGTCTCGAGGACGTGCGTGAGCGGCGACTTCGAAGACCTGGTCGTCGTCATCCAGAAGGGACAGAACCTGCGCTACAAATTGGGTGAAGCCGTGGAAAACATCGCCGGCGAAGGAGGCGCCATCCCCGAGGACAGCCACGACGCGGGCCAGAAGGGGATCAACTACGGCACCGAGCCGGCCTGGTTCCGTTTCGGTCTCGCCGCCAACGCTCCCTTCGGGAACCCGGGCCTCGGCGGCCAGGCAAATGCCTGGGAGCTCTACAGCAACGCCCTCGCGGGTAACGAAGACCCGGCCACCCCGGTGTTCACCACAACAGCGGGTGTCCCGGCACGGCTGCGGGTGCTCGAGCCCACCGGCGTGGGCCGCGGAACGACCTTCACGATCCACGGCCACGCGTGGCAGCGCGCCCCGTACCTCCTTTGACGTGGTCCTCGACAGCGCGGGCGGAGAGAACGCTGTTACCGGCGACTACCTCTTCCGCGACCAGGCCTCCTTCGGCAACACCGACGGCATCTGGGGCATCATGCGGGTGCAGTAACAGTGCAATAAACCGATAACGATACATGCGGGTGCGCCTCTCCCTGGAGGCTGCACCCGCTTTTTTTCTGTTTATATGCTCAAAAATAATCGCTTTTTAAGTTACGTCGTGCGTTGGAATTGTTTCTGCCCATTTCGTATAATAGGAGGGATTCCCGTACACAGGGAACGCAAAAAACGTGCGGGGAACTTCCAAAGAGGAGCGCAACCATGATATTTCGAGCCACCAGGAAACTTTCTCCACTCATCTTTTTCATCATCACCACACTGTCCCTGTCATCCGTCGCAATCTCTGCCCCCAAGGAAAAGCATGTAGATGAACAAGAAAAGGGTGGGATTACCGAGATGATCACAGAGGAAAAGGAAGCGGAGAAAACGACGGGACCGGTCTCCGAACGTATTACCCGGAAAGGCATTGTCGTGGAATTTTCCGCAAAGCCGACGGCGGGGCGCTCCCTGCGGGGAGATGAGATCTTCGAGGGCGACTTCGTGGATCTTGCCTTCCGCATCACCGACGCGGGAACGGGCGAGCCGATCCAGGGCCAGTTTCCCGGCGTCTGGATGGACATGGGGGAATTGTGGTCGGACAGGGTCAAAAAGCCCGGGGCGGAAAAGAACAAGCCCATGGACTGCAAAGAGCGGGTGGGGCTCTACCTCCAGGGCCTGGTGGGCATCCGCCCCATGATCGATCTGAACAGCTACTACCTCCTGGTGCTGAACCGGGACCCCACCATCGCCGTCATCGACCCGGTGGTGGGCATCAAAGGCATCACGAACCTCTACGCGCAGATCATCCTCAAGCGTGCAGGCGCGGACTGGACGATAACGAAGGATCAAAGGCGCCTCTTCGTCTCCATGCCCGTGGCTGACATGGTTGCGGTGGTGGACACCGATACGTTCAGGCTGACCCATAACGTTTCCGCCGGAAACAATCCGGTTCGTATCCGGTTCCAGCCCGACGAGCGATACCTCTGGGTGGGAAACGACACGCGGAAGGTTGAAGAGAGCGGCGTGACGGTCATCGACGCCGACACGCTGGAAGGAAAGGGATTTATCCGCACGGGAAAGGGACACCACGAGATCGCTTTTACCGGCGACAGCCGATACGCCTTCGTGGGCAACCGGGATGAGGGAACCGTCACGGTCATCGACATCGCGACTCTTAAAAAAGTAAAAGACATCGAGACGGGGACCACCCCCATCTCACTTGCATATTCGGCGCTGAGCAGGGCTCTGTACGTAGCAGACGGGAAGGATGGGACCATCACCGTTATCGACGGCCAGAAACACGACATCACAACCCGCATCCCGTCAAAGCCGGGCCTGGGCCCCATGGGCTTCTCACAGGATGGCAGATGGGCCGTGGTGGTCAACTCCCTCGAAGATGCGGCGTACGTGATCGACCCCTCCACCAACCGGATAACCGATATAATCTCCGTCGGC
>JBDHAF010000341.1:0-2687 GCA_039588255.1 Gemmatimonadota bacterium | reverse complement strand
GCGCTCGAGAGCGCAATCCGGTCGCCTTCCTGCCACACACTGAGCGACAAGAGCCACTCGGCATCGGAATCCTCACCGAGTGAGGTGAGCGTGCGAATGTCGGCGGCGAGCTGGCGTTCCGAGATGCGGTGACGGTGCGCCACCTCGGCTAGGATCGCTCCGCTCTCGTTACTCCAACCGCGGCGGGAGAGATCGGCCACCAACGCAACGATGCGGTTCACTTGCTCGGCGGCGCTGCTCAATTCGAGGCCTCCTGCTCGTACAACCGGGCGACACGTTCCTTCAACTCAGCCAGCTCAGATGCCACATGTCGCGGCTCCAGCACCTGGGCCTGCCCCCGGAACGTGAGAAGCCACCGCAGAAACGGACCGAGATCCCGCACGCCGAACTCCAGCACCGCGCCACCGTCCTCCAGGAGCGGCTCAATCACCTTCCCCACCCGGTGGGCGCAGCGTGACTCGGGGAACCGGAACTGCACGCGAACCCAAGTCGGCTCGTTCCCCGATAGCTCCCACGGCGCTCTGCCCACGTACTTGCGCACCGAGAACTCCCTCGGTACCTGAAATCGGGCAGCTGGCCCGCCAACAGGCTTCGCATCTTGCATTCGATCGACTCTGAATACCCGCAGTGCGTCCCGGTCCCGTGCACGCGCTACACAGTACCATCTCCCCCAGCTAAAGAAGAGGCCGTAGGGCTCGATCTCGCGCTCATCCTCGTCGTCGCGACCGATGGCGTAGTAGCGGCAGCGCACCGCGATGTACGACGCCACGGCACGCTGGAGCACCTCGAGGGTCCTGGTGGATTCTGGCGAGAGCGGTCTCGCGAGGAGCCGTTCGACGGTATGCAACGGGATCGGCAAGTCGAACTCGAGTTTGCGGCGCGCCGACCGAGCCGCCCGAGACAGGGGAGATTCCGTGAGCTGAGCGACGTAACGTGTGGCCCGATCCAACAGGGCGATGTCCGCGTCGGAGACCTGGAGGTGTCGGAGGCCTCTGTACGGCTGACTTGGCGAATCGCCGCGGGTGAGTTCCAGGTACGGGAGATACACGTCGGCGGGACGGAGTCGATAGCCCAGTCCCGCCTCGTCCGCCGCGGTATCAGCCAGCGTCACGGTCTCGATCTCGATACCGAGGCTCCGGAGCTCGTCCTTGTCGCGCTCGAACTTGCGGCGGCGCGTCTCCCGGGCCTGCTCGTCGGCAGCCTCCTCCCAACCCCTCTTGTACGCCGCCACGCCCTCGAAGATCTGTTCGCGGGTGACGGGAAACCGGTGATATAAAAGGAAGGCGATGAGGTCGAGCCAGCGGACGGTCTTGGGAGCGGCCATGGGGAGAGAATCTATGAGGACGGTGGCGCTGCGCTACGGTGGCGGATACTCGAACGCGGTGGTCCCGCTGGGCATGTAGGCTTTGACGTCGTCGAAGGTTCCGTGACGCAGGTCACTGGTGCCCTCGATGTTCCCTTCGGTCCCAAAGAACTCGAAGTAGGTCCCGTCGGTAAACACCAGGAACACCTGGCCGCGGGGCGTGGTGCCACGTTCCTTGACCAGCACACCGGCGATGGTCTTACCGATGATGTTCTTGACACCTGGTTTCATCGACGCTCGCAGGTTCTGCCCGGAGGCGTGGGAACTGGGACCACCCACATGGTTGCAACCCGTCCGAATCCGTTCAGTGACGGAGGCCACATCCCGGCTCGATGGATCTCGCCCCAGCCACTCGGCCTCCGGCGCGACCCGAGGGGTGGTCTCATCGCTGCCCTACGTCACCCCATCCCCGTCATTGTCCTCCTCGCGGGCCACTCGGTGCTTCTCGCGAATCCCCTCCAGCCACCCCTGTGCCTCCTCCTCATACCACCCCCTGGAGTTGGGTATAGAAGTCTGAACTAACAGTCACGAAGTCGACCAACTCTTCGGCGTACTCCGGGTCATAATCGTCCGCCTCAAGGTTGTAGTCTCGCCAGCAACTGACTAGATCCCTCCCCTGCCAGACATCCGCCTCCGTCTTATCGACAAGCTCGATCAGCTCGCCCATTGTGAGCGGCCGTTCGGAAACCTCAGGCCCGCAGTGGAACACCTTCTCGTACTCGTCGACGATCCGATACCGAATTCCTTCGGGAGACGGGCGCGCCCGGATGCTGATCACGTCGGCCGTGGTGGACTTGAGGGACACGCGGGCGATTTCCACTTCGTCTTCCTCGTAGTCCGGCAGATACTCGCCGCCCATCAGCATCGGATGCATCCGGGAGACCATGGCGCGCGTCTCGTCGTCCAGCCCCTCCGCGAGGAGAAACTCCCGGAGCTCCTCCATCCAGCCGGTTTCCAGCAGCTTCCGCGCGTCGCGCTTGCGGTGTTCGCCCTTGATGCGTGATAGGAGCACTGTTTGACGAGGTCATACTTGCGCTCATTCGGCATCGTCGCTCTCCAGGGAGACGAATCCACCCTCAGCATCTGGCTTTTGTTTGCCCCTCGCTTCGGCTTCGCGGCGGCGCCGTATCATGGCGTGCTGCAGCGCGTGCCTCCCCTGACGACCGTATAAGACGGCGAGGTTCAGGAACGTCAGCTCGTCCCACATGGTCGGTGCCCACCTACCCGCATCCCTGATGGCGATGCCCCGGAGGTAGAGCCGTTCGGCCTCGCGAACGTCACCACTCAATTGCCGGAGGTAGCCCAGCCGATCGTACGCGTAGGC
>JBDHAF010000340.1:0-2539 GCA_039588255.1 Gemmatimonadota bacterium | reverse complement strand
ACGGTCGAGGTGCCGCTCCAGCCGAACATGGTGTTCCACGTGCCGATCACGCTGAGGGAGTTCGGCAGGTTCACGGTGGCGGTGAGCGAAACGGTGGTGATCACCGACGGCGGCCCGAGGACCCTGAGCCAAATTCCACGGGATCTGGTGGAGGCCTAGGGTGTCATTGCGCGCCCCTTGCAACCCTGGGCTCGTCGCGGTGCCGTGCGGCCGTCGACCAGCGCCGGCACCGGCAACTTGACCCATTGCGGGGTTCCCCTTACCCTCGAACGCGCCGCGGCGGTCCGATCGATAACCAGAGCAGGCGTGTCCGAGGCTGCAAACAACGTTCGATGCTAGGGAGGACGTCATGAACCGTAGGTTTTTCAGCACATTCTTATTGGCGGCGGGGCTGTTTGCCTTATCCGGCCCCCTCGGTTGGTTGGGGTCGGCGCCGTCGGCACAGGCCAAGGACTTCGTGGTGGCCGCCTGGGGCGATCCTTACGAGGCCGGCTGGCGTAAGTCACTGGTCCCGAAATTCGAGAAGAAGCATGGTGTCACCGTCGTCTGGGACCAGGGTTTCTCTTCGCAGACACTGGCCAAGCTGAGAGCGCAAAAGGCCAATCCGCAGTACGACTTGGCCATGATGGACGACGGGCCGTACTATCAGGGCGTGGCCTTGGGGTTGTTCGAGAAGCTGGACATGTCGAAGATCCCCAATGCCAAGAACCTGGTGCCATCGGCGCTCGAGGCCGGTGACACGGGCGTGTTCTTCGCCTATACCGGCACCGGCATGTATTACAACACCAAGATCTTCAAAGAGAAGGGCTGGGATCCGCCGACGTCCTACCTGGACCTCTTCGAGCCCACGTTCGCCAAGCGCGTGACCACCCACACCATCGCCAACACCAACGGCCTCAACATCTTGTTGGCGATGAACGAGCTCGCGGGCGGCAAGACCCCGGAGAACATGGACCCCGGCTTCGCGAAGATGAAGGAGCTGGCGACGCAGGTGGTGACCTTCGACCAATTCGGCGAGACCCCCACCTTGATCCAGCAGGAAGCGGTGGTGATGGGGACCTGGAACATCGACCGGGTGGTCAATCTGAAGAACACCGGCGTGCCGATCGAGTTCGTCTTCCCGAAGGAAGGCATCTGGGGTTGGCGGGAAACCATCGTCGTGGTCAAGGGGCGTCCCAAGGAGAACCAGGACCTCGCCCACGACTTCATCAACATGATGCTGAGCCAGGAAGAGCAGGAGAACAACGCCAAGTTCATCGGCTTCATCCCGGTGCACAACGAGGTCGGGCACGGCCGGGAACACATCCCCAACATGAAGTTCCCGAACTGGGACAAGCTGCAAGCGCACCGGCCCGGCTGGACCGAACGCTGGAACAAGGAAGTGGAGCGGCGGCGCTAGCGCCCCGGCGCCACTTTGATGAAACGGCGGGGACGGACCCGTGGGGCACGTGCGGCTGACCGACGTTACGAAGAGCTACGGGCCCGTCCAAGCCGTTGATGGTCTCTCGCTCGAAATCGTTCAGGGCGAGCGGGTGACGCTGCTCGGGCCCTCGGGCTGCGGCAAGACGACGACGCTCAACCTGATCGCCGGTTTCCTGGAGCCGGACTCCGGCAGCATCCGCATCGGCAGCCTCGACGTGGCGGGAGTCCCCGTCCACAAGCGCAACATCGGCATGGTTTTTCAAAGCTATGCCCTGTTTCCGCACCTCACGGTGTTCGACAACGTGGGCTTCGGGCTCGCCATGCGCAGGGCGGGCAAGGCGGACACTGCGGCACGCGTCAGGGAGGTGCTTTCCGTCGTCCGCCTGTCGGACTTCGCGGACCGCTACCCCCGGCAGCTTTCCGGGGGACAGCAGCAAAGGGTGGCGCTCGCGCGAGCCCTGGTCATTCGCCCCGAGATCATGCTGCTCGACGAACCGCTGTCAAACCTGGACGCCAAGCTGCGCCAGGAAATGCGCAGCGAGCTGGTGGAAATCCTCGGCAACGTCGAGACCACGGTGATCTTCGTCACCCACGACCAAGAGGAAGCGCTCGCGCTTTCCGACCGCGTCGTCGTGTTGAACGACGGCAAGGTCGAACAGATCGGTTCCCCTGCCGAGGTCTATGAACACCCGGCAACGGGTTTTGTCGCCAAGTTCCTGGGCGAATCGAACATCCTGCATGGGATCGTTGTCGAGGCGGGCGCCAACGGTGCGGTCTGCGACATCGGCGGCGGCCGACGCGTCCGTTCGGCGGCCGCAACCGGACTGGCACCCGGCGAGCGGGTCGAGGTGATCGTCCGGGTCGAGCGCATGCGTCTCACTCGGGAGCCGACCGACCTTGCCAACAGCTATCCGGCGGTCCTCGAACAGGTGATGTATCTCGGCAGCGACATTCGCTACGGCATCCGGCTCGGCGATCACCTGATCAAGCTGGTCGAGAAGAACCGCGGCGACGGTGCGGTCTTCCAGCAAAAGCAGGAGGTCTACTTGGAGTGGTCGGACCGCGAGTCCTTCGTGGTGAAGGCCGCCTGAGTCCGGTCGCCAGATCGTTTCGGTAT
>JBDHAF010000339.1:0-2560 GCA_039588255.1 Gemmatimonadota bacterium | reverse complement strand
CTTCGACAGAGGCTGTACTTGGGTCTGTGTGACTTCCAACCCAACCTTCCCTTTAGCTACGAAGTCTTCAATGAGAAGAGGGAAGCGATCTACAACCTGTACCGCCAACAGCAGGGTCTCGACCCGGACCTCGTGGAGCGGACCTTGGAGTACCTCGACGAGTTTTATGATGTGATCAACGACCCAGGCAGGGCCAACCGAGAAATGGCCCGTGAGTGCCGGGTGTTCCCACGCGCGAACGGCTCTCGATCGACGGCGGGCTAAGCCGATTCGTGGTATAGGAATTTGCTTTCCCCCATCCCGAGCATGGCCCGTGGACTGGAGGCGTCCAGCCAGTGGGATGAGGGTACCCGGTAGCTCGAAGGCTGGGTGCGGGCCTGGGTTACGGATCGTCGATACGCGCGTCGAGCTGGGAGGGACGGGGGTTGAGCCCGTTGCGATGTCGCTCGACCTCGGCGAGGATGTCGGCGATCACCTCCGGATGAGCGGCGGCCACGTCGTACTGTTCGGACGGGTCGTGGCCGAGATGGAAAAGCCGCGGCGGGTCGTGCTCGGTACGCTGGTTGTCCGGGAGGTAGGCCCACTCTGTGACAAAGTGTGCCTTCCACGGTCCCTTCCGAGCGGCATAGAGGGTGGCCCCCCGGTAGTAGAAATAGACGTCGCGCACGGGCTCCTCGGACGCACCCGTGAGCATCGGCAGCAGATCCCGCCCGTCCATGATGCGGTCGCCCGGTAGGTCGCGGCCGGCCATGCCCAGGGCGGTGGGGAACAGATCCATCGTGCTGGCAACGGCGGAGTTGACCGAACCGGACGCAATCGTGCCCGGCCACCAGGCGACGCCTGGCACACGCATCCCGCCTTCCCACGTCATGCCCTTGCCACCGTGCAGCAATCCCGCCGAGCCCCCGTGGGTGTCGAAGACGAGCCAGGGCCCGTTGTCACTGGTGAAGAACACCAGCGTATTGTCGGCCAGCCCTTCCTCTCGCAACGCGTCGAGGACCTGCCCCACGCTCCAGTCGATCTCCTCGATCACGTCCCCGTAGAGCCCGCGCCGGCTGGTATCGACAAAGTCGTCAGACCTGAACAACGGTACGTGCGGCATGCTGTGGGCGAGGTAGATGAAGAACGGTCCGTCCTTGCGCGTCCGGATGAACTGGATCGCCTCCCCGGTGTAGCGCCGGGTGATGGTGCGCTGGTCCGCGGGCCGCTCGACGATCTCCTCCCCGCGCATCAGGGGAACATTCCAGTATTCGACCCGCGGCTCCCAGAAGATCTCCTGCCATTCTCCTCCAGCCACCCGGTCCATGTCATTGGAGTATGGAATGCCATAGTACTCGTCGAACCCCTGTTTGGTGGGCAGATACGGGGGCAGGTGCCCAAGGTGCCACTTGCCGATCGCGGCGGTCGCGTACCCCTGATCTTTCAGCGCCTCCGCGATGGTGACCTCATCCGCGGGCAGGCCGAGTCTGGAATCGGGAAAGAGAACCCGGCGTCCGTCACTGGCCATGCCGCTGCGGATCGGAAGCCGTCCGGTCAACAAAGCGGCCCGGCTGGGAGTACACACGGAGGCTGCCGAATAGAACTGGGTGAACTTCATACCCTCGTCTGCCATCCGGTCCAGGTTCGGTGTGCGGATCGTCGGGTGACCGTAGGTGCCAAGGTCGCCGTAACCGAGGTCGTCGGCAAAGATGATGATGAGGTTCGGGGGCGCGTCAGCATCCGAACGGCTGCCGGGGCTGCACGCGGCGGCCATCGATAGGCACACCACAACGAACCAGGTCGATCCTGAACGGACGGAAGGGACATCGGGGCTGAAGCGAGATATCATCGCGGGAAGATGAACCTCCGGGACCGATTAGGCGAGCCTGTGAAGACTGGAATCCCTGCCCTCGCCCGAGTCGGATTTGCCAAGGCCACCGGCCCCGGGGCGCACGGTCCGGACGGTTGCAGAGGCACATCCTCCTGGTCGATGCCCATCACGAACCGGTCAGGAGCATCCCGGGAGCCTGAACGCTCCGATCCGCGTCGAGTAGGATGAAGCGCCCGCCTCGAGATAATCGCCGACGTACCAGATCGTGCAGTCATCGGCGGGATCGACGGCGGTCTGCGTGTAGTCCTCCCACCGGAGGGTGTTCTCCTGGGGAGCCTCGCCTTCCACCAGGACCGTTTCTTCCAGCGTCAACACACCGAGAGGGTCGTCTGCCAACCGGGCCGCGAACCGTTGGCCGGCAAAGTGTGGGGTTCCGCCGAAAGAGTACCCGATGCCGATGTTCCCATCACGGTCGATGGCGGGGCTGGCCATCCAGCGATAGAAACCTTCGGGAGCGTATGTACCCTGTTGCCGCAGTCGTACTGTGCGGTCCCGGTTCACTCGGAACTCGTACCAGCGCACCCCGCCACCGCCCGCTTCCGTGGCCACCGAGTGAACAGCGACGATGGATTCCCGGCCGTTCAGGTTCCGGTACACCAGGCGGGCCATGATCTTGTCGCCCTGTGAATCCAGCCGCTGGTCGGTGTCGGGCTGGGGCACGCAATTGGTGAGCTGCCCGTCGCAGAGGTA
>JBDHAF010000338.1:0-2588 GCA_039588255.1 Gemmatimonadota bacterium | reverse complement strand
CGATGACCTCGAGCGTCCGTTCGCCGAGGTCGATGACGTCGCCTTCGTCGAGTAGCTGGGTCGGCTCGACGGGCGGGATCGTCCAGCTCGCGCCGTCGAACCCCTGGGGCAGCGGCTTCCAGAGGTATTCGTCCGTGAGGTACCCCTGCAGCGAGGCGTTATCCCGTCCCCGGCTTAAGACCTCCAGGCCGGCGGCATTGCTCGGCGCGGCGACCTCCTCGAATCGATAAGCGCCGCCTATGTGGTCGTAGTGCTCGTGGGTCAGCACCACCGAGACAGGTAGATCGGTCAACTCCTCCACGACCTGGCGGACGTCACCGATCCCGGTGCCGGCGTCGATGAGGACGCCGCGCTCGGACCCCAATACTAGGTAGCTGATCGCCTCCTCGAACTGGTTCGGCTCGTAGAGGGCGTAGGTGCCCTCGGCCAGGCGGTAGACGTCGAACCACTCCTGATAGGTACCGACCTTCTCAAGCGTGGCGTAGACGGGGCGCGGGTGTACGCGCCACCACTCCGAGGGTTGGATGAGCTCGGATGTCCCATCTCCTTCCGAACATCCGGCGATCCCTGTACTCACCAGCAGCGCCGCGAGCACCAGTATCCTGCGGATCATGCTGACACCTCCGGTCCTTGTGGGCAGACGATCGCACGGTACGAGAAGTACGGCAGGTTGGGCATGGATGCCGTGACAGTCTGGGACCGGCGGCCGCGGCCCTGCAACCCCATCGCATCATGCTCTGGTCTCCGGGCGGTTCGCGCTGGTATTCTTGAGTCGGTCTCGCTCTACTCTTGCCCTCCGATGGAGGCGGAACGAATGCAGCGCTCCCCGGCTGTCACAGAACTATCCCTGGCGATCGGCGCCACCCTGGCGGTGCTCGGCGTGCTGAATCTTTCGGCCTGCTCGGGCCTCGAGAGTGGGACGGAAGCAGATCTCGTGCTCCTGAACGGCACCATCATCACGCTGGATTCCCAGGACGACATCGCCGAGGCGGTGGCCGTCAAGGATGGCAAAGTCGTCGCCGTGGGGACGGGCCGCGAGGTCGAGCGATGGGTCGGCCCTGGGACTACGCGAGTCGATCTCGAGGGCTCTACGGTCACCCCCGGCCTGCTCGACGCGCACGCACACTTCGGCTTTGGGGCATTCAGAAGACTCTTCCTACTGGACGTGAGCTATCCGAATGCGCAGAGCGTTGCCGATGTCGTTGCCCTGGTGGCGGCGCGGGTCGATCAATTGGAGCCAGGTGAATGGGTTGAGGGAGCTGGGTGGGACGAGGGCAAGCTCTCCGAGCTGCACTATATCTATGCATCCGATCTCGATTCCGTCGCACAGGACAATCCCGTTTGGCTCATCCACGCTATGGGCCACTACGGTGTCGCGAACAGCCTTGCCCTGCGGTTGGCGGGCATCGACGAGAGCACCCCGAATCCGCCGGGCGGAACGATCGATCGCTATCCCGACGGCACGCCCACCGGTGTGCTCAAAGAGTCGGCGCAAGAGTTGGTGTACGAAGTGATCCCGGATGAGGTCAGCGCGGACGAGGCGCGTGCCGCCAGGCGTGCCGGTATACGGGAGCTCGCCCGCGAATTCAATGCGGAATGTATGACGGGCGTGAAGGATCCGGGCGAATACTTGGACATGTGGGAAGCGTATCAGGATGTGTTAGCCGCCGATGAGCTGACCGTCAGGGACTTCGTCCTCTGGGCTGGTGGGGGCAGCCTCGATGACTCGCGCCGGCTCATCGACCGCATCGCTGAGTCCACCAAGCCGTACGACTCGACCGGAGACGACCGTCTCATCTCCGGCGGCGTCAAGCTCTATCTCGACGGGAGCGGTGGGGCCCGCACGGCCTGGCTGTACGACGATTGGAGCAAGGACTTCGACGGCCTGGATCCGGGGAATCGGGGGTATCCGGTGGTCGATCCCGAGCTTATCAGAGAACAGATCCGCATGTTCCACGACGCGGGCCTTCACGTGAGCGTCCACGCGGTCGGCGATCGAGCGATCGACTGGGTAGTGGATAGTTACGCGTCCGCTCTGCGAGCGAACCCCGTGTCGGGACTGCGACACGGGGTCATCCACGCCAACATCCCGACCGATCACGCCATCGATCTGATGGCGGAGTTGCAGCAGACATACGACGCCGCCTATCCGGAACCCTCCGCTGTCTTCATGTGGTGGATCGGCGATACCTATGCCGGCAACTTCGGGCCCCAACGCGCGCGGCGGCTCAATCCGTTCCGGACCTACCTGGAGAAGGGCATTCGATGGGCGCAGGGATCCGATTACTACGTGATACCGTTCCCGGCGCGCTACGGTCTCTGGGCGTCAATTGCCCGTGAGACGTTGCTGGGCGTGTACGGGCCGCATCCCTTCGGGAAAGAAGAGTCGATAGACATCGACACCGCGCTGCGCTCGTATACCATCTGGAGCGCCAGGCAGATGTTCCTCGAGGATAAGATCGGCTCGCTCGAACTGGGCAAGTACGCCGATCTCGCCGTGTGGGACAGGAATCTCTACGACGTGCCGGCAGCTGAGATCAGAGATCTGCGCTGCCAGATGACGCTATTCAACGGCCGCATCGTCTACC
>JBDHAF010000337.1:0-2610 GCA_039588255.1 Gemmatimonadota bacterium | reverse complement strand
GTGGTCGAGTGGATCGCGGACGCCGGCGACGAGCTCATCATCTCCATTGATGAGACCGCCGCCGCGACTCCGACCGTGGACGGCATCGTCTACGTCGACGCGGTGTAGTGGCTCGCTTCAACGAGATTCTCCGCGCTCGCACCAACGAGGCGCTGTCGCGGTTCTTCGGAATGGAGAACCGGGGGCCAGCGCCGACGCTGGCGCCGGAGGTGCTGCCGACATACGACGTGATCAACGCGCAAGCGGAGAACCTCTGGATCCGGAACGAGCTGCGCGGTGGGCTCTCGCACCTCCAGGGCGCCGTGCCCGCGCAGCGAACCGTGATGCAGCTCTGGAACCTCGCGGGTTCAAACAAACTCGCGGTCCTCGAGCGGGTATGGACGAACGGGACGGTATTCATCGCCACCACGAATGTCCGGACGGTGCTCGGTGGCTCGGTCAACCTCACCCCGGCAGCTGGGGATACCCGGGCGTGGACGTTGGGCGGTAGTCAGAATGCCGGGTTGTCACTCGCGGTACGCACCGGGAACGTCGCCATTGCGGGAATCGACCGCGCCAACTTCTGGCTACTTCTCACCAACATGAATTGGGAAGGGTCCATCGTGATCGCCCCGAATTCGGGCGTACACATCTACGCGGACGCCGACAACGTGCAGCGCAACCTCGCCTGCATGTGGCGCGAACGTCCGGCGGACGCGAGTGAGCTCGCACTTTAATGGCTTGGAGCCGTGGCTTGTCCCTTACGCCGGTTGGCTTCTCTACTACGGCCATCAGGCGGACCCAAGCATCAAGGTCACCTCTGTACGGCGGTCCTATGCCGAGCAGAGTCGCCTCTATCGGCGGTTTCAGATGGGGCTTTCCGCGTTCCCCGTTGCACGGCCAGGTACTTCGTGGCACGAATATGGGAGGGCGTTCGATATGGTCGCCCGGCCGGAGGTCTTGAGTCAGCTGGGCGCGACCTGGAAGAGTTGGGGGGGGTCATGGTGGCCCAGCGACCCCATTCACTTCCAGGCATAGGGTTGCGGAGCGAACAAAAAGCCTCGATGATGGGACGTGACCGCCCCTGAAATGCCGGGTCTGAGGCCCGAGCCTCCGCAAGAGTTTTCCACATCGCACCGGAGCCCGGAAACCTGCCTTTGACTATACGCACGGCAGGACCGCCGGTAGGCGGTCCTACACTCTCTCTTGTGGAAAACTTCACATTTCACCATACTGGGGAGACATGAAGCTCTTTGGGACGAGAACCGACCGGCGAACCGATCCGGAGCCGGGTGAGACCGTTGGTGATCCTGGTCAGGTTGCCCTGGAAGCTCGCGTGGAAGCTCTTGAGAGTCGCACCCGGCTCCTCCTGACGGAGTGGGAAGTGGTCTTAGACCGGGTGAACCGTCAGATTCGCACACTCGGAAAGAAACAACGCACGCTAGAAGCCCTTGAGAGGGACGAAGAGGAGCAAGGGACACCCCAGGGTATGGTGATGGACGAACGGACCAAGGGCGCGATCCTCGCCCGCATGAGAGGAACCAATGGGCTACCTCAGAGGTGATTACCTACGCGGCGACGGCCACTACATGCGCGGGGACCCCGGCATCTTCGGCGACATCTGGGGGGGGATCAAGGGCGCGGTCGGTGGCTTTGTTTCTGGCGGGCCGCTCGGGGCCATCGGTGGCGCCCTCCGAGGGAGCGGCATCATCAAGCCGAGCGCACCGCGTCAGCTCCAAGCGCCGGGGCAGCTCCCCCCGATCATGGCGCCGACGTCGACTACTTCGATTGGCCCCGGTGGGTCAGTGTTCAAGCGGACCGAGTATGGGGTACAGACGCAGGGCATGCCCGCCATGGGCGCGGCGTGCGAGGATGGATGTCCGAAGGGCTATCACCTCAACAAGTCCAGTTACTTCACGCGCGAGGGGTTCGTTGCGGCGGGCACGAAGTGCGTGAAGAACCGACGCATGAACGTGGTGAATCCGAAAGCCCTTCGTCGTGGGATTCGTCGGGCAAAGGGCGCCGTGAAGCTGTTGAAGAAGTCCGCGGGTTCAATGGGGTACTCCGTGGTGGCGAAGCGAGCTCCCAAGATGCGGAAGCGGTGAGAAAGCCGTGCCGACCGCCTGCGGGTGTGAGCTCGAGGACGATGAGACCCAGTGCGATCGCTGCGGCGAGTGTGAGTGCTGTTGCGAATGCGACGATGCATGGTACGACGCCGACGAAATGGGGTTAGACCCCGAGCGGTCGGATCTCAACCGTCTCACAAAGGATGATTAGATGCCAGCGTTTCCATTCTCCCAGGCGCTCACCGCCAGTCAAACAGACTTTCGACCGCTGGCCAACTGGCAATTTCGGCGGGTTCCGTATCCGTCGTACGTGCGAGTTCTGCTCCGGACAACCGGCGCCGCTGGCACCGTGCTCGCGACGTTCTACACCGGCTCCCAGACGGTGCAGCAACGCGCCCCGGTTCAGGTAGGCGGCACCGCCGGCGTGACGCCGACGCCGCTCAACACGCCGGTGGTCGAGTGGATCGCGGACGCCGGCGACGAGCTCATCATCTCCATTGATGAGACCGCCGCCGCGACTCCGACCGTGGACGGCATCGTCTACGTCGACGCGGTGTAGTGGCTC
>JBDHAF010000336.1:0-2811 GCA_039588255.1 Gemmatimonadota bacterium | reverse complement strand
GCCCTGCGTTGAGCATCTCGTGTGAGGGCATCTTGGGGGAGAACGTACCGAGGAGCAACCCGGAGGTAAGCGCCCGACCAAGTGGGCGTGGCGGGGTCGTCGCGTGAACGAGGGGCCGAGCTTGGCTGTGATGGATTACGCGGCCGGCTGGGCCGGTATCGGTTCGGGGGTGGCGAAGCGGGTTTTCCATTCCCGCGGAATGAGTTCGTGCACGCGGCCGGCCGGGTGGGTGTGAACGCGGACGAGCACGTCCTTCAGATAGGCGAACGGATCGACGCCGGCCAACTTACACGAGACGATCACGCTGAACAGGATGGCCGCGTTTTCGGCCCCGCCCTCGCTGCCGGCGAAGAGCCAGTTCTTGCGGCCGATGACCAGTTGCTTGATCTGGCGCTCCGAGTGGTTGTTGTCGATCGCCAGGAACGGGGCTTCCGTGTACCGGTTCAACGCCGTCCACTGGTTCAGGGCGTACGTGATGGCTTTGCCCAGAGCACCGCGTGGAAACACGCGCACCGAGAGCCGATCCAATTCAGCCCGTAGGTGCGCGAGCCGCCGTCGTGCGAATCGCTGCCGCCAGGCCAGCAATCGTTCGGGCGAGATACCCAACGCCTTGGCCCGACGTTCGACCGCGTACAACCGACCGATCAGCTCGAGGACATGTCGCGCCTCGGGCCCGTACGACGACTGCGCGTCGAAGAACTTTCGGCGGACGTGTGCCCAGCACCCAACCTCAAGGATGGCTTGGGTCAGGTAAATCCGATCGTACCCGCTGAACGCATCGGCCTGCAGGTAGCCTCGGTAATCCCCGAGGAACGAGGCCGGTCCGTCCCGCCGACGCGAGTTCGTAAAGTCGAAGACCACGTCGTCGTGCTCCCCGATGTACACCCACATGAAGCCCCTCCGGGACCCCACCGGCTCGACCGCCGAGTCCAGTACCACGATCGGCGTGTCATCCGTGTGGATCTTGCGCGATCCCAGTACGCGGGACTTCATCGCATCGACAATCGGCGAGAGCAACGACGCCGCATAGGCCGTCCAGTCGCACATCGTCGATCGCGGGATCTCAAGCCCAACCCGCCGATAGATCTGCTGCTGCCGGTACAGCGGCAAATGGTCGGCGTACTTACTCGTGATCAGGTGGGCCAGAAAGCCCGGCCCCGGAATCCCCTTGTCGATTGGACGCGGCGGCAACTCCCCGATGCTGACATGTTCCGCACAGGATCGGCACGCGTACTTGAAACGCACGTACCGGTTCACGAAGAACTTCGCCGGCTCCACCTCCAACTCTTCGGTCACCTCCTGGGCAAACGACGTCTTGCTCTCGCCGCAGCAGGGGCAGACCAGCTCTTCTTGCGGAGGATGGATCTCGTGGACGTGGCGGGGCAGATGGGCCGGTAACGGTTGCCGACCCCGATGACGCCTGCGACGGCGGCGGCGAGGCCGGGCCTCATCGTCGTCCGACTCTTCCGTCGCTGCCTCGGCTTCCTGCTCGTCCTGCGGTTCCAGCCGCCCGAACAACAGTCCCTGCCTCGGATCGTCATGGCTCTTTTCACTGCGACGCCCGAACAGCATCCGCTGCAGGTACGCGACCTGGTCCTGCAAGTCGCGGATCATGCCGTGCAATTCCTTCACGTCGGAGGGAAGCCCATCGGAAGGCGGATCGCAAGACGATCGGTCCGACGGCGGATTCGGTGTCTTGCGAGGCTGGCGTTTGGATCGGCGACGACGGCGGGAAGGCAAGGCAACGTTCTCCGTAACGTTCAGACCCCCTTCTACCCGAAACCCAACCGCAATGCAAGAGAAAAATACGGAAAATACGGGAAATCACGCGGTTTTCCGCGGAACCCAGCCCGGACGACGCTTCGCGTCCGTTAGATCGATGCCCTCCAGCAGCAACAGAAGATCCGCCGCTTCGATCTCGATGCGATGTCGGTTCGACGACGCCAACCCGGACGGACGAAACACCCCCTTCTCCAGACGCTTGTAGTACAAACACAGGCCCGAACGATCCCAGAACAGGATCTTCGTGCGATCCCGCCGCCGATTGAAGAACACGAAGAGATGTCCCGAAAGAGGATCTTCCTGGAGAATCTCACGCGTCAACGCGGCCAACCCGTCAAGACTGCGACGCAAGTCGGCCGGCGTCAAACACACGAAAATGCGAACCGAGGGTGGCAACGTCAGCATGATACGATCACCGCGCGAACCAGACGGGACACCTGGTCCGGATCAAAGTCGACGGGCACGCGGATCAACGCGCCGCTCGGCAGCACGACCTCATAGCCGGTCGCCGCCGGCGCGTCCTCGAAGCCCGACGACAACCGCCGGTCAGACAACCCAACCTCGACGAACGTCGCACGTCCGGCCCGGCCGCCATCCCCCGAACGACAGCGGGCCGATTTCGGGATGCGATCCTTCGTGCCAACGAGTTTGCGTTTCCACCACGCGAACGACCCGACGCCTCAGCGATGCGTGAAGAGACCTTATTAAACACCCTCTAAGGCGATCGTTTGCCATGCGTATCAACACAAGGCTGTACCCGGAACTACTCGTTCTGACAAATGAAGCGGACCAACGCGACGTGTTGAGGACTTGTCATGCCCGCATTCCGCGTTCCCGGAAGCTGGTTACTTCGGCGGGACTCATTGCGTTGGGATCGCTGCTGGTGTTTCCGATGCAACCGATCCTGCGAACCGTCGCAACCTTCGTGCCCCTTCCACGGGGCATCTTGGCTTTTATTTACGGTGTATTGGTGGGGATGTCCATCCTGATGATCTTTCGATTCACGTACTTTCGACCTTTGCAGCAGGC
>JBDHAF010000335.1:0-2637 GCA_039588255.1 Gemmatimonadota bacterium | reverse complement strand
GGAGGCAGCACTGATGCCATCGTTCATCTGGTCGCGCGCGATGACCGCCAACCAGCTCGGCGACAACCCTCTGACGGGGTGGCAGTATGAGTATGTTCCCCGAGAATGGCCCGCCGGGGCCTATGTCAAGGTGCTGCAGCGGGCAACGACGACCGGCGTACGCACCACTCTTTACGCCGGTTCTCAGACGATCCAACAACGATCGCCAGTGCAGGGTGGAGGTACGGCGGGGGTTACTCCAAGCGAACTCAACACTCAACCTGCCGACTTCATTGCTGCTCCGGGAGACCGCCTGCTGATCCTCAACGATGAGGTCGCTGCAGGGACGCCCACCGTCGACGGGGTGCTCATCCTCGAGCCGGTCTGATGGAGATCCAGTCTCCGCGGTTCAACGAAATGCTCCGGCGCCTCATGTCGATGAAGGTGCCGTCGCCCTCTCCCGAGTTGTCGGCCGACATTGTGCCCGTCGTCGTGGCCGAACCGTACGGGCCAGAGCACCGCTTTCTCGCTGGCGACCGTATCGCGTTCGGTGGTGGCGCGTTCAACGCACTGGCGGCGAACGCAACGCAGATCCAGATCAACGCCCCGGTCAACGGCGTCATCATCACGGTCGAAGGCATGTGGTTTTCCAGCGACAGCGCCGCCAGGATCACTTTCCACCAATCCAGCGGGCAAGGCTCGACCGCGTTTAGCACCGTTGGGCCGCGGGACAGCCGGTGGCCGCGCTACGATCTGACGGGCGGGGTAACCGCCGCCATCACGGGACAGCAGTCAGTGGGCGGCGTCGGACTCGGCACGCAGGTCGGCCAGATCCGCATCTCGGCGGCGACGCCGCTCTACATCCCCATGTCTCACGTCTTGAACAGCGACGCGCTCGCGGGTGCCGCCTTCGTCGTGCTCAATCGCACCGTGAACACGGCTCTCGAGGTGAATTTCTGGTGGCGTGAGCGGGCGGTGACGGTCGACGAGTTAGTGCGTTGAGCTTCGAGCTGCGCGGGTTAGAGCCGTGGCTGCGACCTCATGCCGCGGCTCTACTCTCCCTCATCCGCCGTTCCGGCTTCCGGGTCCGCGTCACGTCGGTCTATCGCTCGATGGAGAAGCAGCGACAGCTCTACCGCCTCCGCCAGGCTGGTAAGTGGCCCTATCCAGTAGCTCCTCCCGGTCGCTCGAAGCACAACTACGGCTTGGCCTGGGATATGGTCACCGAGCCGTACGATCTGCTGCAGGATGCCGGCGCTGTCTGGAACTCCTGGGGGGGTCGCTGGGGAAGAGGGGATCCGATTCACTTCGAGGTGTGACTTTCGGCTTCGGCGCGCTTTGAACGCCAGTAGTTGAGCATCAGATTCTGCCCGGCCTTCGAGTTGACGTGCATGACCTCGGTTTTTTCGATGGAATCCACCGTGCAACGGCAACACATCGTGCAGCGTATGCACCCTGGACACATCCACTCTGCCGTGTGCCCGCAGGCGACGGTACTCTTGGGCATGAGGAACTTTGATCCTTTCTGACCCCTCTCCCCCGGCGGGTCCACCTTGCGCTTTTGTCAAGGGGAGCGCAATGTGTCCAATTGGACATAGTGACAATGGGACTCTTTAGGCGTATATTGGTCGGCTCCTCCCCAGAGCCTCCCCCGGTCGCTCCCCTGAATCCGGCCCACGACCCGAACTTGCTCGCGCGCCTCGACAACCTCGAGGGGGCTATGCGCGCCCTCAAGCTCGAATGGGAAAACACCTACGACAAGATCGCGGTGCGCCTCGGGAGGCTCGCCCGGATGAAGCAGCAATTAGAGCGCCAGGAGCCCCCAGGACCGACGAACGGAGAGGAGGGCAAGGTGCAGGAGGCACACACCCCCGGAGACCTGCTCCGCCAGGCTCGGGCCCGGTACGGGAGGCCGCGATGAGCTACTACATGGGCGATTACTACATGGGCGACCCTGGCCTCTTCAGCTTCGTGAAGAAGGCCGTGCGCGGCGTGGGACGCATCGCGGGCGGGTTCCTCCGAGGCGGGCCGATCGGCGCGGTGTCGACGGGCGTCGGGATGCTCACCGGCGCCCAGCGGTCGGCCGCGAGGCGGGCACAGCCACAGCAACGCAGGTTGCAGGCCGAGTACCGCCGCATCCAGGCGCATCAGGTTGAGGTCTCGCCCGGGTACACGCGGGTCGGCCAGATGCCGGGGCCGGAGCTGGCGCCACGCCGCCGTCGGATCAACCCGGCAAATCCGAAGGCTCTCCGCAGAGCGATCCGTCGCATGGACGGTTTCGTCGGCCTAGCGCGGAAGTCCCTCAAGCACACCAACTACACGCTCGTCACCAAATCGAGCAGAGCGAGAAAGCGTAGGTGCTCATGAGCGACTGTGGGATGTGCCATCTCCCGCTTGGGCACGGTCGCGGGCGCTGCAAGAACTGCGGCGCGTGCGAGGATTGCTGCGAGTGCGCGGAGACGATCCTCTTCACACCCGCCGAGCTCGGCCTGGACCCTGACGACGATGTCCGCTACTGGGCAGACCAGCGGAAGCGTCTGGAGAGGAGGCAGCACTGATGCCATCGTTCATCTGGTCGCGCGCGATGACCGCCAACCAGCTCGGCGACAACCCTCTGACGGGGTGGCAGTATGAGTATGTTCCCCGAGAATGGCCCGC
>JBDHAF010000334.1:0-2638 GCA_039588255.1 Gemmatimonadota bacterium | reverse complement strand
CAATAGATATGGCTTTTTGCGTCGCGAAGCCGACGCGATAAGCCTGTTGGACGAATCGCCTCGCCGCAGGATTGGTGCGGATGGGGAGTGTGCCGCGTCGGATCAAGTCGTTTTTCAGAACGGATGCGGACGGGCGACCGGTTGGGAGGAAGCGATCGCGCAGCGATATCCGGAGACGTGCTCGTGAGGTGCGAGAACGCGCTGGACCGGTTCGATCGTGGCCACCGTCTTGGAACGGAAAGGCAAGCCGATCTGTGCGCACGCAGACCGGCCGATGGCCGGATGATCAGGTCAGACGAGTGACTGCGCTACGGGCCGGGGCCGCGACAACGTTCCTGCAGATGGTTCACGCGTTGACTGCCACAGTGGGGACAGGAGGGCGAGAATCCTTCTTCGGACGCATCTGGGTCGTCCACGGCACGGTTGGCCTCTGCGGTCACCTCCGCGATGAGGTCGGGCTCGGTCGATCGGGCGCGCACGAGCACCGACAACAGCAGTCGGGCCCGTTGCTGAAGATCACGCTTCGTGTGATGCCAGAGCCCGTAGTAGCGCAGCTTGTGAAACCCCTTCGGCAAAACGTGCATCAGGAAGCGGCGGAGGAACTCGATGCCGGTCAGGCGGCACGTCTCCCGTTCGCCCGTGTCCCGCACCTTGTATTGGAACGTCACATGGGTATCGTCCATGGCGACGATCCGGGCGTTGGTGATGGCGATGCGGAAGGCGTAGCGGGCCAGGTAGTCCACGACGGCTTGCTTGGCCCGGCCGTAGTGCTTACTGAACGAGCACCACGGACGCTTCCAGATCTTTCGGGGTAGCTTCGCAAAGGCATCCGGCTTGGCCTTCTTCAGTGCGTCACGGAACCGACCTGCGATCAGCTTTGAGAGGGCCTTGACCGGTATCAGGAAGGTCCCCGGTGGCTCGCACCACGACTGGCCGTCGTCGGAGACGCCGCCGCCGGTTACCAGCAGGTGGACGTGCGGATGGTAGTGCAATTGGCCGGTCCAGGTGTGCAGCACCATCAGGATGCCGGGCGTTACTCCGAGGTACTTCCGATCGCGAGCGAGATCGGTGACCGCGCCGGCGACGGTTTTCATCAGCAGCGAGTACATGAACTTCTGATCCGACAGGAACTGATGACGGATCTCTTGCGGGATCGTAGCGACGACGTGGTAGTAGTCGCACGGCAGAAGTTCCGCTTGCCGGGCCTCGAGCCAATCACGTACTTGGCGTCCATGACAGGCGGGACAGGCGCGATTGCGGCAGCCGTGGTAGACCCAGAAGGCGTGACCGCAATCGCGGCATTGATAGTGATGGCCGCCCATCTGGGCGGTCATGCAGGCGGCGATGTCGGCGAGAGCCTTTTTCTGGGAGGGCATCATCTGGTGCCCGAACCGGGCGAGGTATTCGTCCTGGAACCGGCGGACCACGTCCGCCAGTTCGATGCGATCGTTCTTCATGGCCGGTCCCCTGTTCAAAAGAGGCCGGCGAAGAAGCCGCCGAGCAGCTGGCGCAGGTCGCGGCGCAAGGGCTCACTGAGGTGCGTGTAGATCTCGGTGGTGTGGATACTGGAATGCCCCAGCAGGATCTGCACGAGACGGATGTCGACTCCCTTCTCCAGGAGCTTGGTGGCGAAACTGTGCCGCAGCGTGTGCGGGGTGAAGCGGTCATCGAATCCGCAGGCCGTCCGTGCTGCATTGAAAGCCGCGCGGGCCGTCCGACGGGAAAGATGCGTGGTGCCTTTGCGGTTGGGGAAAAGCCACGTCGGGTTGCGATGGATCTTCCAGACCTCGCGCAGCATGGCGAGGACGGGCTCGGCGAGGGGCAGGGCGCGTTGCTTGTTACCCTTGCCGATCACCCGCAGGAGCATCTGCCGAGTGTCGACGGCGGAGACGGGCAGTTCGACGGTTTCGCCGATCCGCATGCCGCAGGCGTAGATCATCGCGAAACAGCCGCGATAGACCGGGTGCCGGATGGCGGCGATCAGGCGGCGGCAGTCTTCGTCGCTGCGGACGTCGGGAAGGCGTTTGCGGTGGGGTTGGCGGACTTTTTTTTCGTCAGCAACGGCCAGTCGTAGTCGAGGGTGTTGACGAAGAAGAACTTGATGCCGAAGAACTTCTGGTGGAACGTGCCCTTGGCGACGCCGCGCACGTCACGCAGGTAGATCAGGTAGTCGCGCAACTCGCGTTCGGTGATCCGGTCGGGTGACCGGCGGTAATGGGCGGCCAGTTGCCACACGGCGCGGACGTAGTTCGCCTGCGTGCTGTACGAAAGGCCGGCGAGTTCCATATACTCGATCATGCGTCTTCTCAGTTCGGTCATCGTGATATCCTCCAGTACGGGCCAAGAACCAGACTCCGGCCCCACGGCCGGAACGCCCGAGGATAACACGCTTCCAAAGATTCTTGCTCGGCCCCTGGCGATGACGCCGGCCCCACCAATCCTGCGGCGTAGCCGCTTCGTCCAACAGGTTGTAGCACTCGACCACCAGCGCGTTCATCTTGAATTCGGCCAGTCGTCGAATTTGCTCCCGAAGATAGTCCTTGGCGACGATCCGACCGAATCGCTCCTGCCCGCCCTCGATGTACAAACCGCGCGTCCGGAACTCGGGGTAGTCTACGATCGTGAGACACGGGAGGAG
>JBDHAF010000333.1:0-3292 GCA_039588255.1 Gemmatimonadota bacterium | reverse complement strand
GGGACGACACGCCCCAAACGCCGCATGACAAGGAGACGCTAATGGCCAAGAAGAGCGGGAAGGCCCTCACCCAGGTGCCCTTCTCCAAGACCGCGGTGGTCAAGCCCAAGGGGAAGTAGATGCCCACCAAGTTCCAGCTCAGTGGTCCTGCGCGCAAGGCGGCGCGCAAGACGACACAGGGACTTGAGCGTTTTGGGAGTGCGATGTTGAAGCTCCATACTCCCCTCCATCCGACGTTGGCTGTGGCGGCACGAGGGGCGAAGAGGCTTCTGAAGAGGACGAAGAAGCGCTCGATGCCACCCATCCTGCCCGGAGTCTCGCAGGCGCCCTCGACTGGCCTGGACGGATCCAGCCAGCTCGATCAGCCGCCGCCGTCTCCGGATCTCGAACCGCAGTCGATCCGGTCCCTGGCGGGACTGGCGCCCCCACGGGAGTTGACGCCCCCCGGGCAGGCCCCGCCAGATGTGGTCCAAGGCCTGACCCAGGCCCTCGACTCCATCCTGGACGTGATCCACGGCGGGGCGCGTGTCGAACCCCAGTTTGCGGCCGACTATGGGGTGGCGGCAGCGATCATCGGCCGCATCCAGAAGAAGCGGAAGACTCTCGTAGGCGCCCGACCACTCTCGCCGACTGAGCCCGGCCGGAACTTCCCCGGCGGCGGCTTCAGTCGAGGAGTCTCGTAAGCGCTGGCACGGAGGCCCCCATGGCAGACGACAACCTCACCCTGGGTCGCGAGTTTTTGGCCGATCTCCTGGCCAAGTCGGTGACCGACGCCGACGTGAAGGGACAGATCGAGGAGACTCTGAAGAACCCAGCCGCCCAGGCCCTCGTCGAGGGGATCGGCGCCGGCGCCAAGCGCGACCGGCACTTCTCGCAGGGCATGGATCAGATGGCACAGGAGAAGGCTCGCCTCGCGCAGCTCCAAGAGAACCTGGAGACCTGGCGCGGGCAGCTCACCGAGTGGGAGAAGACGGAGAAGGGATCGATCGAGGCGGCGAAGCAGGCCCTGGCGGTCGAGAAGGCCCGTCAGCAAGCCGGCTACGACCCGCTCGATCCTGGCGCTCCCGTCCCCACCGCTCCCCCGGCCCCTGATCTGTCTGGCTACATCACCAAGGAACAGCACGAGCAAGGCCTCAAGGAGGCCATCGCCAGATTGTCGCAAGAGGCGGTGCCCTTCATCGTGGCGCAGAACACGCTGGCGATGAAGCACTACCAGACCTTTGGCGAGGTCCTCGACATGGATCCGCTGCTCGCTGATCCCCGGGTGAACCAGCTGGGACTGCAAGGGGTGTACGACGCCCAGTATGCTGACCGGTACAAGGACAAAGCCGAGGCCGCCGAGAAGGCGCGCGAGGCGGAGCTTCGCGAGAAGATTCGCACCGAGGAGCGTCAATCGCTGCTCTCGACCCATCCCTACCCGGTCGCCAGTACCCCTCCGCCCTCCACGCTCGACGGGCTGCAGACCGAGGACGCCCCCACCGGAGGCCCTTCGGTCGAATCCATGGCCGCGCAGTATCAGGCCGCCGTGGCGCGTGAGCAGGCGGGGGGATCATAGGAGTCACACCGTGTATCTCTCAGTCGATCTCTCAGTCTGGACCCTCGGGCTGAGTCTCCTCGTCCTGGGGGACATTCTCCTGTCGGAGGTCAACTCCATCACCACCAAAGACATCATGCGTGGGGTGGCGGACGCCTTCTTCAAAGCCGGGCCGATGATCGCCTACTTGAAGCGCCGCTTCAATCAGCGATGGGCCGGGCCGCAGATCCAGGAGAACTACCTCTACAAGCCCATGAAGGGTGGCGCGTACAAGAAGGGCGCCAACTTCGATCTCACCAAGCAGCAGACCCATACGGGGATGTTGTTCTCCCCTCGCTACTACGAGGTCAACGTCACCGAGTATCTGGAAGACCTCGAAGTCGAGATGGCCGGCCCCAACGCGATGTTCAGCAAGCTCAAGCTGGACATGCAGACGGCCGCCTACACGATGAGTTCCATCCTGGAGATCGCCATCTGGCATCACGGGCAGAACGTCGGCGGCGACGATCGCACCGCCGAGATCAACGGCCTCGAAGAGGCCCTGAACGACGGGGTCAACGCCGGCTGGGGGGGAGATGTCTTCCCCGTCTATGGCGGACAGACCCGGGCGGACGTCTCACCAGCCCTCAACTCCCCACGCGGCCTGATCACCGAGAACATCGGCGGCGGGATCGGCTTCCGGGAGATGGAGCACAGCTTCATGAGCTGTGTCATCGGGGCCGAGCGTCCCGTCCTGGGCGTGACCTCGAATCGTGGCCAGGGCTACATCGCCGAAGCGTTCCACCCCTCACAGCGGGTGGACACCGTGGCGCCAGAGATCAACTGGCCGGGGATGAAGTTCAACAACGCCACGATCGTGGTGAGCCAGTACATCCCTGGGGCCGACGGGGTCAACGACCCCGACATCGGCAACTACAACAACGCGAGTGAGCTGCTGGCGTGGTTGAACCCCGGACCGCCCGGGGACGATGCCTACCTGCGTCTCTTCATTGCCCAGTCCTCGAAGTTCGCCTTCGGGTTCACGGGCTTCAAGGGCGCCCGAGGCGACAACCAGGTCTCCGGACAGATCCTGTTCGGTGGGAACTTCACCTGTCGAGCCCCTCGGCTCTCGCGGATCCACTACGGGATCACCGCCTAGGAGAAGACCATGCCGAATGATCTGACCAAGCAGTTCATGTACATCTCCACCGGCAATCCCGAGACCGAGAACCTGCCGGTGGCCGATGATCCCTACCCGGGCCTGATGGGCGGCTTCGTGACCGTCAAGCAGCCGGGACCGCCGGGATCCCCGGGCGCCGAGGAGTACCGCTACCCGAGGAGTACCGCTACAAGACGTATCAGCGGGTCCGGACCGACTCCTCGATGACGGTCACCCCCTACCATGGCGCCGTCGCCTGGTGGCAGGACAAGACCAACTACACCGTGAGCACCGATCCCACCGCCTTGGGCCGAGGCCGGGTGGCGGGGATCTTCCAGTACGCGATCACCGCGGGCAACATCGGGTTCATCCAGACTCGTGGTCCCGCGACGGTCAAGTTCATTGATGCGCCCACGGCCGCCCCGACCGCGGCTGGGTTGATCGTCATTCCATCCGCCACCGCGGCCAAGGCCGATTGTCTGGCGGCTGGCACCGCGGCGACCTATCCGTCGCTGGGCGTGTCCAGTGAGGCGGTCGACGGCAACATGGAGGCCATCGTCGAACTCGATGTGCCACAGACCACTCCCTAGGAGGGTTTAGATGGCGACATTGACCATTGA
>JBDHAF010000332.1:0-2652 GCA_039588255.1 Gemmatimonadota bacterium | reverse complement strand
CTGCTGTTTTCATCATGCTCCTCCTGGTTAGGGATGATCCAAAAGGAGCTTAACAACGGCGGCCCGTCTCCCCACCACCATAGGATCTAACGGTGGGACCGCGATCCTCTACAGACCCAAGCCACGCGGCGACTGTCGGCCACAGCGACGCATCCTCCGGTGCCGGTGTGAGGCTTGCCATGAGCGCGTCGAGTTGGTTGGCCCGATCCGCTGCCAGGACCTCGGGCACCGTCACGGCCCGGCGCTTCACTGCAAGTAGCACGTCCAACCGGCCGCGCTCGGTCAGGCGGAGCAAACACGCCTCCGCCTGACCGAAGGCCTTTCGCGTCGTGGCGCCCGTAGCGATCGCCAGCCGACCCACAGGCGGCGGAAAGCGCCGATCGAGACGATACGAGCCGTTCAGGGAAACCTTGTGCATCGTCAATCCTCGGTACAGCGCGGACAGGTTAACGCCTTAGGATCCTCAAGCGTCTGGCCACAGCCTGCACAGAAGAAATCCGGCAGCGGCTCACCCAACGTACAAATGCGGAAACGAGCGCGTACGGCCCGATGTTCGGGTTCGCGGCATTGAGCGCAGTAACGGGTTTTCGGGTGGGTTATCGTGAACCGACGTCCGCACCCGCGACAGTGAACCTCACGGAGCCAACCTAGACACGTATCGCACCGCGCTTGCGCTACACGGCGCCGCCGAAACCGTACACCGCATTGGCGACACCACCAGATACGTTGACGGCGCAACCGCTCCAGTTCGCGCTCACACTCCGTCCACTCGCTCCATGCCGCTTCAGCTCCAGGATCCCACGGTGCACCGAGCATCCGTGCATGTACCACGGCCTCCTCTGCTTGCCTCCGCAAGCGTTGACGCCGATCCTCAAGGACTGATCGGGCGTCAGGTTCGCGAAGGGAATGAGATGCACTCGTCATAAGTCCCCCGGCGGTTCGGCTGATCGGGCGAGCCGATCAGCGAGACGATTGAGTGCCTTGGCGCGGTGACGCATCAGGACCGCAAGGGCCCGGACGGTCTCCGCACTCGGCGCCCGTCGCTTCGTGCGGTACGACCGGAGCGTATCCACAGACACGCCCAGCTCGTCCGCCACTTCTGGCAGGTTGCTGCACAGGAGGTCAAGAGCTTCTCGCGCCATCTTACCCCTCCGAGTCGGTGATGTACCCAAAGTAATGTACCTCCTCTTTGTACGCTAGTTTTGGGTACCGTCCGGTTGGCGGCGCATCTCCAGCCAGGCAACCACATCGGCCTCGAACCATCGCACGGTACTGTGCCCGAGCGTCACCTTGTGGGGCACGTTGCGCCGCACCCAGGCGGGCGAGACGTTCCCAATCTTCATCGCCACCTCCGCGGGCGTAAGGAGTAGGCCACGGTTGGGTGGAGGCTCGACTGGCACGGGGAACCGGAGGAGAGGCTCAGCCATCACGCGCCGTCATCGGTTCGCGCATGGGCACATTCCCACCAACACCGACCGCGCCGCCGGTACCGCGTCCAGTGCCGGCAAGAGCGACACCACAAGAGGCGGCAGCCGGATTCTTCCGCGGCGCTCACCGCTCGAGCCCACGCTTCCTGGCGCTGGGTTCCTGGCAGTACGGCCAGCGGGCGCGCCTGTCTTTCACTTACGGGTAGTTTGTTACCCATGGGTAACAAAGATCCAACAACCTCAGCGGTCACCCGGCTCTCCCTGCCGCAGTCTCCTCAGCGAGCCGATCCAGGGCTGCCGCCACTTCGGGCCGGCGATCAAAGTACCGAGCCAGAATGTCCGACCGCGACAGGCCCGACATGCCCTTCTTAAGGTCCCGGAGCTCGGCCAGAAGGGCAGGGTCTGGGTCAGTGTTGACCACAGTGTTGTCGGTCTGGGCCATATTCTGATATTGGCCATCACTGGCAACACTGTGGTCAACACTGATGGCCGGTAACGATAGGACCCGGGGGCCACCGAACCCATCTGGCGAACTCCGAACGCCAAGCCGGGACCGGGCTCGCCGCAGTGTCCGAAGCTCCACACCAGCCTCCCGGGCTGCCTTCTCGACTTCCCGGACGGGTCGCGGGCCATCCGCGAGCTGCTCGCGGAGCAGCGCCACCGCCTCTTCAAGCGCCGAGCGCGCCTCGGGTTCCTCAGGAATCGAAGCCAGCGCATTCGCCCGATGGGGCGAGCTTCCCGCCCACCGGATCCGGGCTCGGTGGTGACCATCGTCCTCGACGTAGAACGCCAGGCTCCCCGGGTCGGGGGCCAGGTTCGCCTTGACGACTGCCAAGACGCGCCGCTCCTCCTCTTCGGGATCCCTCGCCACCAGGAGCGCGGAGCGCACGGCTCCCACGATCCCGATGGAGCCGCCCCCGCGGTAGATCGCAGGGCCGGCGCCCTTGGTGAGGTGGCGCACGAACACCACGGCCACGTAAGCCCGCTCAGCGAGCGCGGCGAGCGGGCGGAGAGCCCGCCGCACGTCATGGTCACGCCAGGTATTGACATTAAGTCCGACGAACGCCACCAGCGGATCCACGATCACCAGCTTGGCGTCCACTTCCCAGATCGCCGTGTTGATGGCCTCCACGTGCTGAGGGAGCTCAAGCGGCACGTCGTTCTCTCCCTCACGCACAGCCACGATCGCCGCCACCCGGCTCGGATCCCCACCCGCCGCATCGAT
>JBDHAF010000331.1:0-2689 GCA_039588255.1 Gemmatimonadota bacterium | reverse complement strand
GTCCTGTGTGATGTTTGGCGCGTTGGCAGTGAATTCGGGCGTCTCGAAGAACGGCGCCATGCCGGCCAGCTCCATTCCCGGGATTTCTCCCTCTGGACCCTTGGGCGTGTGGCAATTACCGCATGCGACGATGGAGCGCATGAGATAGGTGCCCCGCTCAAGCAGGGTTTCCGCTCCGGCAGATGTGAGCGACGCACAGCTCACCAGGATAGTCGCCGCGATCGCTGTCGCCGTACGGTAAAGCATGAATCTCCTCTTACCTTTTTGCTGCTGCGCGACGCGCTATGTTCGCGTCGCCGATGCGGTGGCGCGAACTCTACCCCGAGCTCGTGTTGCGTGACAGTAGAATGTCCCACCTGCCAATACCCGCGCAATGGCGGTTCTGGGTCATGAAGCGACCTGCCGCCTGCCACCCCGCAACGTCGGCTTCCTAGCGAAGGAGACATCCGTCCCGCACGACATGCGTGCATCTGCGCTCCGCGGGGCTACGGTTCCCCATGGGTATTGAACGGGGTTTTGGCAGATCACAGATACGACCGTTTTTGGTCGCCCACTCATGCGTGCAGTGTCTCCCCGGCCGGCAGACGGTCGAGGTCCGCTGTTCGCAGGAGCGGAGGGTGACGAGGAAGTTTTCGAAGGGCAGACTCTTAGCGAAGAATTGTTAGACCGGGATTGCCCAGCCAGTAGCGCAACCAGAGCGTTAATGCCAGACGCCGGCCATGACTTCTTCTAAGCGCTTTCTAATTGCTGACCGGCGCGATCCTCTGAATCACGCCGTCGTTGCCGAACGGGACCCCGTTGATGTTGCCCATCACGTAGAGCTCGCCGTGGGCGTCCTGCCCCCAGCCAAGCAGGGCCAGGTCGAGCGCCCCCTGTCCCGCGAGTTTGAACTCCTGAATGTTCAGGAGCTTGCTCTTGGTGGTCTTCTTCTGGGCGAGATAGAACAGGCGCCCGAAGTTGTTGGGCCCGAACGGGAGGTTGAACACCGCCGAGAAGTCACCGAACACATACCGGCCCTGGAGCTGCGGGATCTGACTTCCCCAGTAGACGAACCCGCCCAGGACTGAGTGGCCCTCCCCGTGTGTGTCGTACTGGGCAATGGGGTCGATGAAGTCGCCTTCCCCGCTCGGGCAGGGGAACGGACCGTCGTCCGGGTCGCAGGCGTAGCCCGGGTCGTTGTCGTTGTGATTGAAGACCTTGGTGCCCTCCCTGACGGGCCACCCGTAGTTGCCGCCCGAAACGATTCGCTCGACCTCCTCCAGGTCGTTCTGGCCCACGTTTCCGGCGTACAGCTCGCCGGTGGCCCAGTCGAAGGATATCCGGAACGGGTTCCGTAATCCGTAGGCATAGATCTCCTCGACGGCGTCGGGCTGACCCACGAAGGGGTTGTCCGCGGGAATGCCGTACTGCCCGTTGGCGGAGTTCGAGCCGTCCACGTCGATGCGGAGGATCTTGCCGAGTGAGTTGCTAAGCTTCTGGCCGTTGCCGTCGAGGCCGTGGCCCACAATCGGCGCTAGCGTCCCGCTCCCGTCGCCGCGGAAGTACAGCTCGCCGTCGCGATCGTCGGCGCCGCCACCGTCGCCCATGGCGATGTGGAGCATGCCGTTGGGCCCGAAGGTCATGTCACCGGCGTCGTGATTGAGTTGCGGCCAGTCCACACGCATCAGCTCGCGGCGGCTCGCGGGATCTACGCCGGCCGCGGGGTCCGCTGGATCGACCGCCTGCCATTCCGCGACCACGTTCTGGTGGTCTCCCGTGCCCGGCCCGTCGGGCAGGGTGGTCTCGAAGGTGGGAGGCATGCCCACTGGGTCCGCATTGGGTTCCGACGTGTAGGTGTAGAGCAGTCCGTTGTATTGGTAGTCGGGATGGAACGCGACGCCGAGGAAGCCGCGCTCGTCGTAGGTGCCCGGTCCTAAGACGCCCAGGGCCACGAGGCGCGCGCTGACGTCCATAAAGGCGATGCAGTCCAGACCGGGGCACGATATCGGGCCATCCGCGCTCAAGTCGATAGCCCACAGAGTGCCGGGCTGATCGACGACGAACAGGTAGTCCGGCAGACCCGGAGCGGTGACCCCCTTTAGGGGCGAGGTCAGGTTGGTGACCACCGTTTCGAGCTGGATCTTGGTGCCGCCGGGCTCAATCGGGGCAAAGAAAGTCGTCTCGAACACATCCTCTTGGGCCTGCGCGGCGCCGACAGAGGTCAAGACGAGGATCGAACAGGCTAGAAGGAGTTTCTTCATTGGAGCCTCCTTCGGTTGAGCTTCGACTTCCCCAGGATCAAAGAAAGGCAAAATTGACGCTCGGGGGCCTTGACATAGATCAATTTGGCTCAAGCTTTCCGGCGACTGGGAGAAACGGCAGTCAAAGGAGACATCTATACTGCACCATATGCGTGCATCCTCGCTCTGCGAGGCCACGTTTTCCCATGGGTTTTGAACGGGGTTTTGGCAGCTCACAGATACCACCGTTTTTGGAAACCCACTCATAGGTGCAGTGTGTCGGCGGACGGCAGACGGTCAACGTCCGCTATTGTTGACAGCGGACGTTGCCGAAGGTCGGTGCGAACCGTCGCTCATGTCGAGTAGCGCGGAGGAATTTCACCTCCGCGCTCTCCCAGAACCGTGCGTGAACCTCTCGATTCACACGGCTCCCGATGTTCGGCCGTTGGCATACATAAAACGCCAGTGGG
>JBDHAF010000330.1:0-5017 GCA_039588255.1 Gemmatimonadota bacterium | reverse complement strand
TGTAGAGGTAGTGCTGGCAATCGTTCGTGATGGCCACACAACGGACGTGGTTCTTCAATGCCCGCTCCGGAATGCCAAGTCGCTTGTCAATAGCGGCATACTCTGGGAACTCAGCAACACGTTCAGTCAAGATGGGAGTCAGAGCCTGATCGTAGGCATGGAGAACACCATCGCGTGATAGAAAGAGTATTCCCGATCCGTCGACGTTGACGTCCGATCGATAGGTGGTGAAGGACAAACCGGCCTCCGCTGTCACGCTACCGGCCCGATCAGTAAATCAGTAACGCGAAGGACGCCGTCCGCGTGCTCGTATCCGCGTGTGCGTCCCTTCGGATCCAGCCAGTAGGAGTACCCAGCAGTGTGAAACGCCTGCTTAAATGCCGGATCGGGGCGCTCGCTCTTGGCGAGGGGTCGCGGTTCGTCGAGTGACCACCCTCCTGTATCGAGGCCGAACAAGGGGGCACTCTTGTCGCTCTTCTTAACCTCGCTCCCACGGCCGTGACGTTCCTCCCAGACCGTTGGTGCCATCGGGAGGCGAATGTACGGCAACCGTGATAGATCAATCTCTCGTGGCTTCTTGGCCCGACGCTGATGCCGTTGGCTCGTTGAAATCGCGGCAGCAGCTGGCGTGGCGATAGCGGATGAGGAAGTGGGGTCATCCGCCCCGAAGCTCGTTCCGGGTTTCGTCGTCGTCGGCATTGGGCGCAGGCCTCCGGCTTGCCTCCGGAGGCGCCCAGCCCTTATTCTTGGAAAGCGACCCCGAAGAGGGTTGTTAGGCGGCCAGCCGACCATGAGTCTCACGCTCTCGTCGGCTGGCCGTGTTACTTACTTGCTGGACTATATTATGCTAGTAAGCAATAACCGGCAAGGGGAGTATGGCGTATTTTGTGGCGCATGGTGAGGTTCAACCTCAGACCGCTTCTCCGCGAGCGAGAAATGAGCCCTTATGCGTTGGCCAAGGCCACAGGACTGAGCCTGGCGACGGTATACCGTCTCACCAACAATCAATCCCAGCGGGTGGAGCTCGAGACGATCGACAAGCTTTGCGGGGCGCTGAAGTGCCAACCTGGAGATCTCTTCGTCAGGACCCGCCGCTAGTTCAGTGATGTAGCAGGACTGGTTTTTATCCACGCGCTGTACGCCACACACCTCGACGTAGATTCTGCTGCCGCGCTCGGACAGGCGGCTGGGGACACTGCAGACCTCCTCGACTGTGGTGGACCGGGTCCTCTTCTTTTGTTTCGCCATGATTGTCACCTCCGCTTCCTCGCGGCCTTGGGTTTCATAGGCTGAGGTGTCGCGGGTTCGGTTGACCACTCACCGGTGCCGCCGTCGATCTCCTCCAGCTTTCGTGTCAGCCGATGGTGGCGGACGGCCAGGGCACCGCCTGTCACGTTCCCGTGCGCCGTTCGCCACTTCCTTGAGGTCCACCCTTGGGGCGGGGTCCGTCGCCACACGTCGAGCCGTTCGACCCACGTGGCGCCGGGTGTGTCGCGGACCAGCGCTAGCAGGTGGCGATCGAGCACTGACAGCCTCGGGGCGCGGGGCGGGCGGCGCCGCGCCGCCGCCATCGCGGCGAAGACCGGCCCAGCCTTGGGGTCGCGCCAGCCCGCGTTGAGCAGCCGCCAGGCCCGGCGCATTTCTGCCTCCGTGATCGGGGCATGCACGACGAGCGCCGCCCACTTGCGGCCCAACTGTGTCCCATCCGGTAGTATCTCGCGGACCCTTTCGACGCGCAGCACGGCGCGCGGCAAGCGGGGGCGCGCGCCCGTCAAGATCCACTCGTAGACCTGCCGCTCGTCGAACCCGGTGCCCCGCGCGACCGCCGCCTCGGCCCCGTCGAGCATACGGTCCGCGTCCGGATCCATTTTCCCGGAGAGGCGCGCGGTCTCCCACCGCATGCAAGCCTCGTCCGCTCGTGACGAAAACGGCGGGTCGGACGACCCAAATACCTTGTGGCGCACGGCACGCACATAGGCTTCCGCCGCCGCCGCCCGCCGATCGGCCAGCGTCTCGCCGGTCGGCCCCGGTGCGACAACCTCGTCGACGTGCTGATACGGCGGCGGCGGCTCACCGCGCCGGCGCGTCTGGGTCCGCTCCTGATACCGGCGGCGAAAGGCCGCCACGTCCACGTCCATGACCCCCTCCAGTAGCTAGGCCATTACAAATTGACTGCCATTATTGTAATGATTAACGTAAAGGTGCCGGCGGCGCAAGGGACGTCGCGAGACACCAACGGGAGGACCGATAAGTGAGCAGGAGCCGACGGAGGATCCGGGGTGATGAGCACGGCCCAAACATGACCAGAGCTAATTTACGCCGAGTACCGCCGCGCGGCGAAAGGGCGGCCAGCGGCGGCGAGTGGGCTACGCAAACGCCCCAGGCGACGTCGGCACGGTCGCAGCGCTGCAAGCGCACCTGGGTGCAGCACTGGCGGATGTGCAGCGGCTCGAGAACAGCACGAAGCGGGGCAACGTGATCGCTCGGCTCCTGCTAGTCGGCGTGAAGCTGCTCGAGGTCGGGGACTATGAGGCGCGCTTGGACGCGATCGAGGAGCGCTTGAACCTGATGGATGGCCCGAGATGAAACGCGAACGGTTGAAGCGGATCCTGCGGCGCCTAGGGAGGCCCGGCCCGTTCGCCTCTATGACCGATGACGAGCTGCTGGCGGAAGACGAGGCCGCACGTCGAGGGGAGGCGATGACGCCAGCAGCCGAGCGCGCGTTCGCCCGGTGGGCGGCGGCGGTGCCGGAGAACGTGCGCCGCGCGATGGCCGACGTCGAACGGATGAGTGATGAGGAATTGCTGGCCGAGATGCGCAGGGTTCGGCAAAGGCTTTATGGAGAGCACCCCAGAATGGAGCGACGATGAGGACGGTGGCTATGTGTTGTGGCGGGACGCGTGCACGTTTGCCGACGGTTCGCGCGGTCTCGACCTGGGCTCCTCTGCTACTGGTGCCGGGACCGTCGAACACAGGCGTCTGGCGGCATGCTGACCGGCGAGGACCTCAAGCCGCTGTACGGAGCACTCCAGTCTGCCCTCGTTACTGCCGAGGGCGTTGGCGAGATGCGACGTGATGATGAAGCACGGGACATGTGGGCGGACGTCTATCCCAAACTTACGAGGGGTAGACCGGGACTGCTCGGAGCTGTGACGTCCCGAGCGGAAGCCCACGTGCTCCGACTGTCGATGCTCTACGCGCTCCTGGACGGATCACACGTCATCCGCGTACCGCACCTCCGGGCCGCCCTCGCACTCTCGGACTACGCCGAAGCGTCGGCTCGCTTTGTGTTCGGCGATGCGCTGGGCGATCCCGTTGCGGATACCATCCTGCGCACTCTGCGGCGACGAGCGGAAGGTATGACGCAGACCGAGATCATGAACCTGTTTGAGCGACATCAGTCGGCTGATCGAATTCGGAAGGCGCTGGCCGACCTGCAGGGAAAGGGCCTCGTCAAGTCCATAAAGGAACCGACGGGCGGACGGTCCCGAGAACGATGGTTTGCGAAGGATGCGAAGAAGGCGCAAGAAGATGGAGAAGGCTAGGTAGGGAGGAGGCATGAGCGGTGGCGCCCGATCACCTGCGGCTTGAACCGTCCCCGCCTGAGCCACAGCCCCCTCCGCCGGATCGTGGGCCACTCCTGGACAGTCAGCAGGTGGCGGATTTGATCGGCGGCGTCAGCGCAAGCTGGGTGCGGCGGAATGTTCCCTGCAAACTGACGCTCGGACACAGCACGGTTCGCTGGTTCGAGCATGACGTACGCCGATGGCTCGAGGAGCGAAGGAATGCATGACACCCTTGCCCCCTCCGGTGTCTGAGACCATATTGGTCGCATGACCACTCTATCGGATGCGGTACGCCGCGCGATTCGTGACGCGCCCTGTTCGCTGAGAAGTCTGGCCCGCACTGCCGATGTGCCTCACTCCACGCTTGTCCACATCAGCAAGCACGAGCGCGAGGCAACACCGGCGGTCGCACTAGCAGTTGCGCGAGCCCTTGAGCGATGGAGCGCCGACTGCAAGCGGGCAGCGCATCGCATCCGACACGCGAACCGGAAAGGGGGTTGAGCATGCCACACCGAACCAGCAAACGCGGCAGCTACCGACTTGACCGGGTCTTCCCCGGGCTGGGTCGGATTGCCGTCGCCTCTGGCGCGACGACGGTGACGGAGTTCAGGAAGCGTAACGCGCTGCTCTCTCGCCTGTATGACCGGGGCCGACATGACTTGCTGCGCGCCATCCAGGCCCGGACCTACACAGTGAACGAGGTCTACGCTGCAGACCGCGAGAACCAACTCGATGAGCTCACGGGAGAGCGTGCGATCCTCACCCGCCCGCTGTGGGCCACGGTCGAGGCGTGGGTGGGCCTCCCGCTCTGGACGGAGGTCACTGGGGACGCGAAACGCCCAAGCGTAACTGCCACTCAACGCCGGTACGGCGTGAGTTTCAAGGCGCTCAAGGCCCGTGCGGGCCTGCCAGAGAGCGCGACCATCGAGACCTTGGGCAGTGTAGACTGGCAGGCGCTCAAGGATCGCTGGCCGAAAAGCGACGGTGATTGGGCACAGCTACGCGCCGCTGTCAGCCACTTCCTCGCCACCCAGCTCGGGCTACACCATCGCTTCCGCCTGGCGATGTTCGGTCGCCGGAACGACAAGGCGACCACTAACTGGTTCCCGACCGCGAAAGCCAACGAACGGGTGCCCGATCTCGATGTCGCCACGTTCTGGAGGATAGTGAACCAGACGCCCGAGTTCGTCCGACCGGCCTACGTGACAATCGCGTATCTGGGACTTCGAGTGGGCGAGTACCTGCGGCTTCGGGATACCGACCTGCTTCCGGTGACGAAACAGGTGCGCGTCCCAGGCACCAAGACGACAGGCTCCGCCGCCACCTTACCCGTCGCACCAGAGATGTGGGAATGGGTGCGGCGCGCCGTGCCGAGCCCGCTGCGGTACAAGTGGCTCCGTGAGTATTGGGTGCGTGCTCGGAAGTCGTTGGGTGCCGACGAAGTGCGTCTC
>JBDHAF010000329.1:0-2713 GCA_039588255.1 Gemmatimonadota bacterium | reverse complement strand
TCCGTTGTTCCAGCAGGTGCCCCCGCCCCTCGACGTAGCTCACCGTCAGGCGGAGCGTTTCAGCAGATCCTCCGCCTCCAGCCCCCGCAGCTCCATTAGCCCGTAGATTCCGTGCTTCCAGCGGTGAGCCGCAGCAGGAACATCGGCACCTCTTATCCTTGTTAATGGGAGTCGGTGCCCCTGGGTGGGGAGTGGAGCCGGCCATGAGAACTTCCGGAAAAGGAACTTGGTTGAACCGTCTCTGGGGTAGCATAACTGGTTGCCGGGCGCGATGTCCGTTCTCCACGCCGACAAGGACCGCCGATGACCACATCGATTCGGGATCGCGACGTCGTGGTCGACGTCATGCGCGGGCTGGCGATCTTCACTATGATCGCGGCCAACCTGGCGGGTGACTCGCTGGTTCAGCCGCATCCGTTCCTCCTGAGGCTCTACGGCTCGTTTGCCGCCACGATATTCATATTCCTGGCCGGGACGATGGTCGCCTACGGATCCGCCCGGCACACCCTCGGGCACTCCATCCTGCGCGGCGGCCTGATCGTCCTCGTGGGCGCCGGGATCGATGCGGGAGTCTGGCGCGTCTACCCGTTCACGACGTTCGACGTCCTCTACCTCATCGGCTTCTCGCTACCCATCGCCACGTTGATCTCCCGCCTGAAGCCGGTGCCGATCGTGTGCCTCGCCGCGCTGATCGTGCTCGCCGGTCCGCTGCTAAGAGCCGCGTTCGGCTACGCCGCCTACCCGCTGGAGATCGTCTTCGGTAACGAGCTGCCCGGCCTCGGCAAAGCGCTCCCGGCCATCACATCGCATTGGCTGATCGATGGGTTCTTTCCCGTGTTTCCCTGGACCGCCGCGATGCTGTTCGGAGTCGCCTTCGGCCTCGAACGACGGTCGAATGAGAAGTTCTGCGACTGCCTGAACCCGGCGGTGATCATCGGAGCGATGGCGCTTCTCGTGGTCGGGTGCATCGTTTGGGTCGTCTTCCCGGGCGAGCTGATCGTTCGCAAGGGCTATAGCGAGCTGTTTTATCCGCCTACGATCGGCCACTTCGTGACCGCGCTGGGCGTCGTCGCGGCCGGCTTTGTCTTCTTCGACGGTCTCGGCTATTCGTCGTCTCTCTGGTTCCTTAGGGTCTTGGGGCGGCACAGCTTAGCGATCTACGTCGCGCATCTCGTCGCGATCGAGGTGATCGCGCGCCACCTCGACACGCAGCTCACGCTGAAGGGGTTTGCGTTGGCGTATGCACTTCTCGTTGCCGGCCTCGTGGCCTTGGCCGCGCTCCTCGACCGAATGATGAGGCTGGTGTCTCGCCCACCGTTTCTGGTCCGCTTTCTTCTGGGTGCCTGAATGCTTCGTCACCCGTGTCGTTCGTATGCGTGTTGCCCGTGACGACAACGTTGCCCTGGCTGTCGACCGCAAGCCAGGCCGGTTCGTCGTCCTGATTCGTGGGATCGTCGTCGTTGTTGTACTGGCGGCTCGAGAGCAGACTTCCGTCTGGCCGGCACTTGAAGATCAGCATCCGCGGGCATAGGACAGGACGACGCTGGCGAGCGAGATGGCGTGGAGGATGGCGGACTTGACGTGCCGAGGCCACTGCCTAGGCAAACGGATCGGTGGGCGCGTTGCCATGATGGGCTCCGATTTAAAGCGGGGAGAAGCCCATCGTAACATCCCGAAGGTGAGGAGGTTGGGAGCGACTACAGGCGTGCGGAACTCGCTGGCACTACACTGGCCGACAAACTCCGTGCCGCCATGCGGTCGTAGCAATAAATCGCGCCCTCGGGGCGGGAAACGACTTCGCCGCCAAAGTCACCCCGCCCTCGAGGACGCGTTTCTGCGACCGATCGACCCTACTCGCAGGCCCCCGCTCCGGGAACCCTGGGCAATGGCGCGCTTTCGGCTCCGTAGGTGCTGCCGGAATTGCCTTGCACGTATTCGACTGCGTAGAAGAACACCTGTCCCGCATCGGGAAGGGCGCCGTCCTCCCAGCCGATCGTGTCGGTGTCTCCCGAGTGCGCCTCGATGCATGCCACGGGACCGAGCTCGATGGCCGTGTCGGTCATCACGACGTCGGCTAGCGATCCGCGGATCACGTTGTAAGACTGGGCGCCCTGAACCTCCGTCCACTGCACCACAGTGCCGGCGGACGCGGCCTGCAGGAAGACCTGGACCGGGTCCACCACGTCATTCTGATCGTGCGGTACTACGACGGTTGCGGTCGCCGTCGTGGTGTTTCCGGACGCGTCGGTCGCCGAGTAAACGACCGTGTAGACGCGACCGTTTCCGGTCCCCGAGCGCTCGGCCCTGAGCAAGAAATCGAAGTCCGCCGTACCGAAATCCGCGTCCTGGATGTCGTTGTCGGTGTCCCCGTCGCCCTCGCCGTTGTCCGGCTCGTCGCTGGTGATCGATTCGAGGACGACTTCCACCGTGCTGCACGAATCGGTGGCGATCACCACGGCCGAGATATCGACAAGGTGGTGGCTCGGTGGCCACAGCCCGTCGGGACTCAGCGCCACGTCGATTTCCGGCGGTGCCACGTCGAGTACGGTCACGACCGCCGTGCACTCGTCCGTCGCCCCATCGTCGTCGGTCACCATGAGGGTGACAACCGTGTTCCCCACCGGATACGGTCCTTGGGGCACCTGCATCAGTGTGATCGGATCGCCGTCCGGATCGAACGATCCGCCGTCAATGTTCGCGTCGGCCGTACAGG
>JBDHAF010000328.1:0-2730 GCA_039588255.1 Gemmatimonadota bacterium | reverse complement strand
CGATAGCGGATGGTGAACGGCACGAGACTGGAAGCCTTGTTTCGAGGTGAGCCAGAGACGGACCTCAACTCGACTGGCAGACCTGTTACCGCGCCAGCCGTGCTGCTGGCCTGCACCGCCACCGCCGCGGAGGTGAACGCCACACCTGGCGAGATGGTAATCGGCGTCCAAAAGGGACCCACCTGAGGGGGGGAATCGGCGAGTAAAGGGGACCCACCGTAGCGGCCTCTGAGGCTGGTATTCTTTGGGGATACCGGCTGAAGGAGGCAAGGATGCTTACGGTGGAAGACTACGGCAGGATACGCAGGGCGCATCGGGATGGGATGAGCATTCGGGCCATCGCCCGGACGTTTCACCACTCGCGACGGAAGATTCGCCAAGTCCTGATGGAGCCTCAGCCGAGGCCGTACACGCGCACGAAGGACCCACCGGCCCCCGTCCTGGGACCGTTCAAGGCCCTCATCGAGGGGATCCTGGCCGACGATGAGCGGGCCCCGCCGAAGCAGCGGCACACGGCCGCTCAGATCCATCGCCGGCTGCGCGACGAGCACGACTACCCGGGCTCGTATGACCAGGTCCGCCGCTACCTGGCCCGTCTGCGCAAGCGGCACCGGGAGACCTTCATCCCCCTGGACCATGATCCCGGTCAGCGCCTGGAAGTGGACTTCGGCCACATCTATGCGGACTTCCCCGACGGCCGCCGGCAGGTGCCGGTCCTGGTTCCCACCTGGAGTTACTCTCACGCGCCGTTCGCCATGGCTATGCCGACGGAGCGGATCGAGGCGGTCCTGGCCGGGATGGTGGCCGCCTTCGAGTTCTTCGGGTGTGTCCCTCGTGAGGTGTGGTGGGACAATCCCAAGACGGTGGTCAAGACGATCCTCAAGGGTCGCCAACGGGAGATGAATCCCGCCTATGCGGCCCTGGCCAGCCACTACACCTTCGAACCGCTGTTCTGCATGCCGGCCCGGGGCAACGAAAAACCGCACACGGAGAATCGGGTCTATGACCTCCAGCGTCGCTGGGCCACGCCGGTGCCACAGGTCAAGGACGTCGACGACCTCAATACCCACCTCCTGCGGTGCTGCCTGGCCGAGGGGGCCCGCACGGTGGCCGGTCAGACCGAGACCATTGGCCAGCGCTTCGAGCGGGATCGCGCCCACGCCCTGGCCCTCCCCCCGCAGCCCTTCGATCCGAGCGTCCAGCGGCCGGGGAAGGTGGACAAGTATCAGACCATCGCCTTCGACCGCAATCGCTACAGCGTACCCCGACGGTGGGCGTATGAAACCGTCACCGTCAAGGCCTACGTCGATGAGGTGGTCGTCGTGGCGGCGGGTCAGCTCGTGGCCCGCCACCGGCGCTCATACGAGCGCAACCAGCAGATCCTCGATCCGCTGCATTACCTCGCGGTCCTGGGGCGTCGGCCGGCGGCGCTGGATCACTCCGGGGTCTACCGCAACTGGCGTCTGCCGGCCGATTTCAGCGACCTGCGGACGCGCCTGGAAGCGCGCCACGGGCCTGGCCCCGGCGCCCGGCAGTACGTGCGGGTGCTGCAACTGCTGGCTGAACACCCCCTCACGCGCGTCCGGCGAGCCGTCGAAGACTGCCGGTGGAAAGGCCTCCTCGATGCCGAATCGATCCGGCGGAGAACCGAGCGATTGGCCGCCCGCGACCGACCGCAGCCGGTGCCCCTTGAGGGCCTCGTGGACCACCCCATCAACCAGGTCGAGGTCCCCCGTCCGAATCTGAGCCTATTCAATCAACTGCTCCCTGCAGGAGAACCGACCCATGTCTGATGCCCATGCCAACCTGCTCTTGAAGTCCAACCTCAAGCGCCTGCGGCTACCGGCCATGGCGGCGGACTTCGAGAAACTCGCCCGCGAGGCCGCCTCGGGCAACGAGGACTACCAGCACTACCTGCTGCGCCTGACGGAGATGGAAGTGGCCGCTCGAACGGCCAATGCCCTGAAGGCCCGCATCAAGCGCGCCAGGTTCCCCGTGCTGAAGGACTTCGACACCTTTGACTTCAGCGTCATGCCCAGCCTCAACAAGCTCAAAGTTCTGGAACTCGCCCGAGGCGAGTGGATCGACCGGCGCTTCAACTGTTGTCTGATAGGGAATCCCGGCACCGGGAAGACGCATGTGGCCATTGCCCTGGGCCTGGCGGCCTGCCGGGCGGCCAAGCGGGTCCGCTTCTTCACCGCAGCCGCCCTCGTCAACCGGCTCGAGGAAGCCCAGAAGGCCTACCAGCTGGATCGCTTCCTTACCCAGTTGGACAAGGCCGAACTCCTGATCTGTGACGAACTGGGGTACATGTCCTTCAGTCGAACCGGGGCGGAGTTGCTCTTCCAGGTCTTCGCCGACCGCTACGAGCGAGGCAGCCTCCTGCTCACCAGCAATCTGCCCTTCAGTGAGTGGGTCCAGGTCTTCCAGGGCGAGCGGATGACCGCCGCACTCTTGGATCGGCTGACCCACCGCTGCCACATCTTCGAGATGAACGGAGAGAGCTACCGCTTCCGCGAGTCGGTCAAGAGCAGGAGGGGGAAGTCGAAGTAACGGCTTTCCGCCACCCCCTCGGCGGTGTATACTCTGACCCAGGTGGGTCCCCTTTGCGCGCCGAGGTGGGTCCCTTTTGGATGCCGATTACCACTTCCGTTTCGGCGTCCGGGTCGAACACCTGTGAACCGTCTGGCAGTGAAAAGCAGGAGAGCCCAAGCGGCTCGGCCGAGATCT
>JBDHAF010000327.1:0-2755 GCA_039588255.1 Gemmatimonadota bacterium | reverse complement strand
CCCGTCGGACTGGAGATAGACCAGCAGCGTGCGCTCGGCGTTCGGGAACGTGCGCTCGGCGAGCAGGATGGGGATGCGGCCGGTCTCCAGCTCCTCGGTGCGGAACCCGCGTTCTTGGAATTGGACGGTGAGCCAGTCGATGACTCCGCGGAGGTCGTCCGGGAAGTGCGCGTCGTTGGGGATCCTGAGGTATTCGCGGAACAACTCAAGGGCCTGCGGGGCCTCTGCCTTCCCATACTGTTTGATCTCGGCACTGGTGAGCTGTTGTGCGAGGGATGGCGCCGCGGTGAGATGAAGCAGTGCGGCGACGGTCAGGGCTAGCTGTGTGAGTTTGCGATGAGTCATTTGATTACTCGCGGCCTGCGAAGTGGCCTGAGACGCCGATCAGTCTCGGACTGCGCGCCGTCGAACGTATCAGGCTTGAGTCGGCGACGCAAAAGGGCGGGAGGCGCTAGCGCGCTCCCGCCCCCCGGTATGTCGTGGTCTGAATCCCTACCGCCGGTTGTGCTCCACCGTGAGCGGACTCAAGAACCTGGGGTCATCGATCCCTTGCTTGCGCATTGCGACGCCCACGAGGCATTCCCGAATCAGGCGGTCCACGTTGAGCGCCGTCGTATAGCCCGGATCAGCCAGCGGGTTGAACTCGACGACGTCGAAGCCCACCAGACTCGGATGGTTGCACAGGCCGCGGAGCAGTGGGAACATCTCCCGCGTCGTGAGCCCGCCAGGCTCGGGTGTGCCGGTGCCCGATGTGAACGCGGGGTCCAACACGTCGATGTCAACCGAGATGTACAAATGCTCCGGACCGTCCAGAGCCTCGGCTAGCACACGGTCCATCACGGCCGGGAACCCGTCGCGCTCGATCTCCGCCATGGTGTGATAGCGGAAGCCCTGCTCTTGCATCCACTCGAACGACGCTGAGTCCGGGTAATAGCCACGCAGGCCCACCTGGATGTAGTGGCTGCCCTTCACGTGTCCCTCGTTGATGAGTCGATAGACCGGCGAACCGTGAGTCACCAGGTGACCCAACCCCCCCGTTGCTGCCGTCGTAGTGCGCGTCGAAGTGGATCACAGCCACGTTGCCCTTGCCGTGCACGTCCGTGACTGCGGCCACGTTGGGATACTCCAGGGAGTGATCGCCCCCCACGACGACCGGCATCGTGCCCGTTTCGGCGATCTCCCGCACGATGTCGCGAATGTGGTGCACGCTGCGCTCGGTACTGAAGGGGTCGACGTGGGCATCCCCGTAGTCCACGATGCTCAGCACCTGGAACGGGTTCACCATGGTGTGCATGTGTGGCATGCTGAAGCCGCTCGACGCGACGTACTCATTGTTGGCGCGCAGCTTCCTGGGACCGTACGCCGCCCCTCGCATGCCGCCCGACATATCGAGTCCGGCGCCCAGAATGGCTACGTCGACGTTGCCGGCGCGGAGGTCCTCGGGGTTGAGAGCCACCGGAAGACGGAAGAACGTCGGGATGCCCGACCAGCCCATCTCACCCGCGTACCGCTGGACGTGGATCGGGCCCGGCTCACGCGCCGGGTCGTTCGACCGGTCGCGCAGCAGCTTCCAGAGGTCGAAGGTCGGATCGTTGGGGTTCAGCCTGATCATCGTTGAGTCCGCCGGCTGCCCGCGGGCGGTGTCGGGTGGTGTGTCGTCGATGATCTGAGCGGTGAGTGCCGCTGGCCAGAGTAAGGTCAGGCAGATAGCCAGAACCGGGAGGCGCTTCATGATGGTGCTCCTGTGGCGATACGGGATCGTGGGAGCCGACAGTATGCCCATGGGGTCAGGGCGAGCGCAAGTGTCGGGATTGACGATTGTGGGTGCTACGTGGTTCCCGCCGCGCTCAATACTGCACTACCAGCCCGATGGCAGTGCCGCTCTCAGAGGGAGCGACGGTGAGATTCACACCGGCGACCTCGTGGAGCTTGGGCACGCCCCATCCGATCAACGAGCCGATGATTGCCCCACCGATGATATCGGTAGGGTAGTGCTTGCCGGCCTGGTAGCGCAGGTATCCGGTGGTCGCAGCGAGGGTCAGGGAGCCCGCCCAGATCCAAGGCCTGGCCAACGAGGTGGGATGGAGCTTCGCGTACACTGAGCTGAAGAATACGGCCGAGGCGAAGGCGTTGGCGGTGTGGCTGGACGGGAAGGAGCGGCGCGCGCTGACCTCGACGCGCAGCTCGTCGGGGATGTCCGGATCGTCGTTGTAGACGTACGGCCTGGTGCGGTTGGTCACGCCCTTGAGCAGCTGCATCATCCCGTTGTTCAACAGGAGTGCTTCACCCCACATGGCTGCCACTGTCCAGGAATGACGCGAGCCCGGTGTCGCGACAGCCAGGCCGAGGGGCGCGGCCATCATGGTCCAGACGAGCACGTCGCTCACGTTTGCGGCAGTGGTCGACCACTGTTCGGTGGCAGAGCGGTCGAAGCCATTGATGTCCGCCGGTTCGAGCGCCGCGATCTCCTCTGGGCTCAGGGGCTCCTGGCCCTGGCGAATCGCGACGGCTCCGGCGAGGAGCGCGACACCTCCAGCCGTGAGGCCACCGTCCAGCCATGGGTCTAGCTCGTAGGGGAAACGCTCTTGCGCCGGCAGTGCGGTGCTCAGCGTGACGCACGCCAGCAGGAGGATACGCAGTGTCATGCAACAACGAGAGCCGTCGGCAGCACCGGTGTCAACGGCCGGGCCTTCGGTGTTATCGTTCGCGGTCATGACTGAGACACTCTCGCTCCGGGTTGTCACGTTCAACGCGT
>JBDHAF010000326.1:0-2801 GCA_039588255.1 Gemmatimonadota bacterium | reverse complement strand
GGTTCGATTTTTCCGTGGTCAAGATCGGGCCGCAATTCTGGCCCTCGGAGCTTTTGGATGCCACCGGTACCGTCCTGATGGCCCAGGATAGCGATGCCGACGGTCAATGGGACTTCGTGAACCCCGCTTTCGACTCCGATGCAGACGGCTGGCCCGACAGTGGGAACCTGGCAGCAGGCGCGAGCATGAACGTGGTCCTGCGCCTGACGGTTCCCCCCGGCACGACTCCCGGGGATCAGGAAATCACCTCTCTGGTCGGCACCTCCAACTTTGGCCCCGTATCCGACAGGGCCACAGCGACCACCACTGCCGTTACGGGCGTCGACTCTGCTATCATTGCGTTCGGAAAGACGGACTCTCCCGATCCGGCCCTGGCAGGCAGTGCGATTACCTACACCCTGACTTACCGCAACTCGGGAAGCAGAAATGCAAGTAGTGTGGTTATTTTCGACAGCATTCCGGCCAACACCACCTATATCGCCGGAAGCGCCTGGGGTGAGGCGGGCGTGACCGTCGAGTTCTCCACGGATAACCGCGGCAGCTGGGGTGCCGAGCCGGCCGACCCGGCCACGGTCACCGATATCCGCTGGACCGTGGGAGTTCTGGCCAAAAATAGCGGAGATCGCACGGCGGGCTTTATAGTGCAGCCGAGCATCGCCTTGCCGGACGGCAGCATCGTAGACAACAGCGCCACTTTGCAGGGCAACAGGCTTTCCGATATCAACGCCACGGCGTCCACCACCGTCCGCTCGGCAGTGGCGTTCACCAACAGCACGAAAACGGTAGCGCCCACGCTGACGGTTCCCGGAGCGACCCTGCTGTACACGATAAATGTCACCAACAGCGGGGCGGCTGCGGGCAACAACGTTGTTGTCACCGATCTGATTCCAGCCCAGACGACATACGTGCCCGGCTCGATTACAGGCCCGGGCGCCGACGACAGCGGTGCACCGACTCTGGTTTGGAATTTGGGGACGGTGGCCGCGGGGGCGACCGTTGGCCCGCTCACTTTCCAGGTGACGATCGACGACCCGGTGGCCGCCGGCACGTTTTTTATCGACAATACGGCAAGCATCGACAGTGATGAGACTATTCCTGCCAACACCACAACGGCCTCAACATCGCTGGTGGCCTCTCCGTTCTTTGTGGGCAGCACGAAGACCGCCTCGGATCTGGACGGCGGGGCGCTACTGCCCAACGATACCATCGAGTACCGCATCGAAGTTATCAACTCGGGCAACATGGAAGCCACGGGTGTGGTGACAAGCGACACGATCCCGGCCGATACGACCTACGTGCCAGGTTCCATCACCGGTGTGGGGGCTGACGATGCGCTGGCGCCGAACCTGAGCTGGAACATCGGAAACCTGGCGGCCGGCGCCTCAACGACCCTGACCTTCCGGGTGACTGTCAACGGCGGGACCGCCAATGGAACCCTGATCACGAACCTGGCAGATATCGCCAGCGACCAGACCGCTGCGGTTTCCACCGCACCGGTTGTCCTGACGGTGGGCGGCGGAACCACGGGCACGATTCAGAGCACCACTCCGATTATCCCGACAGCGGGGGTCACTCTGATCGTTAACGACGCCGATCTGAACACCGACCCGCTGACCCTGCAGAGCTTTAGCCTGACGACGATGAACACGGTGACGGGGGAGACCGAGCTGCTGACCTACACGGAGACGGGTGCGGATACGGGGATGTTCACCGCGGCCGTGGCCACTGTCTTTGGGGTCGTGGCCGGGACCAACGACGACGGTGTCTTCAACGTGCAGGCCGGCGACACGCTCAGCACCAGCTATTTCGATGCCGTAACGGCTTCCGGCGGCACAGCAAATCCCACGGCGGTGACCGTGGTAGTGAGCGGCGGCGTCACAGGGACCCTGCTGTCCACGACCCCCATCGTTGCCGGCGATGCCGTCACTATCACATTGACGGATTCGGATCTGGATACTGATCCTTTAGTGGCTGAGAGCCTGACCCTGATCACCAGCAATCCGAGCACCGGCGAGAGCGAACTTCTCACCTACACCGAGACCGGGCTCAATACCGGGATTTTTACCGCCAATGTCGGCAGCGTGTTCGGGTTGACGGCCGGAGTTGACAATGACGGCAGCTTCAACGTGCAGGCGGGCGACACTCTGGTGACCATCTACAACGATGCCGTGAGCGGAACGGGCGGCCCGGCCGTTGTAACCGCAACCACGAACGTGGTGAGTGCGGGAGTCTCCGGTACGATCAGCGCCACGGCCTCGATTTTTCCGACCGACTCGATTACGATCACGGTTACCGATTCCGACCTGAACACCAACAGCGGGATCGCAGAGACCACCAGTGTCACGGTCGATAACCCGGCCACAGGAGAAAGCGAAACCGTAACGCTCACGGAAACCGGCTTAGACACAGGCGTCTTTACCGGCACCCTGGCAACCTCTGCCGGAACTGTGCCTGACCCGACATTGGGTGTCCTGGCTGTGGCTGGTGGCAATACCGTTACAAGCAGTTACAACGACGCGGTCAGCGATACTGGCGGTCCGGCCAGTGTCACCGCCAGTACGATCGTAATCGAAAACAACACGGATCTGGTGATCACAAAAACCGTAAATGATGCCACACCGGACGAAGGCCAGACCGTCACTTACACGATTACCCTGACAAACAACGGCCCTGCCCAGGCCACCAATATCGTGGTGACCGACATCGTGCCGGCCAGTGTAACCTATGTGGCCGCCTCCATCACCGGAGGCGACGCACGCGATGACAGTGATCCGGCCGGAGCCGGTCTGAGCTGGACGGTC
>JBDHAF010000325.1:0-2825 GCA_039588255.1 Gemmatimonadota bacterium | reverse complement strand
TCGCGAGCATGACGTGCCGAGTCGGCTCGGAGGTCTGACCGAGGCGGCGGAGCTGTATGCTTTGATGGAGGAGAAGGGCGTCTGAGCGACCGGAACGTCGACTAGCGGAACGGCGCGCGAGAAGCCATACTTATCGAGAGTAATTCCCCCCGTCACACTTCATAACCACGGAGTTACCCTCAATTATCGAGCGATTGCCACACACAAATGTCCCTGCGCCTGGTCGCCCGCGACTACGTGAAGTCGATGGATCCGATGTTACGATCTTACCATTGGGAGGGTCACCTATGTTCAGATTCCGAGTGCTGGGAGCACTTGCGGCAGTCTCGGCGCTAGCGCTAGCCGGAGTATCCTGCTCTGATGAACCAGTGGCCCCAACCGGTCAGACGGAACTCGCGTCACCCATTTTTTCCGTCGCGGGCAGCGGCAATAGCTACGTGCTGCTCGCCGGGAAGTGGGGCGCCAAGCAGACGCGGGCAGTCGAACAGGCCGGCGGGACCGTCACGTTCAGCGGCGACGGCATTGGTATCGCTTCGTCCGACGACGCGGACTTTCTCGGCCGGGCGCTGGCCAGCGGCGCCTTCAGTGATGGGGCCCGGGACACGATCGTCCAGTGGCAACCACCCGTCCAGGCGGTACAGCTGGAGCAATCGACGATCACGCCCGGCGATGAGTTTTTCTACCCCCTGCAGTGGAACATGGGCGCGATTGAGGCTCCGGCGGCCTGGGGAGCCGGCTGCACCGGCAATGGGGTACGGATTGCCGTGCTGGATGGCGGGTTGCCCTCGGCCCACGAGGACATCGCCCCGAATCTCGACGTCGCGGCCTCGGCCTCCTTCGTCCCCGGCTTCAACTACGATGACGACACCGGCCTATTCCGCCACGCAGGGCATGTGGCCGGCATTGCCGCGGCACCCGACAACGGCGAGGGGGTCATCGGCGTCGCTCCCGAAGCCACCATCATCGGGGTCAAGGTACTCCACGACGGCGAGGGCCCCTTCGGCCAGATCATCCAGGGGATCGAGTATGCCTCGCGGTCGCTCTCGGCGGGCGGAGCCGGGGCCGACATCATCAACATGAGCCTCTCGGGCATCTTCCCGAAGGCCGATACGGCCGGCGGGAACGGTCCGCTGGTTGCCGCGGTCAACAAGGTGGTCAACACGGCTAGCCGGCGCGGGGTACTCGTGATCTCCTCGGCGGGGAACAACGGATTCAACTTCGACCAATCCGGGCCGTTCACCATCAGCCCGGCCGAATCCGGCAACGGCATCGCCATTTCCGCTACCGGGCCGTTCGGATGGGCCCAGGGCGCAACGGACTTCACCCGCTTTGCCTCGTACAGCAATTCAGGCAACTCCCTGGTCCACGTGGCCGGTCCGGGCGGGGATTTTGCACTCCCCGGCAACGATGTGTGCACTGTCGGGCCTGTCACTCAATTGTGCTGGGTCTTGGACATGGTGATGAGCGTCTACGGCGAGACGGGCGGAAACCACTACTACGGGTGGGCTGCCGGAACCAGCCAGTCGGCGCCCGCCGCCGCGGGAGTGGCTGCGCTGATCAAGCAACGCTATCCCAACATTTCGGTGGGGGCCTGGAAGAACAAGCTGGCCAACACCGCGGATGACCTGGGCAAGCCGGGCAACGATACCCAGTACGGCCGCGGGTTCATCAACGCGCGCCGCGCCTGCACCGAGTAGGTTTTATCTTTCGGTGGCGCTCTCGGAGGGGGGAGGTGGAAGCCTCCCCTTTCTGATCTTGGGGACTTGGAACCAGCATGCCGCGCGGGAGAGGAGTCGACGTCGAGGCGGACCGGGCCGCTTCACCTCACACCGACCAGGTGGAGGGATGCTCAAGGCGCGGCGAAGGAGGATGAATGTCGAAACATCGGCCCAGTGTGCTCTTGGCTCTTACCTTGCTCGCACCGGCCTGCCAGTCACAGGGGGGACCCACGGAACTACCGGATCTCCCATCGGACGCCGTCGCGGTACAATTCGCGAACCTCGACGAGATCAGCAGCGTGATCGGCGGCCCGGCCGCGCCGGCTCGCACCGTCATTCGGGATGAGCAAGCATGGCTGGACTTCTGGTACGCCATGAAGTCCATGATTGTCCCGGCCCCCGAACCTCCTACCATCGATTTCAGCCAGGAGATGGTAGTGGTCGCTGCGATGGGGCGCCACCCCACAGGGGGATTCGAGATTTCTATCGAAGGGGTGTACGAGAGCGGTGGGGAACTCTTCGTGGACGTCCTCGAGCGGTCGCCTGGCTGGGACTGCATTACGGCGCAAGTCATCACGGCACCGGTCACCGGGGTTCGCGTACCGGCTCGGCCGGGGGCCGTGCAGTTCATGGAACGCCAGTCGAGCGAGAGCTGTAGCTGATTCCCCATCCGCTGAAACGGACTCTCAGCAGAACAGTGGTCGCCGACCCCTTGGTCGGCGACCATTGTCCGTCCTAGCGATTGAGCACCGTGATAACTGGGTAGCCAGCGCCGGTTCCATGTACTACTCCCTACCTTCCTACTCCCTACTCCCTACTCCCAGCCCTCATTCCCACTCGATCGTCGCCGGCGGCTTCGAGCTCACATCGTACACCACTCGGTTCACCCCATCTACCTCGTTGGCGATCCGGCTGGAGATGCGGGCCAGCACTTCCGGCGGGAACGGGAACCAATCGGCCGTCATGCCGTCTCGGCTGGTCACGGCCCGGAGTGCGATCACCCGGTCGTAGCTGCGCTCGTCCCCCTGGACGCCGACGCTTCGAATCGGGAGCAGCACCGTGAACGCCTGCCAAATGTCGTCGTATAGTCCAGCGGCTCGGATCTCC
>JBDHAF010000324.1:0-3077 GCA_039588255.1 Gemmatimonadota bacterium | reverse complement strand
CGGCGAGCCGCCGCATACTGGGCCGACGGCGCAGGCAGTGATCGCCAAGATAGTGACCGACACGCCGCGCCCGGTGACCGACCACCGGGGCACCGTGCCGTTTCACATTGACCTGGCACTCGGTAAGGCGCTCGAGAAGCTCCCCGCCGATCGGTTCGCGACGGCGCGGGAGTTCGCCGAGGCGCTGAGCGACCCCCGGCTGGTCCCGGCGACCAGTGCGCGGCCGTCCGGCCGAGCCGAGACAGCGGTCTCGGCGTTCGAGGCCTTACGGGCCAATTGGCGCGCTGCTGGTGTTGTCGCGCTCGTGCTCCTCGCTACCGGTGCGGCTCTGGGACGGATGTTCCTATCCAGCCCAAAACCCGCTGCCGAATCCGTCGGCCCGACGCACTTCACGGTCCCGGTCGCCGGCGGTCACATGATGTGGCACGAGGAGATTCCCCGCCTGGCGCTCTCCCCGGACGGCCGCGCCTTGGTGTACTACGCCGAAGACGGGCTGCACGTGAGGCCGCTGGATCGGTTTGAGAGCGAGCCTTTGGCCGGGACCGCAGGCGCCGTGTTCCCCTTCTTCTCACCTGACGGGGAATGGATCGGCTTCACCGAGGGCGGGGCGCTGAAGAGGGTCTCGGTTGATGGTGGCCCGGTCACTGAGATTGCGAGTACTGGTGCGGACTACATCCACGGAGCGAGCTGGGGCGAGGACGGCAACATCGTGTATTCGGTCCCTGGAAGTGGCCTCTGGCGGGTCGCCGCCGCGGGGGGAGCTCCCGAACAGCTCACCACCGAGGTGGACACGTTGCTCGAGATGGCGCACACCTGGCCGCAAGTCCTTGCTGGCGGCAAGCTCGTACTGTTCACCGTGATAGGGCTCAGCGGCCTGTGGGAAGACGCCAGGATCGTCCTTCAGGATCTCGAGACCGGCGAACGGAAGACGATCAGAGAGAAGGCTTGGTTCGGGAGGTACGTTCCTACCGGACACATCGTGTACGCCGAGGCCACAGGGACGATTCTCGCCGTGCCCTACGATCTAGCGCGCCGGGAAGTGACGGGCGCCCCATTCCCGGTCGAGTCCGGTATCCGCGTCGCCCGTTGGGGCGGAGCTGCCTCGTTTGCCGTTTCCGACAGGGGGACGGTGGCGTTCGTGCGCGGTTCGATTGCGAGGAACTACTTGCTCTGGTGGGTGGATCGCGAGGGACAGCGTCTCCGGCAGCTAGGGCCTCCGGTGACGGTGGAAATGTTCCAGCTAGCGCCAGACGGTCGACGCGTCGCCGCGTGGATCCACAAGCCCAAAAACGCTGATGTCTATCTGGTCGACGTAGCCACAGGCGATGCTGAGCGATTCACCTTCGCTCCGGGTTGGGACTGGGCGGCGACCTGGTCGCCGGACGGTCGTCGTCTCGCCTACAGCTCGATTGATTCTGGAGGGGAAACGATCCGTGTGAAGGTAGTTGATGCTGGCGCCGACCCCGTCCTGCTCTATAGAGGCAGGCACCACATGCAGCCCACCTCGTGGTCAGGCGACGACCGGTGGCTGGCCTTTGAGGAACAACACCCTGAGAATCAGGCGGACATCTATGCGCTGCAAGTCGATAGCGTGGGAAACCCGATCCCCGTTGCGGCGACACCGGCGAATGAGTTGGGTGCGAGGTTCTCCCCCGACGGCCGCTGGGTCGCATATCAGTCGGACGAGACGGGTTCCAACGAGGTCTACGTGGTATCCTTTCCTCAGATCGGTGGGAAGCAACAGGTATCGACCGGCGGCGGTGTGAGCCCTCTCTGGGCGGCCGACGGCGATGAGCTCTTCTTCTGGAGCGGAAGAACCCTGATGGCCGCGAGGGTGTCCACGGCCGGGTCGTTCAGCCGGGAGACCCCCCAGCCACTCTTCGAGATGCCCTCTCTCCCCTCATCTGTGTGGGTGGATTACGACATTACCCGGGACGGAGAGCGGTTCCTGGTGAAGGCCGAGAACCCCGACGCTCCGGCCAAGGAGATCCACGTGGTATCGAACTGGTTCGATGTACTGCGGGAGCGGGCGGGAACCAGTGAGCGGTGAGGCTCGTTAACGCCGGCTAAGTGGGGGCCACCTTAATGCCATCCCTCCTCCAGCGCCTGAGAGAACGCAAGCTCTTCCAGTGGGCTCTCGCCTACCTGGCTGGCGCATGGCTCGTGTTTCAGGGCATCGAGGTGCTCGCTGAACCGTGGAGCCTCTCTGTGGGGTTCCAGCGAGTTCTCCACGTCCTTCTTGGAATCGGATTCATCGTCACGCTCGTTCTGGCGTGGTATCACGGTGAGAAGGGTCGGCAGAGGGCAAGCGGGATTGAGCTCATGATCCTGGCCGGGATTCTCGTCATCGCCGGTGCGGCAGTGGCGCTGCTTGGGCGCGGGGAAGATGCGGGACGGGAGCCGATCGCTGAGCACGCAGGAGCCGCCTCGAGCGTCATAGACCCCAAGTCCGTCGCCGTGCTACCGTTCGCCAACCTCAGCGCCGACCCCGACAACGAGTACTTCAGCGGCGGGATCACGGACGCGATTATCACACACCTCACGAAGATTGCTGACCTCAAGGTGACTTCGCGGACGTCGAGTATGCAGTACAAGGGCGCTGACAGGAGCCTTCTCGACATAGCGGCAGAGATCTACGACCGCGACCTCACGGACATCTTTGCTATCCAGAGTGACATTGCGGGGCAGGTCGCTGCCGCGGTGGGGGCGGAGCTGACGGGTGCCGAGAGGGAACGCGTTGAGGAAAGGCCGACCGAGAACCTCGAAGCCTACGAGTTCTATCTACGCGGGATGGAGTACTACCGACGGCCAGGCTGGCTCGCTGAGGACTATCGTAGTGCGCAGCGAATGTGGGAGCAGGCCGTGGACCTCGACCCCAGCTTCGCTCTGGCTCACGCGTGGTTGTCCATTATCCACTCGGAGGTCTACTGGTTCAGGTACGACATCACCGAGGAGCGAATCCGGCTGGCGCGGGCGGCAGCGGATCAGGCGCTAGACCTTGATCCAGATATGCCAGAGGGGCACTTGGCCCTTGCGAATTATTACTATTACGGACTTCGGGCATACGACCGGGCACT
>JBDHAF010000323.1:0-2853 GCA_039588255.1 Gemmatimonadota bacterium | reverse complement strand
AGTCGAGTCTGAGCACCCGGCAAGAACGAAGAGAAGTGGGATTGCCCAGCCGGCCCTAGAGGCGGCGCATCGTGTTCGATTCATCGGCGACCTCCCGGAAACATTTGTCGTCCGGCGCGGCGAGGAAAATGGTTGGGTGCGTTACGACGTGACTGCGACAGGTCAAGAAACATGCCCACCGCGCGAACGTGCAAAGATCGCGTTCGCACCGACCTCTCGGATTTCCCGGCCGTGTCTCATGGCAACGACGACGTGTCGATGGGTCACGAAGGTCGAGCTGGCGGCGACGGGGCGACATGTCTTGCGCGGTTTCTAACTTCACTGTTTGTAATCACTTATGCCGTCGCCACAGCCAACGACTCCGCGACCTACGCCAGTCGAACGCGCCCGGCTGAGCAGTAGATGGAGAGTGAGTCGGCGTGCTCGTGAAGTTCACGAGTCGCAACATTGTCAGGACCGTTAGAATATTTGCGGTGTACTTGTTACTGAGCGCCCCTCCTCGTGCTCACCGCCCACTTTCCCTCTCCACACATCTCCTTGCCGAACGGAATGGGCATGCGTCCCTTGCCGCGACAAGCACTACCCGCCAGGAGAAGCAAAATGCACCGCGCTGTACCCCTCGTAGTAGCGATCGTCACCGCTCTCGCATGCTCGGCACCGTCGTATACCATGCGGCCACCACCGGTCGCCCACGCATCGGCCGACACGACCTGGCTCGATCACCCCACGCCCGTCCTGACCATGGAGGCTCTCGAGCAACTTGTGGAGCTGTGGGCCGAACGGAGGTATCCAGGCGCGTGTCTGCGCGGCGCGGTCACAGACCACGAAGGTGTCGGCAGGGTCGCGAAGGTCACGGATGTGGTGCCGGCCGTCTACCCAAGTCGTTGCCCCGCAAGAGGATACATCGGCGTGGTCCTCTTCTTTGATACCGAGCAAGCCCGGCTCGCCGAAGCGAGCGATGTGACCTGCCGCATGCTGACGCAGCATCCCGAATGGGGCGTTGTCGGCGCCGTCAGCGGGCTTACGTACACGATCCTCCGCGACCCCGAGGGCAACATCGTCGGAGAGGGACCGGCCCCGGTCGCCTGGTTCTGTGGTTGGCTCCAAAACGGACCCACCGTGGTGACCGCGGCGTCGACTTCCTGAAGTCGATATACCCCTGGCGCACAGTTCCGCTGTAAGCTAGTTGAGACTATAGTGTCCGCCCGTGTTGCGGCTCTCTGACCATCGAGTCGGTGCGCCAAGAGCGCGCGGTCGTCGGTGTACTACATCTGGAAAAGGAGAGACGGCGATGAAGCTCGGTCAGTCGAAGAGGTCGTGGCTGAGTCCCGGCTTGGTGGGACTCCTCGTATGCATGTTGCAGCCGCTGGGTGTCGGTTGGGTCAACGCGCAGACGGCCCGCTCAGAGCAAGAGCGTCCTCTGAGAATCGTCGTCACCAACGATGATGGTGTCGAAGAGCTGCAGGACCGCGTGGCTCCGCTGGCGCGGGCCTTGGCGGCATTTGCGGAGGTGTACGTCGTCATCCCGTCCCAGAATCGAAGCGGCACAACGCATCACATGAACCTGTCGATGGGCAAACGGTCCCTGGAATCGGAGCTGGTCTGGTCGGGACCGCTTGACGAGGGCGGCAGACGCGTCGAGGTGCATGTGGTCGACGGATACCCGGCCGACTGCGTGGCCCTGGCGCTGGGCGGCATCTTGAGGGACGACCCGCCCGACCTTGTCATCTCCGGGCCGAACGGTGGCCCGAACCTCGGTGCGTCGTGGTTCGGTTCCGGTACCATCGGCGCGGCGCGCGTCGCCGCAGTCTTTGGTGTCCCGGCCATCGCCATATCCGGCGTGGACGATAGCGAAGAGGAAGCGGTGCAGGCGCTGGCCGCCTGGGTCGCCCAGCTGGCTCGAAGCGAACTCGTGCTGGGTTTGGAGCCCGGGCAGTACCTGACCGTCGCGCTGCCGCAGAAGCTACCGTCGGAGATCAAGGGCGTCCGCGTCGCGCCGCGCGCCACTGGACTCGGTGGCCGCTACTTCGAGAAAGCACCACCGCTCATCGGCGAAGGCGACGAGGGACCGCGGCAGGTCTGGCTGCTTCAGGTCCCGGAGATGTCTGAGCTTCCGCCCGGTGAGACCGACATCCTGTTTTACATCCAGGACTACATCGTCGTCACCCCGATGCGTGCGGATGAGCACGACTACGCGTTCATGGACGAGCTGCGAGGCCGACTGGGCGAGTTGCCGGCCTGGCCGCCGAGACGGAGGCCCTGAGCCCCACTGCCCGCGAACACTCCGCTGATGGCGGGACCCCGGAGGTCCCGCCATCAATATCTCCGCTCCCAAAGCCCCGTCCCCGCTTGATTCCCACTTGATGGCGCCTCCTCAACGTAGGCCCAGCGAGTTCCGCGCACTTCGGCCGTAGGCTCGAGGAGGAAGCCGGCCGGAGGGGTTGTACTCGGGGACGGAGGCGCCGCCCGATGAAAACTGCACGAGACAAGTACTTTCGCTGGCTGGTTGAGCACCGGATCGAGGTGCTCGCGCTCAACGTTGCCCTGTTCCTGATCGTCGCCGTCGGCGCCGGTCGCGTGCCGATCGACTACACCATGGAACAGTTCTTCCCCGGTTGGGGGCCCGAGCGGGAACGCTACGATCGCTACAAGCAGAGCTTCCCGAAGGAGGACGCGCAGATCTCCGTCTTCTGGAAGGACTCGCGGCCGCCCGGTGTCGCCCTCTATCGCGACCTGCAACAGGCGGCCCGCTATTTCGAGGAGGTCGGGCTTCTGGACGTTCAGTGGTTGGGGAGCGTCGAGGTGGCGGAGGTCGTGGAGGTCGAGGGTGAGAGCGTCCTGCACGTCCATGCG
>JBDHAF010000322.1:0-2855 GCA_039588255.1 Gemmatimonadota bacterium | reverse complement strand
CCACTGCTCCACCATCGCCATCATGACCACCATCGCCGGCTTCCTCACCGGTATCGCCATCGCCACCGGCATCATCGGCCGCCTCCGCCAGGCCGCCCGCCGCGAGTGGCGCCGCCGCTTCCAACCATGAAATCTCCACTCCCCATGCCGGATCTTCATGGACCCTCATGCCGCTGACCAACCCCCTCGCCCCCTACGCCTACTCCTACTCCTGGGGGCCCCGCGGCAAGCTCCCCGGCGCCATGGACCGCAAAGGTCAGCCATGCCGCCTCGTCTTCCGCGAACGCGCCAGCATGAACTCCACCCTCGCCCTCTTCCTCGACGGCCGCACCGCCGTCATCAGCCGTAACGCGCTGCGGAGAATCCGGTGAACATTCTCCGCTTCCGCCCTGTAGACCATCTACACGACAGAACTATACCGTACTTATGTCGTACAGATTCCAGGGGGGCGTGTAATGACGGACATACCCCTTCGTGGGGGGTCCGGGGGGCCCCGGCGATTCAGGGGTAGGGGGGGGTCTCGTTGCACCGAGGTCCTGCCCGAGCTGTCCACCGTCACCGGATCGAGGCCGCCGCTCCTCCTCTCCTCCACCGACACCGACGCCGGGCAGCCCAACCTGGTCCGGATCGAGGCCCGGAATAGCTCACGGTTTTGGTACTAACCGGGAGCGATCGACCTCTTTTAGAAGTACGATTCGGGCTTGTGGGGCTTCTCGGGGGTTTCGTCCCTGAGCTCGTCGAGGTCGAGGTCGGGCTCCGGCAGGGCATCCACCACCTGCGGCGGGGCGATCTGGTCAGCAGCGGTGGGTCGCCGGCCGAGCACCTCAATGGTGACGGGCTCCACGGTCGACGGCGGCACCTGGACCACCACGACCATCGGCCCGGAGTGGCCGCCGCCGCCCTCACCAAGCTCAGCAGCGGCCTGTTTCTCGATTTCCCGCAGCTCCTGGAGCGCCTTTCCGGTCGGCAGGTCCTCCGGATCGGTCGCCAGGCGCTGATCCACGAGCGTTTCGAGCCGCTCATGGCGTCGAGCCTGCGATTCAAGGCGGTGACGCTTGCTGGCGATGGCGATGTCGAGGAGATCGGCCCGCCGCGCAGAATTTGCGGACTCGGCCGCGCGGGTCAGTTCGGTGGGCAGATGGTTATCCCTATGCCACTGAGCAGCAGCTCTTGTGAGTCCGTTCTTATCAGCTATTTGTTGGAGTGATAGTTTGTCCTCGATCAATAAGCGATCTAAATGATTGCGGTCGGGGTGATCGCAAACGGTGCATCGACGTGGCATGTCCCCAGGATAGCGTAACCTGTTGAAAAGTCAAACCGCGATGGAGTATTTACCTAGCTTATGTGCTCATCAATCTGAGTAATGATCCGTAAGTCCTTTAGATTCTAGCTGGACGCGTATGGTAATGATAGTGGTGCTCTATACGGTCCGGGTTATCATGTGCGTATATAAGGGGTTAGGCGTACTGGTAATGATGGACCGTGTAATCACGCGCACACGTAGAGAATCCCCCGGTGCGGGGGTAGTTCGCGGAGAGCCAGGGAAAGGTATAGGGTTTCCACGGTCCACTGTCCAGTGTAAGCATAAGTTATTGATTTCACTGCCCAAAGTGGGTGGTTGTCCAGACGGTCCGATCGTTACCACCGTTACCAGTAGATTAGACGGTGTGTATCCAGTTAGACGACGGTGTGTATCCAGACTCGATGCCGGGTATATTTCCAACCGTAACATATACTTAGGGTGATTTCAAGAAAAAAGTTAGAGCGAAGGGTTGACAACAGCGCCCACATGCGCGCATGATAAGAGCGGAGGTACACACGATGAAGACATACAAGGTCTGGATACATATAGAGGAGATCGACGAGGACAACGACTCCTACGAAGATGTTGACCTGCCGGAGCCGGTGGGTGAGTTTGAGGCGCTGGCCGATGCCGAAGCGCTGGTGAGTAGGCTTCAGGCTGTGGCGGACCCACTGACGGCTTGCGGGGATCAAGGCTTACTGGGAGGTGACCGGGTAGCGGGCTGAGTCTAGGAGGCGCCGCCCTGGTGGCGTCTCCGGGATTCATCCCAAAGGAGATACACAATGTACGGAAGATCATTCCCAGCCAAGCGCGCCGGGCAGTGTGCCGAATGCGGTACCAGCATCCAGCGCGGGCAACAGATCCGGTGGGACCGCCACGCGCGGTTGGCCTGCCATGCCAATTGTGGGCCGTCAGGCAATCCGCAGGCCGACTCCGAGTATTACGCGGGGCTGGCGGACGGCCAACGGTACCAGGACGACAAAGCCATCTACGGCGAGGCGCTTGCTGAGCGGTTTGCGCTGGACGAAGAGATGGCGCGCTGGGGGGAGGACTACTGATGGAGCGCAACATCATCAGGCGCGACCGGGCCTGCCGTCAGGCGGGAAAGGAGATACACATGAATTATCGACTCAGAAACGAGTTCCATGCCGCGGAGATCGTGATCCGCGTGAAGCCTGGGGATACCCTGGACCGGCGCCGCGTGCGTCGTATCAGGCGTCAGCTCTGCGGAGTTGCGGGCTGCGAGTGCAGCGATGCCCTCGGGAGGCAGGGCAGGCAGCCCCATAACGGCGATCTCGCATTGGAGCAGTGGTCGCACGACTCGTATCGCGTTACAGCCGACGCCTGACCCGCCCGCCGGGACGGCGGATGGCGACGGGCTGACTCTAGGAGGCGCCGCCCTGGTCGGTTGCGAGCGCGGCGGAGTCACCGGGATTCATCCCAAGGAGATACACGACATGAAAGGAAAACACACACCGGGACCGTGGAGGGTTGGAACGGAAGGCTACCGCGTCTACCACGGCGGGTCTGCAGTAGCGGGAGTCTTTGGATC
>JBDHAF010000321.1:0-2860 GCA_039588255.1 Gemmatimonadota bacterium | reverse complement strand
CCCGATTGCCTGCTGATGTCGTCTGCGCCGTTCCCGGCAACCAACACGTTCAGATTGCGTGACAGAGGCAGCAAACCCTGAGCGTTCTTGAGAAGTACGAGTGATTCGCGCACGCCCTGTCGCGCGAGGCTGCGATGGTTTTCGGCTCCGACCAACGACGCGTCGCCCGCGAGCGGTCGCGATGACGGGCGGCCGCTGGTGAACAACCCGGCCCGCGCCTTCACTCGCAGAATGCGCCGCACAGCGTCGTCGATACGGGTTTCTTCGATCTCGCCCGCGCGAGCCTGCTGCACCGTATTGGCGATGAAGGCCTTCCAGTCTTCCGGCACCATGATCATGTCTACGCCGGCGTTGATCGCCCGCGGGCACGACTCATTGCTACAGCCCGGAACCTCGCCGTGGCCGTTCCAGTCACCGATCACGTACCCGTCAAAACCCAGGCGGCCTTTCAGAACTTCGGTGAGCAAGTAGCTGTTGCCGTGTACTTTCTCCCCCCGCCAACTGTTGTACGACGCCATTACTGTCTGCACACCGGATTCCAGCGCTGACAGATAGCCCTGGGCATGGACGTCCAACAGTTGCTGCTCAGGGGCCAAGTTGTCTCCCCGGTCGACTCCCTGATCTGTGCCCCCGTCGCCCATGTAGTGTTTGGCCGTCGCAACGACATGGGACAAACTCAGAAAATCGGGCGACGCGGCCCTGCCTTGAAGGCCGTTGATCATTCTGCCGGCGTACTGTCGGACGATCTCGGGATCCTCCGAATAAGCTTCGTAGGTGCGGCCCCAGCGATCGTCTCTGACAACGGCGAGCGTCGGGGCGAACGTCCAGTCGATTCCCGTTGCGGCAACTTCCACCGCGGTGACTTCGCCGATCCTCTCGATCAGCTCGGGGTTGCCGGTCGCGCCAAGGCCGATGTTTTGGGGAAACAACGTGGCGCCCCTGACATTGTTGTGGCCGTGCACGGCATCTGTTCCCCAGATGACCGGAATCGCGGCTCCGCCCTCCGAGGTATCCATCGATGCGTTATAGAACTCGTCTGCCAACGCCAGCCAGTCCGCAACGCTCGAGGCCTTGGCGCGATGCGGATGTGATCCGCCCCCGTTGAGAACCGAACCGAGATGATAGTCTCTCACATCCGACGGAGTGACGTTCTGGATTTCCGCCTGGACCATCTGTCCGACTTTCTGTTCCAGCGTCAATTGCGACAAGATATTCGCGACGTTCGCTTCCAGGGCCGAATCGAACGCAACGTTGCTGGTAATGCTCGGCCAATCCACAGATGGGGTTCCTTCGCCACCACAGCCAAATAGAAAGGCTAGGCACATCAATGTCGGGACATATGGCTCAGCTGCGGTTCTCATCATTCCTCCATTGTTTACGACCCACTGTGGACATCCTGGTTGTCAGGTGTACGCATTCCAAACGTCTTCCTGCGGCCACTGGATGCACGATGCGGCGCCCAGAGAGAGGACGCAACCCGTGAGGAGAAGAGCAGGGAGTAGGTCGGGAACGGGGGGTCTATCAGGGCCGGATATGGCCGGGACCGAGGCGTACCGTGCCCAAGTGCGGTCTCGCGGTGGACGAAGAACCTCAACTGAGCAACTGGACACCACCAAAAGCTCGAGCGATACTAGAGCGGGAGAATTCAAAATTCCTACTCTGAAAGCTGGTCCGAAGGGGTCCCGCTGATCGGCCCTGTTCCACGCACCTGGCGGAGACCAGCGGTCGCCGCCGCGGCCTTGATGATTGTGGGCTGTGGGCCGGGCCCGCCTCCAGTCGCAGTTCCGTCCGGAGCGAAGCACATCGAGTTGCGCCTGGACCACCTGCGTCACCTCGGCTTCGACGTGACCGTGGCCGGACGGCCCGCGCGCGCGGTCGCGCTCTATGCAGAGGCACCCGACTACCACCCGATCGGCTCTCCTGCTCGCGACGGGTTCGAGGGACTCGCCGCCGTGGACGACGCGGCGCGCGCCGCCGTCGTCTACCTGCGGCACTTCGAGCGGACCGCAGACCCGCGCTCCAAACAGGAGGCCTTGGGTCTCCTGACGTTCGTGACGGCGATGGAGCAAGGGGACGGCGAGTTCCTCAACTTCGTCCACCCGGACGGAACGCCGAACCGCGCGGCCCCGACCAGCCGGAAATCCTTCTCCTACTGGGCGGCTCGTGCGCTGTGGGCCATGGGAGAGGCCGTCCGGGTCTTGGGTCCTGACGACCCGGATGTCGACGCTCTGCGACCGACGCTGGAGCGAGTGCTGTCCAGGCTTGCGCGCGATGTCGAGCTGGGGCACCTGGTCGGTGGATCGGCCACCGCCACCGCCGAGGCGCTGCTCGGACTGCTATCCGTCCAACAGGTCGAGCCGACGCCGGAGCGCGCTGCTCTCGCCGGCCGCACCGCCGACCTGCTCGTGCCACTGGCACAGGGAGATGTCGACACCCCTCCCTGGGGAGCGCACGTCGATCCCGCGGAGAGCGTCTGGCACGCCTGGGGAGCGCGCTCGGCGCAGGCACTGGCGCTGGCGGGACGCGTGCTCGCCCGGCCCGATCTCGTCGCCGCCGCACAGCGCGAGGCCGACCAACTCTGGGTGCGGTTTCTGCTCGCGGGCGAGATTCCGGCGGCGGTCTCCGCAGACGGACCCAAGAAGCCATTCCCGCAGATCGCCTACGGGGTTTCGCCCGTGGTCGAGGGTTACCTCGCCCTGGCCGAGGCCACGGGGGAACCCCGCTACGGGGTCCTGGCCGGCCTGACGGCCGGTTGGTTTCTGGGCGCCAACCGTCATGGGATCGCGATGTACGACACCGCCAGCGGCCGGACCTTTGATGGCCTAGGAGGTCCTTCAGCCGACGAGATAAACCGTAACTC
>JBDHAF010000320.1:0-2869 GCA_039588255.1 Gemmatimonadota bacterium | reverse complement strand
GTGTCCCAGGCCACGAAGGCCCCGTCGAACTTCTCCCGGTCGACCACCCGTATGGCCTGCCGCGGGTCGGTCAGCGTGCGGGGGTCGGCGCCCATCACCCGCAGCGTACTCTCCAGTTGGCGGCGCGCGGTGCCGTCGCCTTCCACAATCAGAATCTTGGGCTTGTAGGCCATTCGCCTCTCCCTCGATTGTCCACGTGCAACCAGGGGTCGTTCCGCGGCGGGCACTGAGCCGTCCTCACCCCACGCGATGCCGCGATGATAGGCGCTGGCCGGAACGATGTCAACGCGCCTCCACTACCCCTTCCTCTCCTTCGTTGAGAGCCCAGACATGATGAATGTCTGCAACGGTAATGTCGTGCTCGACCACAATGGCGAAGCGGTGGTGGAGTTGGCGGAGTGGTTTGAGGCTCTGAACAGTGACTTCCGTTACCAGCTCACCACCATCGGTGGCTTCGCTCCCGTGTATGTCGCTGAAGAAATCAAGACGAACCGCTCCAAGATTGCCGGCGGCAAGCCGGGGATGAAGGCCTCCTGGCAGGTGACCGGCATTCGCCAGGATGCCTATGCGCGAGCCCACCGTGTCCCGGTGGAGGAAGAAAAACTGCCGCATGAGCAGGGCTACTATCTCCACCCGGATGCTTTCGGCTTGGTGCCGGAGAAAGGTATCGCCGACCTGAGCACGGGAGTGGAAGAGCAAGTAGAGAGACGCGCTGAATTGGCCGGTGGTGGCGGTCGCAGAAGCGTCAAGGCGAAGCTCCAGAGCAGTGACGCCGTCCAGATCACCGCTCTCAACCAGAACTGAGCGCTACTGCCGCACAAGAAAAGCGAGGGGCTGGCCGTTAGGCCAGCCCTTCGTATGAGTGCAGTCAGACCCCGCGCGCTTTGACGCCTAGCGGCCCCAGCCCATCCCCACCCATTCGATGCGGATGGAGGAGAGCGTATCGTTGCCCAGCGTGGTCCGGCCCAGGTTGGACTCGTCCTTGCTCAGCTCCACCGAGCGCCCGCGGTAGTTGATGTCGGCGTACAGCGTGACCCGGTAGCCGCGCGGGACTTTGATGGCGGTCACCGAATCGTTGCCGATGGTGTTGTCGCGCAGGTCGGGGTCGCCCTCGTGGAGGACTTCGCTGCGGCCGCGGAAACTTTCATCGACATAGAGCGTGACCCCGGGCCGGGGCTCGGGCCGCTCGATGCGGATGGAGGACAGGGTGTCGTTGCCCAGTGCTGTGCGGCCCAGGTTCGACTCGTCCTCTTGCAACTCTGCCGAGCGCCCGCCGTAGTTGACGTCGGAGTAGAGCGTGACCACGGTGCCGTGCGGGACCTTGATGGCGGTTACCGAATCGTTGCCGATGGTGTTGTCGCGCAGGTCGGGGTCGCTCTCGTGGAGGACCTCGCTGCGGCCACGGAAACCTTCATCGACATAGAGAGTAACCCCGGGCTGACGTTCCGGCGTTTCGGTCTCCTCGTCGCCGAATTCAATCCGCTGAACAGCGTACGCGCTGACTGTGATCCGCTCGCCCCCGGAGGCGTCCAGCCGGATCACAAACTCCCCGTCTTCGTACTCGACCACCCGGCCGCGGATGACCGTGCCGTCTTTGAGGCGGATGGCATCGGCTTGCGCCGGCGCCGCCCAGACCAGCAGGGCTGCCACGACCAACCCGAGTAGAGAGGGGGAGAGCGCTCTCATCGATATGTTCCTTCGAGGGCTACGGGTCGCCGGCGCAGCCGGTAAAGTCCAGCCTCTCCGCCGTCACGGGCGTGCCGGCGGTCACCGCCAGCGTGTTGGCAGCGTCGTCCTCGTCGGCAATCAGGCTTGACGGATCGCAGTTCGCCTCTTCGGTGTCGGGCACGAACGCCTCCGCCAGCACCTGGTACTCGACCTCTTCGCTGTCGTTGGCCGGCGCGTATTCCGTGCCATCGGCCGAGAAGGTGCCTACCTGTGGGTCGCTGGCCGGCACCATTAGGGTGTAGTTGAAGCAGTTGGTGCCGGTGGTGTCGGTGCAGACGGCCCCGTCGGTGTCGTGCGGCACGGTGGTGAACGTCAACGGAGACTCGCCGAAGGTCGGGATGGTCATCAGCATGGAGGCGTCGCTGCTCACGTCCTGCAACGGGGACAAGACGATTACCGCTGTGGACGGACTGCCGCTGGTGGTGCTCACTTCGCCATTAATAGTGCCCGGGCCGGTGTCGGTGCCCGTCTCCGGCACCATGGGGATCTCACCGATGGCGGCCCCGGCCGATACCCCCAGGGTGACGGTGGCGTTGTAGGTCACGCCGCTGTTGTCCTTGGCCGCCGCCACCACGTCGAAGTCGCCTTCCGGCACCGGGCAGAGGTTGAAGCTGCCGTCCGGCTCGGTCTGCAGCTCCATGATCACCCGGCCGATGCCGCCCTCATCCACCTGCTCGAGGAAGACCAGCCCGGTCACGTCGGTGAAGGCTTCGGTGGTGGCTTCTTCGCCTTCGCCGACCACTTTCACCAGGCTGCCGCTCAGGGTGTCGACCACTCCGATCTCGCCCGCGTGCAGTGTGGGCTTGAGCCGCAGGCCGCCGTTGCCCTGCTCGACGATGGACCGGCAAGCGTTGAATTCAATGTTGATGTTGGCCGACTCGCCTTCCTCCAGGCTCAAGCCGCCGTCGGGCATTTGGCCCGGAGGGATCTTGATACCCGTGTTGGCCTGGCTGGAGAGGTTCAGCAGCTTGAGCTCTCCGCCTGAGAGTTCCGCGGTCATCGCGCAGTTGAATCCGTCCACGGCTTCGCAGGCGTTCTCTGCCGGTCCTTCGGAAGCGTCGTTCGCCAGCAGGTGCAGGCGAATCTGTCCGTAGTCGCCCGCCGGCAACTCGTCCAGGATACCCAGTGTGGCCAGGGCGCA
>JBDHAF010000319.1:0-4870 GCA_039588255.1 Gemmatimonadota bacterium | reverse complement strand
AGTCGAGGTCTTGGCGAGACACGGCGATAGACTTCTGGCCGGCGGGCACGTGAGCGATGCGACTCAGCGCGCCGAGCGCGCCGCGGCGCTCGACCCCTGGTCGGAGGCGGCGCTTCGAGCGGTGATGCGGTGCCTGTCCTTGTCGGGCAATCGAGCAACCGCGTTAGAGCAGTACGATGGCTTGGCCAACCGGCTCACGAACGAACTCCACTCCAAGCCCGAGGTGGCAACCGTTCAACTCGCCGAGCGCATTCGCCGGGATCGCTCCTTGGGTCTGGCATCCTCGGCCATGCGATCCGATGCGGCCAAAGATCTCGCTCAATCGCGCCGCGCTCCCCTGGTGGGACGAGAGCGAGAATTGGCTTCCGCTCTCGGAGCCTGGGACGCCTGCCGCGGGCGAGGCGAAGCTCAGGCGGTGGTGATTCTGGGGGACGCCGGTACCGGGAAGACCCGGCTCGCGGACGAGCTGTTGGATCGGGCTCGGCTCGATGGCGCAGCGGTGGTGGGTCTCCGGGCGGTCGCGGCCGACTTGGCCCAACCGTGGAGCGGCGTCTACGGCCTGGCCCGCGGCGGGTTGCTCGACATCCCGGGCGTCGCGGGATCGCCTCCGGCCGCGTTGGCGAGCTTCACCCACCAGCTCTCGGAGTGGCAGGAGCACTATTCCCAGGCGGTGAAGGGCGTCGCCCCGGCGCCGGTGGGGCAGGCCATCGGCGAGGTGCTCCGGGCGGCACTGGACGAACAGCCGGTCGCGATCATGATCGATAGCGCTCACTGGCTCGATCCCGATTCGTTTGCCACCGTGCGCGCGGTGCTCCGCGACCTCGCCGCTTCGCCGCTCTTCCTCATCCTGACCGCGAATACGCACGAGCGGCGGGACGAGTTGGACGACCTGCGCTCGCGTCTGGGGGAGGGACGCGACGTGGCCGGGGTGTGCGTCACCCTCACTCCACTCTCGGAGGAGGCGCTGGCGGAATTGGCCCGCTGGGCCATTCCGAGCTACTCCGACACCGAAACCGATCGGCTTGCGCGCCGTCTCGTGTCCGATTCCGCAGGCTATCCACTCCTTGCCGTGGAACTGCTCCACGCTGTCGCTTCCGGGTTCGATGTCGACTCTGAGGCGCGCGCTTGGCCCGCGCCGTTTCACACCCTCACTGAGACCGCGCCCGGTGACCTGCCCGACACCATCGTCGCCGCGATCCGGGTCGGCTTCAATCGGCTGAGTGCCGAGGCGCAGCAGATCCTGGCGGCCGCAGCGGTGCTCGACGAGCGCCCCTCGCCCGAGACCTTGGCCATGGCCACGGGCCTCCCACGCGAGCAGGTCGACCACGCGCTCGACCAGCTCGAGTGGCAGCGCTGGCTCAGCGCTGAATCGCGGGGCTACGTGTTCGTCGCCCGCATCGTCCGCGAGGTCGTCGCCCGCGACATGATCACGCCGGGTGGGAGAGAGAGGATGGTGGGAGCAGTGAACGATGTTAGGCGCACACCACCGTGAACGTGGCAAAGGCAGTCTCGCCAGCCAGCACGGTCACAGTCTGTGGGTTGTCGCCGACCGTGCAATTCGACGCAATACCGGTTAGTTCGAGAGTACGATCACCGGGGGGTACCGAACTGAAGCCGCTCGTCCCGTTGTTGGGGATAGTTGTTATGGCGCCGGTGTCGAGCTGTGCAAGGTAACCATCGGTGTCGGGATTGGTTCCGGTGGTTGTGACCTCGACCACGAGCCACCCGTCGGCCAGCGCAGTAGCGCTGAAGAACGCCGTCGCTCCCCCCATCGCGTCCGCTGTGGCCCACACCCGTCCTCGGTAAGTGCCGGGTGACGAACCGAGGGTCCAGGTGGTCCGGAACTCGCCGTTGACGTCGGTTACCCCCGACGCGGGTGAGAACGTGGTACCGCGGTCGCCGATGAATTCAACCGGCTGGGTTGCAGCTGGTCCGCCGCCCGGTCCTGTTACCCGGACCACCAGCGGCCCCGGAAGCACTTGCGCCCGGGGAGCCGCCTGACCGTCCAAGCTCCGCTCGGCAAGTACGGGCGCTCAAGACCTCGCACTGCCCGGACCACCCGTCGAAGGAGGAGAACCACGCGGGCTCGGCCTCAAGGAGAATGGGCTCGCTGCTGGGGATGAACGGGTGTGTGACAAGAGTGCAGACGTCTGACCCCCCTAGAGCGAAGCGAGGCTCACCATTCTGGAATACCACGCCACCCCGCAGGTCACACTTGACTGGGACAGTCAAATGGGCGCCCGTGAATCGAACGCGTCCATACCCGTTACCTACGAGTCGAACCCCGTACTCGCCCGCGACAGGGGCCGAGACAATCGGACCGTCATACCCCCCGTCGCCACCTCCACCACTCGGACCGAAGTTCTTGCAGGTCACCTGCGTTGTGAGTAGCGCAGCTGCCGCCACGAAGACTGCCAACTTGTCTCGCCACATGGTGACCTCCGTCTTGGAATCCACCAGAAAACTGGGATCCGGGAGTCAAGCGGAGGTCAAGAGGGGGTTGGGAGAGGATGCGGTATAGAGGCGAACAGCGAACAGCTGGACCTTCTCGGATAGCCGATAGCTCCTTTCTCTTGATCCCCACTTGACCTCCTAGACCTAGTGTCTCAGAGCCTCAGCCATGCGACGGTCCGAGGCTCTTCCTTCACCAGGAGGTCATCATGTTGTCATCCCGCATGACCGGGGGGATTGCCGCAGCCGCACTTTCCCTGGTCCTCTTCGTAGGCTGTAGCGAAGACTCGGACCCGTTTGGGCCCGCGTCCGAGTTCTCCGCCAAGACCACTGACGCGCCCGCGCCCGCGCCGCTGGTAACGGTCGACGTGGGTGGAGCGGCGCTCACCCTCTGGCCCTTCACCAGCTCCAACCTCGGCACCCCGGAAGATCCGGTGAATCTGATCTTCACCGGCAATGCGAAACCGCAGCAGCTGCGCTCGGCCCTCATGGGCCTCGACGGCGACCGGACAATGTTCGGCTTTCCCGACGAGTTCCCCTTCAACTGCACCTGGGCCGACGCGCTCGGCGGCACCATGCAGGGTGCCTACGCCGAGCCGTCCGGGTGGGAAGGCAGCGCCGTTCAGCTCGAGTGCGGCGCCTACGACCCGCTCCGGTTCCACGTGCGATTGTTCGACGTGGGTAGCATCACCGTCGCAAACGCGCACTTCGAGCTGCTGATTCCGGGAACACACGAGCATCAGGTCATCCACTGGGAGCTGGCCGAGCAGCTGGTGGTCATCGATTTCCTGAGGTCGGGCCTGCTCGATCCTAGTGGTCCGTTCGCGTTCACGCCCGCCATCAACCCGGTGCCCTGGCGCGACATCCCGGCCCAGATCTACAACGGGCTACCGGACGAATTGAAGGCACTGATCGGTCCCCCAAGTTCCCCCACCGCCGTGCCCATTCCCACCGATGGGCAGGCCACCATCCTGTTCGTGACCGGCCAGAGCGGCCCACGGCCCGAGGTCACGACCCAGGAGTACACCATTCAGTTCGATCAGGTGATTCCCAAGCCGTTCTGCGCGGGTGACGAGTACCAGTGGCTCTACGTTACCGGGCCGATTCGCCTCACCCAGCGGACCATCGTGACCCGAAGCGGGAACTACCTGAGCATGTTCCACGCCCATGGACGGCTTGATTTGACGCCGGTGGATCCCAGCACGAGTCCACCGACCGCGCTGGCGCCGACCTACACGGCCGTGATCAACCAGAATGATCGGGCCCACCTGAACGACCACGTGTCGTCGGTCTCGAGCATCCTCCTGCAGATCGAGACGCCGCCCTCGGGTCCCTTCCGCGGGCGACTGAAGGTAGTACTCAAGGTCGGACCTGGATCTGCTGCCGGGTATGACATCGAGGCGCAGTGCTCACCATAACCGAGGACGGAAGTTGAACGGACCGGCAGGATCGGTGGTTGGGCGGTTCAGCGGCTGGAATACGACCGTTGGGCCGCCCATTCATTTAGCCGATAGCTGATGGCTCCTTGCCCCGGTCAAACCCCTAAACTGATATTTCCCCATCATGGCCTATATCGACTGCCCATCGTGCGGCCACAGTGCACCTGGGAAAGCGACCCGGTGCCCCGAGTGCGGCCTCATCTTCACTCCCGGTATTCGACAGCAGTCCATTGCCAGACCGGGACTGAGGCTGCTCCGGCGGGTGCTGCTCGTCGTCGCGGCTGTTGCGGTGGTGACGCTGGCGGTGGTCACCTTTCAGGGCCGAGAGCGCTCGGGCGCGGTCACCGCGCCGCGAGTGGCGACGGGGCTCGAGCCCGAGCCGGTTCCGGACGACACGGCTAGCACGGCCCCGGTTGAAGAAGAGCAAGCTGCGGCGCCCCCGCCCGCTCCCACGCGCCAAGCCCCAACCCCACCTCTGCAACGCGACACGACACCATCCTTCGAGGCCCCAGCACCGATCGAGTCTCCGCCGGATACCGTATCACAAGTCGCAGTCCGCGACAGCGCTCCTGCGGTCGCGCAGGCCCTGGCGCTCGATACGACACCGGCCATCGAAGGTGCGCCTGACACCGCTGCACGAGTCACGGTCGGCGACAGCGCTCCGGTTGCTGAGGCAACTGCCGCTGGCGGGCCGTTGCAACGCTATGCCCGGACCTGGGTCAGCATTCGGGCGGGCCGGAGTGACGGCAGTGCCGCCGTTCGGACGCTGGAACCGGGCGAAGCGGTGCTGGTCGACTCGTTGAGCCAGGGGTGGTATCGCGTCGTGGTTGGTGGCAGAGCGGTGGGGTACGTGGACGGCTCGTACTTGATCATTGAGGCCCCGTGAGGTGCTATTGGCTAGGTGCAAGGTGAGATCTATGCACGGCTACCCGCTATTGGCTACTGGCTATTAGCTATCCCGTGAAGAGACCAATAGCCAA
>JBDHAF010000318.1:0-2879 GCA_039588255.1 Gemmatimonadota bacterium | reverse complement strand
CGAAGCCGCCGGAGGGAATGCTGATCTTCACGCAGGTGCCGGCGAACGAGCTGGGGTGGGAGAGCGGTGGGATCGACGAGTGGCGCGATCCGCCTCGGAGCCGCATCGTCGCGGTGAGCCTGCAGGGCGGCGGAACTCTGCAGGTGCTATCAGATGACTTCTTCGCGGCCCGGGCACCGCAGGTCTCGTTCGACGGCAAGCGCGTTGTTTTTGCCGGCCGCCAGCGTGAAGGCGACTCCTGGCAAATCTGGGAGATGCAGTCTGACGGTTCACAAGCCAGGCAGATCACCTCGGGCGCCGGCGCGTGCACCGATCCCGCGTACCTGCCCGGCGGCCGGATCGTGTTCAGCGGCCGAACTGACGACCCGGAGGGGGGGCAGGCGCTCCACACCGCCAACTCCGACGGCTCCGACATCAGGCGCATTACCTTCCATCCAAGCGCCGATTTCGCCCCCACCGTCCTTGCAGACGGACGGATACTGTTCGCCAGCAGCGCACTTTCCCAGACGCCGACGAGGTCGAAGCTGATGATCGTGCGCTCAGACGGGACAGGGATCGAGCTGTTCCACGAGCGTCGACAGGTCGGGCGGCAGATAGGCCGCGCGTGGGAGACACGCGACAGACGGGTAGTGTTCGTCGAGTGGGACAGGAAACCCGCCGTCGGAGGCGAGCTGGTCGCCGTTTCCCAACGCCGCCCGCTGTACTCACGGGTGGTCCTCAGCCCTCACGCCGGCGGAACCTTCCATTCGGTTTTCCCAATCTCGCCGGCGAAGCACATCGTATCCTACCGCACAAGCCACGCGGATCGTTTTGCGCTCTACCAATTCGATCCGGTCGAGGGTCGCGTCGGGCGGCTCCTTGCCAGCGACAGCACCTATCATGCGCTGGAGCCGGTGGCGGCAGCAGAGGGTCCCGTGCCCAAGGTGTTCGTGACCGTGGTGGATCCGCAGAAGGAAACGGGGATTCTCTACGGCCTGGATGCCGACCTGTCCGACTTGCCTCCCGCCAGCACGGCAACACCGGCAATCCGTAGTGCGAGGCTGCGGGTGACCGGGATTCAGGGCCTGCTGGGTGAGGTAACGCTAGAGGCGGACGGATCCTTCCACCTCGAGCTTCCTGCCGACGTCCCCGTACGGCTGCACACTCTCGATGAGGCAGGCCGTGTGGTGCGCGGACCGTCAGCCTGGATCTGGGTGCGGCCCAACGAGCGCCGGGGCTGCATCGGTTGCCACGAGAATCGAGAACTCGCGCCACCGAATCGGGTACCTCGGGCTATCGAGAAGCCTCCCGTATCCCTGCCGTCACGGGCGTCTCCGCATACCGATAATGGCAGTCGTCGTTCTGAGGGAACCGGGAAATGAGGATGGGAAGGCGCAGACGACTCCTGAGGGTAGGCCTTCCGCTCTCGATCGCCCTGGTTGTGGTACTGGGTGTGGGCTATCGCCAATCCAGCACCCACGTCCGCTACATGGCCGGCAACGAGTCGGCCTCCCTCAACTGCCTACCGTGTCACGTCTACACGCAGCAGGGTGGACCCTTGGCGCGTTTGTGGCAAAGGGACTACATCTCCCCCCTGGATATCGCAGTCTCCGCGGACGGAACCCGGCTCTACGTCACTGCGGAGGAAGCGGATGCGCTCTTGGTGGTGGACGCCCACGAGCGCCAGGTGGTGCGTTCCATCCCGGTAGGTCGACAGCCGCATTCCGTGGTCCTGAGCCCCGACGGGGAGACGGCCTATGTGAGCATTCGGTGGTCGAATACAGTTTCCGTCGTCGACCTCACTGAACACAGGGTGACAGGCAGCCTGGAAGCAGGCAGCGGGCCCGCCGGGCTGGCGGTTGATCGAGACGGACTCTCGCTCTACGTAGCAAACAGCGTTTCCAACGACATCTCCATCCTCGACCTCACCAGCGGCCTCGAGAGCAAGCGTTTGGCGGCAGGCCAGAGTCCGTACGCCGTACGGCTGGCTCCCGATGGCGAAACCGTGTACGTGACCAATCGGCTGTCCAACCCGGTCGCCTTTCGCACACCGCCCGAGTCGGAAGTCGCGGTGGTGGACACCCGATCGCAACAGGTCACCCAGCGCCAAGTCTTTCATTCGGCACACGTAATCGAGGGCATAGACGTTACCCCGTCGGGCGACCTGGTAATGGCAACGCTCACCCGGCCCAAGAATCTCCTCCCGGCCACCCAGGTAGGACGGGGGTGGATGCTCACCTTCGGCATCGGCGTGATCGAACGAGCCAACGGTGGGAGGGTGGCCCAGGTGCTGCTGGATGACGTGAACGCCTTCTTCGCGGATCCCTATGACCTAGTCATCACCCCGGACGGCAAGAAGGCCTTTATCAGCCACGCAGCCGCAAACACCGTGACGGTGGTGGATATCGACGCCCTACGTGCGCTGCTCGCCGCGGCAACGCCCGACAGTCTGGCCGTCTATGCCAACCATCTGGGGCTCAGCAGTCGCTACGTGACCAAACGGATTGCCACTGGCGCCAATCCCAAGGGCCTCGCCGTCTCACCCGATGGCCGTCGCCTCTACGTGGCGGAGCGGCTGGCCGACAGGATCGCCGTCATCGACACCGAACAACTGGAGGTTGTGGCAACCATAGACCTGGGCGGACCGGAGACCGAGACGCTGATTCGTCGTGGGCAACGGCTATTCCACAGTGCGAGCCATACGTTCCAGGGGCAATTCAGTTGCCGCTCTTGCCATCCCGACGGCCATACCGACGCGCTATCGTACGACCTGGAGCCCGACGGCCTGGGGTTGAACATCGTGAACAACCTCTCCCTACGTGACCTGCGGGGGACCGCACCATTCAAATGGACCGGAAAGAATGTGAGCCTCTACCGGCAGTGCGGTTTTCGCTTCGCGA
>JBDHAF010000317.1:0-3283 GCA_039588255.1 Gemmatimonadota bacterium | reverse complement strand
GATCTCGCTCATCGCCGTTCCTCCCTCGCGCAGAGTATGCCACAGCCTCATCACGGGATCAGCCAGCGTGTTCCGGAGCCCAGCGGGCAGCCGTCCGGTTCGACCCAGCGAGTAATTGAGATCCCGATCCTCGGTGGCCTCCACCACCATTATCGGATTGCCGCGTAGTGCGGACGTGTAAACCAGCCAGGACGACGGCGTTGTTGCACAATTCAGCCCAAAGGCAGGTTTCCGCCCTTCCTCCAGCCGATCACTGAATCCGTACCGACTCAGGCATCCCAAGGTGCGTCATGCGATTCAACGCAACCAGCCGGTCATTCTGCCCATGTCGAGCAGCTGACGATTCACTATCCGTGGCATCCATTGAGAGGGCAACGCCTGTCTGTCAGGTCCATTGAGCGCAGGGGCGGCACGAAGGTTGCCATTTACGAGCGGGCCGATGGGACATGCGCCATCGTTCCGCTCTGGATGACAGACCCTGGTGTCTGCGCTCAGATGAAACTGGGAGCGGCACACGTAGCGCCCGGGGCCCTCGGGGAGCTGCGAGACCTTCTCGACGCAATCGGCTTCAATAGTCCCCGGCGGGTCGGCGATGGGGCCGACGGGGAGGAGGAAGCCGATGCGAAGGAACCCAAAGAATCTGGAGGTGCGCCAGCTCCCACTGGCTCTCATGACAGGGCGGTTGGTGCTGGACAGCGAGAAGCGACTCGAGCTCGTCCGCGTCGTGGCCGATCTCCTGGTCGAGGCCGCGGTGGCGAGCCATGCTCACGAGGAGAGCGGCGATGAGAGCGCCTGAGCTGCCGCCGGAGCTGCTGGCACGCAAGGCCGTGGTCTACGTCCGCCAATCGACGCTGGCGCAGGTCCACGGCAACCTCGAGAGCCAACGGCGCCAATACGAACTGGTGGAGCTCGCGCGCCGCTACGGATTCCGTGAGGTGGAGGTCATCGACAAGGATCTCGGGGTGTCGGCTACTGGCAGGGTCGAGCGCCTCGGGTTCCAAAGCATGGTGGCGCAGTTGTGCACTGGCGCCGTCGGTGCGGTCCTGTGCCTGGAAGCCTCCCGCTTGGCCCGCAACGGACGGGACTGGCATCACTTGCTGGAACTCTGTGGGGTGGTGGGAGCGCGGGTGATCGATGCGGACGGCCTCTACGATCCGCGGCATCCCAATGACCGCCTGCTGCTCGGTCTCAAGGGCACCATGAGTGAGTTCGAGCTCACGGTGCTCAGGACGCGACTGGTGGACGCCAAGGTGTCCAAAGCAAGACGGGGAGAACTGCGCTTCCCCGTGCCGATCGGCTATTGTTGGTCTCGCGACGGCGCGCTCGAGTTGGATCCGGACCGTCGGGTCCAGGAGATCGTGCGGCTCGTCTTTCGCCGGTTTCTCGAGCTGGGCAGCGGGCGCCAGGTGCTCCTGTGGATGCGCCGGGAAGGCCTGAGCTTCCCGACGCCATCCGACGGCAAGCGCATGAGCCACCTCACATGGCGTCCGCCCCGGTACCGTCACGTCATGGCCATCCTGACGAATCCCTTCTACGCGGGCGTCTACGCTTATGGGAAGTCGGAGCACCGGACGATGATCGTCGACGGGTACCCCCGCAAGACGTATGGGCATGGAAAGCCCATGGAGGACTGGGGCGTGTGCATCCGCGAGCACCACCCCGGCTACATCTCGTGGGCCGAGTACGAGCGCAACCAAGCTGCGCTCGCCCGCAATAGCTTCTGCAAGCCGAGTGAACGGTCGAAATCAGGGCGCGGGGGGCGCGCATTGCTCATTGGTCTGCTACGATGTCGCCGTTGTGGGCGGCGGCTGCGGGTCCACTACAGTGGGTACAACATTCGGTACAACTGTAAGGACGGGGTCACCAATTTCGGTGTCGTGCCGTGCATCAATTTCGGCGCCCGGCGACCGGATGCGGCCGTCGCTCATGCCGTCCTTGAAGTCGTCCACCCGCTGGCGATCGAGGCAGCCATGAAGGCGGAAGACCAGCTGGCCGAGCAAGAAGCCCAGCGCCACCGCGCCCTCGAGCTCGAACTGGAGCAAGCGCGCTACGATGCGCGACTGGCCGAACGGCGGTACGAGACCTGCGATCCCGACAACCGGCTCGTGGCGGCGGAGCTCGAAGTGCGATGGAACACCGCGATGCGCAGGCTCCGGGACTGCGAACAGCGTCTCGAGCGCATCGCGGAGGCGCCGCCAGAACTCCCCGATCACGAAAAACTAGTCGCCCTCGCCGGCGATCTTGAAGCCGTCTGGAACCACCCGAGTACTGGCATGAAACACAAGCAGCGGATTGTCCGCGTGCTGATCGAGGAAATCGTCGTCGATGTCGATGCGAGCCGCCGGGAGGTGATTCTCCTCATCCACTGGCGAGGCGGTCAGCACTCAGAATTGCGGGTCAAGAAACCGCGATCTGGTGAGCACACGAGGCAAGCTGCGCCACAATCCTTGGACATCATCAAGCAGATGGCGGGCACATGGTCTGATACCGACATCGCAGCGACGCTCAATCGCATGGGATTGACCACGGGTCAGGGGAACTCGTGGACCGCCAGCAGCGTCGCGTCTGCACGCCGGAAGCGCGGGATTGCGGCTTACGCACCGGCCTATGGAGATGGCGCGTGGTTTACGATGCGGGACGCAGCCGCCCACGTGGGCGTGACCTCTCACGTCATTCGCCATCTCATCGTCGCCGGCATTCTCCCGGCATCGCAGGTGATCCAAGACGCGCCCTGGCAGATACGGGCGGCCCACCTTCAGCTGCCCGCAGTTCAACGGCCTTGGAACAAGCGAAAAGCAAGTCGAGACGCCCGTGTCGCAATCGTGGTGACGACAAGACTCTAATCATTCCGGGCTTTTCCGGAGGTGACGTATAATGAACCATCGATCGCGGCACACTTGATCATGGCTTCCGTCCGTTGATTGTCGAAGCGCCGGGCCGAGAGCTTCGGTCCGAACAGTCCCTTGAACCGTGAGACCGCATTCTCAGCAAGACTTTGACGAGTGCATCCGCTCCCGACGCGCCAGGCGTAGCGACCACGCTTCATAATCTGCCGCAACGCTGCATCGCGGGCTACTCGCCAATCTGGTGGGGCCTTACCCGCGTACAGTCGGGCGTTGCGCCGCGGTAGGATGGTCGGCGCAGCTCCTGTGTCGATGACCGCCTGATAGTAACGGCGCGTATCGTAACCCCGGTCGCCGGAGACTTGACCTATCTGCCCCGGCACCTGATCGAGCAACCCCGGTAACACCCGACTGTCGTGGACCCTGCTCGGGGTTACCTC
>JBDHAF010000316.1:0-3158 GCA_039588255.1 Gemmatimonadota bacterium | reverse complement strand
AAGCCGGTGCGTGTTCGCGGCCAGGTCCAGGCCGGCGGGCGCGGCATAGCGGGGGTTGCGGTCACCGACAGTCTGGAGGTGGTTCAGACAGAGGCGGACGGCAGCTTCGAGTTGGTCACGACGGCCGACCGCGAGTTCGTATCCGTTTCGCTGCCCGCGGGGTATCGGATCCCGCAGAACTCGTCCGGCACCGCTCGGTTCTACCAGCCGACGCAGCCCGACTCTAGTGGTGAGATGATCGCGGCATTCGATCTCGAGAAGCTAGACGGCTCCGATGACAACCACACGATGTTAGTCCTCGCCGATCCCCAGACTGAAAACATGGACGAAGTTACCTGGTGCCGAGAGCGTACTGTTCCCGACGTCAGGGCGGTCGTTGCGGCCAGCGGTACTGCCGAGACGTTTGGCGTCGCATGTGGCGACATCATGTACGACCATCTGGAGCTGTTTCCCGAGTACGAGCGCAACGTGTCACTCATGGGGATTCCGTTCTTCCAGGTGCTCGGCAACCACGACCAGGACTACGTCGGGACGGACAAGGACTCGACGGCAACGTTCACGAGTCATTTCGGGCCCCGCTACTACTCGTTCAACCGCGGCGCAGCGCACTATGTGGTCCTCGACGACGTGTTCTGGTACGGCAAGGGTTACATCGGGTACCTCGATGCTGGGCAGTTGGCGTGGCTGGAAAACGACCTGGCGTTGGTAGAACCGGGGGCAACCGTATTCATCGCAACGCACATCCCCGTACTGGGTTCGCGCCACGTTCGCACCGGCCAACGGAATCCCAGCATCACGATTTCCGTAGCCAACCGCGAATTGCTGTACCGGTTACTGGAACCCTTTAACGCACACATAGTCACTGGTCATACGCATGAGAGCGAGCACGTGTTTGAGCACGGCGTGCACGAACATGTGAACGGGGCGGTGTGTGGAGCTTGGTGGAGCGGTCCGATCTGTGCCGACGGGACTCCGTGCGGCTACAGTGTCTATGATATCCGTGGATCCGAAGTGACCTGGCGTTACAAATCCACCGGACACGACTTCGATTTCCAGCTACGAACGTACCCGCATGGTGCCGATCCCGCGGCGCCGGACGAGATAGTCGCCAACGTGTGGGACTGGGACCCCGAGTGGCGAGTCGTGTGGTACGAAGGCGGCGACCGCAGAGGTTCCATGGCGCAGCGCGTGGGCCACGATCCTCTGAGCGTGGATTTGCACACCGGCCCCGACCTGCCACCGCGCCGCAAATGGGTGGAGCCGGTTCCCACGGCACACCTGTTCTACGCACCGGCCGGGAAAGAAGCGGATGTTGTCGTTGAAACCACCGATAGGTTTGGCAGAGTTTACGCCGTTCCGCTTGGCGCGGCTGTGAGGGGGAGACCGTAGACCCGCACACAGAACGCATAAACGACCCGGCTCAAAGCGCCGCTCCCGTCGCGTTCCGCAGATCCATTACCGCAGCCCGGCGTTTTCCAAGGCCCCACCAAGCCGACGGGTCCCGGCGACATGCCGGGAGGACCCGGTAGCCTATTCGGCCCGCAGCACCTCGAGGGGGTCCACCCGCGTCGCCCGGTGCGCGGGAACAAAGCACGCCACGAACACGATGGCCGCCAAACCAACAGCCATCATCATATACGTCGCGGCGTCGGTGGTGCTGACGTCGAACAGCATGGCCTGCATCACGCGGGTTGCACCGAGGGCGCCGGCAACGCCGATCACCACGCCCACCCCGGCGATCGCCATCCCATGTCCCAGCACGAGCTTCAGGATCGCACTCCGCTGCGCGCCGAGGGCCATGCGCATGCCCAGATCCCGGGCGCCTTGGCTGACGCGATACGAGATGAGGCCGTAGATGCCGATGGCTGCGAGGATCAGCGCGATGACGCTGAAAGTCTGGAGCAGGAACATCGAGAAGCGGCGCTGCGCCAGCGACCCGGCGAGTCGCTCCTCCATCGAGTAGACATCCACGACTGCGATGTCGGGATCGAGTTGGTGCACCGCGCGCGTGGCGCTTCCGATCAACGCACTCGGATCGCCCGCGGTGTGCACGACCATCACCACACGACTGGATGGAATCTGTGGATTCGCCAGGTACAGCGTGGGGCGGGCGGCATCGTCCAATCCCGTGTGCTTCACCGCCCCGACGACACCGGCGACCCGGGCCGAGTCGTTGCCGAACACATTGATGCGCTGGCCGATTGCGTCCCGGCCGGCATAGTACTGCTCCGCAATCTGCTCGTCGATGATGACCGCCCAGGGATCCTCGGGATCATAGCGGTCGTTGAACGTGCGTCCCTGCAACAGGGGAATCTCCATCGCTTCGAAGTACCCGGGTGTCGCACGGCGGAAACTGGCAATGAACTCGCCGTTGGTTCCGTCGGGGGGATCGTATCCCGGTACGGTGACGAAGCTCCACGCCAGGTTCCCGCCAAACGGAATGAACGACACAGCGCCCACGTGCTCCACCGATGGCAGCGCGGCGAGGTTGGCACTGAGGTCCCGCACGAACGTTTGGCGCCGGTCGCCGGTAAAGTCGGGCCCCCGTAGTTGGATGCGAAACGTGAGACGGCCGCCGGGATCGAAGCCGGGATCGACATCTCGGATCGCCACCAGGCTTCGCGCGAGGAGGCCCCCGCCGATCAGCAAGACCAACGACAGCCCGATCTCAGCAACGACCAGAGCATTCGACAGATTCAGCCTGGACCACAGCGAGCCGCCACGCACCGCGCCGCCCGCGCCCTGCTTCATCACGTCGGGCGGAAGGCCGGAAGCAGCCCGAATACCAAGCATGTCGCGATGGTGGTGACCAGGGCAAACGCCAGCACCCGGCCGTCGACGCCAATAGCATGAATCCGCGGCAGGCTGGCACCGCCCAATCGTCGCAGGACCGCCACCCCGGCGGTGGCCGCGAAAACCCCGAGGGCACCGCCAACCGTGGCGAGGACCGCACTCTCGGTGAGGAGCTGCCGCACGAGCCGCGAGAAGTCCGCCCCGACCGCGGCGCGAATACCGAGCTCCCTTTGGCGCACCGCCGCACGGGAAAACAACAGGTTGGCCACGTTGACGCACGCAATGAGCAGGAGGATCCCCACCGCTCCCAACAGCAGCACGAGGGTTCGACGAACGCTACTGACGACTTCGTCGAGGAGCGATAC
>JBDHAF010000315.1:0-2907 GCA_039588255.1 Gemmatimonadota bacterium | reverse complement strand
GATCACCAGTCTCGCGACTGGCGCCACGCGGGTCGTCCCGATGGTGAATGGGGGCTTCGATCCAGTGCCGATCATCGCAGAAGTTGGCGACACCCTGCAGCTCGAGATCACCGGTGAGGCCGGGGTCCTCAGCCTCGCGTCGATGATGGTGCCCTTTTTTCGGGTGCCGGTGGTTGTTCGAACCGAGCCGCCCAGACGAAAAGTGGCCGTGCTCCTCAATGTGGTGCTGGATATTGTCTTCTCCGAGCCCATGGCCCCGAGCACGATCACGCCCGAGACGATCTTTCTCGAGGCGCTCGGCGCCCGCGTCGAGGGCTCAGTGCAGCCCAGTCCCGACGGGCTCCGGGCGGCGTTCCAACCGGCCGCCGACTTGACGCCGCTCACCGAGCACATCCTCCTGATCACGACAGGAGCCACCGACCTAGCCGGCAGCCCCCTGGAAGAGGAAGTCGTGGTCGAGTTCACGACCATCGATACGACGCTGGCGATTGCCTTTACGCGGGCAGATGACTCCGGTATCATGGGGCTATGGCGAATCAATGCCGACGGCACCGGCATGGCGCCCTTCCATTTTACTACGGCCGGTCCCGCCCACCCTACCTGGTCGCCCGACGGATCGCAGCTGGCCTTTGTAAGCGGCCCCAACGGTTTGGATTTGGACATCTATCGGGTGAATGCTGACGGCACTGGGTTACTCAGGCTGACGAATTCTCCTGGGCTCGACGACTGGCCCGCCTGGTCGCCGGATGCGTCCAAGATCGCGTTTGGCTCAGACCGCACGGGCGTCGCGGGCGAGCGCGAGCTCCACGTCATGAATGCGGATGGCTCGGAAGTTGTGCGGCTCACCGATGGCGGGGGAGGCTCCCCCAGCTGGTCTCCCAACGGATCCCGCATCGTGTTCAACGGGAGCAATGACGCCATCTATATCATGAACGCCGACGGCTCAGATCCGACTCGGCTGACAACCGGGTGGGGACCGCGCTGGTCACCTGACGGTGCGAGGATCCTGTTCTTTCACTCCGGGCGCGGGGGAGACCCGGACGTCTATCTGATCAACCTCGACGGCACTGGGCGCGTGAACCTGACGAACCATCCATCAGTCGACTGGTTCCCCGCATGGTCGCCTGACGGCTCCCAAATAGTGTTCACGAGGGGAAGCTTCGAGCACCTCGACGCCGACATCTACGTGATGAACGCCGATGGCAGCAACGTCGTGCGGCTCACGACCGACGACCGAGTCTACTGGGACGGGCAACCCAGCTGGCGGCCGTAGGCAGGACGGCCCGTGCACTAGCGCCGCGTTCAGCCGCGGGTTAGCCCACGGGCCTTCCCCCGAGCCACAAGAGCACGAGCCCTCCTTCGCGCCCGGCTCCATGTCGGGCGCTTTCTTTGGTGCTCCGGCTCGCGACCACCGGAGCGTCTTCGAGTCAACCGGTCTCGCCAACCTTGCTCGCTGAACCTCACTGCCGCCGTGCTAGATCTCGTGTGAATCGAGATAGACTCACAGACGATGAGCAAATGCCACCAGTCTGTCCGTCGTACGTCTCTAGGTCAGCCAAGGTGGTACAGGATGCCCCACGCCGACGAAGATTTCAACTGGCCCAGGGTCGTGACGCACCGAGGAACAGTGCGATATCGGTCGCGGGGCTCAGGCCGCCCTCCTAACAAGAAGTCCTTGGTGTTCGGCATCCGGTTCGCCGCTCCGAAAGTGCTTATCGGTTCCTTTCTCCTACTTAACGCGGGATGCAGCGCCTCGACACAGGCATCCGGCGCCATAATGGCCGCGACGCCAGTCACTCCGGGCGTGCATTTGGTGCTGGAGAACAGGGGTTTCTCTGATCTGCGGATCTACGCGATCCTGAACGACGCCGCGAAGTTCCCACTGGGGACGGTGGGTGCGCTGTCAACGCTGCACCGTGCCTTGCCCGCCTCCCTCATCGCTGCCAGAAACTTCCAGCTCGTAGCTGTGCCGCTGGCGCTCGGCGAAGAGACATCCATCGACGTCCTGATCTTCGAAGGTGAGACCCTGATCTGGTACTTGGAGAACGACGCTGCGTTCTCGCACCTGGTGAAGCGCTAGAGATCACCTCACTTCAGCATCCGAGGCACGAAGGATGCTCAGTTCTATGGAGGATACGACTTGATGACCTCAATACCGTAATACCGTCACTTCTTAGACACCCTCAGAAGACACCTGGACGCTCGAGACCCCTCCTGGCCGGGGGTTCTGCACAAGCTGTTCTTTTGGCAAGATCGACTCCAGCCCAGACCTAAACGGGGGCGTACCAGGCGGAGCGGGGCGGCTGCATCATATTCGCGATTAGTGCCCTGATCGCGATCGGCACCCTCTGGCTGATTGGTGGCCAATGGCAGGGAATACTGCACCAGCCAATCAACGCACAGTGACGCTGGTAGCACCCTGTGGCTGGTGCAGTCATGGATGGTACCAGGATCCTGTTCCACCGCCGGCTTGCGCAGGGGCACTGGGACATCTTTGTGGTCAACCTCGACCGCACCAGCCGTGTGAACCTGACGAACCATCCGGCACTAGACTGGTTCCCCGCGTGGTCGCCCGACGGCTCCCGGATCGTGTTCACGCGGGGGGGCTACCAGGCCACTGACGCCGACATCTGGGTGATGAACGCCGATGGCAACAACCGGGTGAGGCTCAAGACCGACAACGAACAGACTTCGGACGCGCAACCCAGCTGGCGGCCGTAGGGGGACGGTCCGCGTGAAGCGCCGCCGTACACCTTGAGCACGAGCGCCCGGTCCTGCGGCCGGGCGCTTTCTTTGGTGCTCTGTCTCGCGCCATGCCTCGAACGGCCGGTTTCCGAATGTGATCCATTCCGCTGGTAATGCCCTCACGCTGGACATGTCCGTGAAGACGCGCTCGGCCAGCAACCA
>JBDHAF010000314.1:0-2926 GCA_039588255.1 Gemmatimonadota bacterium | reverse complement strand
CAGCTCGTCAAAGTCCTCCGCCGCGATCGCGTTCACCCGGGTCCGGTTGTCCTCGATCCGGCGCTTCAGGAGATCCCGCTCGTCTTCCTCGAGCTGGAACGTCCCCTTCTCCTCGCGAAGCTGATAGAAACGGTAGACCACCTGCCCCTGCGCTTCCGCCTCCCGCTCCGCGTCCGTCAGCTCAACCTGGACGGTCAGGGCTGGGTCCTTGAGCTTCTTGATGAGCCGGAGCTGGGTGTCCCACTCGCTGACCTCTTTGACCGAGGACGCCCCGACGTACGGGAACACGAAGTTGCGGAAGAGATGCGCCGTGAATGTCAGTTGCCGCACAAAGCCTCCTTTAGGTTGCTCCAATCAGCCCATGGCCGCTGGAGTCGATGTTGAGGTCGTCGATCAACGCCTTCACTCGCTGGGCAAGTTCCTCAAGCGTGACCGTACTCGTCGCGAACGTGCTCCGAATCGCCGACCCCGTTGGTTGCCCCCAGCCGCCTTTGCGTGCCGTGAGGATTTGCTTGGTTCCGACATAGAGCGTCGCGAACTGATTGAGAGAGACCCGCATCTCGGTGCTGGTGGGCGTTACCGCTAGAGCCGTCTGTGGCGTAATGCCGCCAGCGAGGCAGAGCCGGAGCGCCCAGCGCGTACCGTGGGCGCCGTCAGCCCAGCCCGCGCTTTCCCCACCGGCGAACTCCATATAGCCACCGAGTACCTCGTTTGTCGTGCCGTCGTTGCCGTACTGGTTCCAGCGGGTGAGCCACTGGGCGAACGCCGGGTTCTGATCGTAGTAGTAGTTGTGGTTTTGGGACGCGGTCCCATAGAAGCGAAACTGGGGGTTGCCACCTGGTCGGTCGAGTCGCACGAACTCAATGCCGTTGTGGCTGAAGAGAAGGCGACTGGTGCCATCAAGCCACACGCCAGTATTGGTAGCACTGGCGAAGCTGTAGGTCGGCGCCCCGACCGCCCCGTCGCCCAGCGTGAGCGTGCTGCTCCACTGGGGTGCCGTCGCCCCACTGTTGACTGTGAGAACCTGCCCGTTCGTGCCAATGGCGAGACTGTCGAACCGCCGCACCGACGTCACCCCTCCGGTGACCGCGTAGAGGACATCCCCGACCGTCGCTGCCGCCGAGTAGAGCTTGCCGTCTTTGTCGATCGCGTTGACCCGCGCTGCGTCCGTGGCGCCGTTCCACACCTCCAGAAGCGTGTCGTCCCCCACCGAGCGCACCGTCCCGAAACCAAACACATGGGGTAGGTTCGGCCCCGCCTGCTGCTGCAAAAACTTCGCGCCGTAGAGGAGTGCCATTAGCTATGTCCCGATGAGGCCGTGACCGGCCGTCGCATGTAGGTCATCAATCAACGCTTTGACTCGTTCTGCTAATTGTTCGAGTGTGACCGTGCTGGTTACGAAGGTCGTCCGAGTCGCGCTGCCGGTCGCCGTACTCCATCCCGTCTTCCGGGCGTTGTCGATGAGCCGCAGGTTCCCCGGCACCTGGATGGGCGCCTTGATCTCGATGTGGAGGTTACCGGAGGTGTTGCTGCTTAACTCAAGGACGGGGGCCGGTGTGGTGCTGTTCTGTGGCGTGACGCCGAACACAATCGCGCCGCCGTGTTCGGTTGCCGTCTGCGTTTCGACGACTCGGACGTTCATGTAGGCGACCTGCCCGTATGTCGTCCCGTCGTGCGCCTCGAATTGCAGGCGGCCGATCGTCACACCGCTGCCGATGGCCGTTTCGGAGCCCTCGCTGCCACCAGCCGTCTCGAACTCGATATACGGGTTCGCTGTTCCCCAGAATCGGCAGCGGATTCCAGCAAGGCCTCCCTCCGCACCGCCAAGCTGTCCGCCTTTGACGATCAGTGGAGGGTTTCCACTGGACAAGGACTCCTGGACCGTCGCTCGATTCGTGAGTGACGTTAGCCCAGCGACCGTGAGAGCGGCGGTTGTCTCCACGCTCGTCGCATAGATGGCCCCAATCTGCGCCCCACTCTCGCCGATGTTTGAACTCCACTCCGGTGCAGTCGCCCCCGAGTTAACTCGGAGGACCTGGTACTGGGTGCCGATGGCAAGGGAGTCGAACCGGCGGACCGAGGTGACAGCACCCGTCACCGCGTAGAGGAGATCGCCAGCGGTCGCGGCGCCGGAGTAGTATTTGCCGTCCTTATCAACGGCGGCGACTCGCGCCGAGACGCTGTTGCCATTCCAGACCTCGTGCAGCGTGTCGTCGGCGGTGGAGCGAACGGTGTTGAAACCGAACACATGCGGGAAGTTCGGCCCGGCCTGCTGCTGGAAGGCTTTGATCCCATATAAGAGCGACGTTGTTACCTCCCGGGGCTGTCGGCCCTTCTTTTCTAACTCCCTGGTATGAGCTGGGCGCTCAGGGTGTAGTCGGCGTCCGTGATCGTCCCCCCGCCAGCAACCCTCGCCCGCCATTCCTCTGGAACCGGAAATCCACGAACCGCCGTTACCTCGTCTGCCGGTGCTGCTACTCCAAGCCCAATGAGATAGGTGGTCGTACCCACTACCGAGATGGCGGTAAAGGTCCCGATCTCAACGAACTTCCCACTCTTCCTATCCACGAGTTCAACGACGAGTTGGAGGGTAGGGGAGGTCCCGCTTAGCGAGGTGACATCCAAAATCAGATAGAGCGCCCGGGAAGGCGCGAAGCCCGACTGCGTCGCGCTCGTCTGCGATGCCGCCCCGGCGGAGGCAGCATCCACGACCGTCAAGAGATCAAAGATCGCCATCGTGCCCTCCTATTTCTTCACCAACTCTAGGGTCCGCTCGGCAAGCTCCGTGCTCCCCATGATGATCTTGATCCAAGGCCACGCGGAGACTGCATCCAACTCCGCCGCCGAGAGTCCGATGGATCGGCTCACGGCGATCGCCACGCTCACCTGGTTGCCGTCCGAGTCGTAGATCGGCGCGTACGTCCCG
>JBDHAF010000313.1:0-3378 GCA_039588255.1 Gemmatimonadota bacterium | reverse complement strand
AGTCCCGGAAAGGAAAACACAAGGCGCGGCCCACCCACCGATTCCCAAAAGGCTCCCACGGCGCCACTCGGCCCGAGCAAGATCAGCAGGTAAAACCCCAGGACGGTTGGCGGGAGCACCAAAGGCAAGGCGACCATCGCCTCGATGAGCGGCCGCCAAGTTGCTTTGGTCCGAGTCAACCACCACGCAAGCGGTGTCCCGACGATGAGCAAGATGATCGTCGAGACGCTGGCAAGCTTCGCCGTGACAACAATGACTCGCCAATCGATGGCCATGCGTCTACCGCTGCTCGTAGCCGAAGTCGGCGATCACCTGTTGACCCTCTTCGCTTTGGAGGAAAGCAAGGAAGGCACGGGCACCGGTGTAGTGCTCCCCGTGCCTGAGCAACACAGCATCCTGTTGGATAGGGGAATGGAGATCACTTGGCAAGATGGCGTAGTGCTCGGCGCCCCGCTCGATCACTTGGGACAGCGCGACGATCCCCAAGTCTGCGGCGCCGGACTCCACGAACTGAAACGCCTGGGCGACGTTCTCGGCTCGCACGATCCGGGTGTTGAGATCCTCCCACAGCCCCCAGTGGTCCATTACCGCCCGGGCGGCGGCGCCGTACGGAGCGATTGCGGGATTGGCAATGGCGACATGGTCGAACGAACGGGTGCTCAGTCCTTGCCGCCCTGCATCGATGGAAGGCCAGCGTGGCGCGTACACCACTACCCGGCCGATGGCGTAGGTAAACCGGGTTCCTGGGACGGCGTGCCCTTCAGCTTCCAAGCGGAGGGGCCGCTCGGTGTCGGCGGCAAGGAAGATGTCGTATGGCGCGCCGTTGGCGATTTGGGCGTACAGCTGGCCGGTGGAGCCGAGGCTCGTTTCGACGGCGATGCCGCTGCCGGCCTGGAACCGACGGGCAAGTTCTCGCTGGGGGCCGGCGAAGTTCCCGGCGACGGCAACTCGGACAACGTTCGGCGAGTCCGTTGCCGAACCGTTCCCTCCGCAGTCGGCCATCGTCAGTCCGAGGGCGAGTAGGAAGAAGGGAGATTTGGCGGAGGTCATCCTCCAATCACTAATCGCCCATCCGCAATCTGCAAAGGGAGAGGACGCTAGCGGACTCGGGCGGCTAAGCGGCGGGGCTGCATCACGAACGTCCACACAACTCCGAACATGAGCAGTCCCAAAAGCCCAACCTGGATCACGGTGGTTTGCAGCGTGGGATAGATGCCCATCCACGGCACATTCGGCGCCCAGTCGAGCAGCGTGATGTTGATCAACTGGCTCTCCTGGAGCTCGGCGATACCTTTGCCGGCGAATGTAAACGCCATGTAGAAGAGAATGGCGCTGGTGGCCCCGAAGAAGATGCGCATGGGAATGCGGACTCCGGCGTAGGCGATACCGATGTAGATCCCCACCAGACACACTGCCGCGGCCAGCGCACCGGCCCCGATGGATCCGGCGCCTTGTCCGTCTGCTGTGATGAAGAGCGCTTTGTAGAACAGAACGGTCTCAAAACCCTCCCGGTACACGGCAAGGAACGCGGCACCGGCCAGGGTCAACATGGACCCCGACGTGAGCGCCCGTTGCGCCTTCGTGGTCACGAACGCTCGCCAGCGTTGCACCTCGACTTTGGCCAGGAGCCAGTAGCTCACCGAGAGCAATACCGCGGTTGCCAGCAACATGACGGTCCCTTCCAGCGCTTCCTGCTCCGCGACTCCCAAACGAAAGACAGACTCGAGCAAGACGGCAGTGACGACGCTGGCGCCAAGAGCAGCTCCCGCACCCCACCACACGTCTCGGCGACGCTCCGGAAACCCCGCGCGTACCACGACCGTCGCCAGCGCGCCCACGATGAGGATGGCTTCGAGCCCTTCCCGTACGAGCAGGACAAAGGACTGCAAGAAGAGTCCGACGGCCGACGACGGGCTTTCCAGCAGCGACTGTGCCGCTCGAAGTTCGGCGTCGAGCGCTCGGTACGACTGGGTGAGCTCTTCCGCGCGGTCGCCCCGAGCGAGCCGAGCTCGCAGCTCCGCGAAGCTCGCCTCCAGCGAGGTGACCAGCGCGGGGTCTCGCAGCCTGACATCTGCTTCGACTGCCTCGAACGCCGCGTACGCATCGAACACGAGGGCGGACGCCTGGTCGAAGCGTTCCTCGCGTGCTTCCCGTACCGCCCGCGCGAGCTCGGTGTGTGCCATGGCGAACGCGCGCCGAGCGCCGGAGGCATCCTCGTGGGCGAAGGGGAGTGTGCGTAGATAGGACACGACCGCATCGGCGTCGCTATTGGTGATGGGAACGCCTGCGGAAGCAGCTTCGCGGAGCACGATCGCGCCGAGATCGTCATCGGTGGCCGTGGCGACCGCGGTGGGATCGGCGAGGGCCGCCGGCGCGGCGACGAGCCCGGCGGTACCGTGGTCGTCGGGACCTTGGCACTCGCGGCAGAGCCGCTGGAAGACGGCCTCGCCGCGTTCCCGCGTCTGATCGTCGGCCCGGAGACGGGTGACGTACCACGTGACGGCCCAAATCTCCTCATCCTCGAGGAGGTCCTCGAATCCGTCCATGTCCGTGCCCGACACCCCGAAGCGAATCTTGCGGAAGTGGTCCAGCGGGGCCTGGTCGGCCAGGGCCATGGCCTCCGTGAGGTCAGCCGGCGGCGGATCGAGGCCCGGAGCCCGGTGGCCGTCTCCGGCACCGGCGCCACCGTGGCATTCGGTGCAGTTCTGGAGGAACAGCCGTTTCCCAAGGGCCAAGGGGGGGCGCAGGGAAGGGGGGGAGTCCTCGACGGCGCCCAACGCCTCGCTGATCTCCACCGCCGGACCCGTCGACTGCACGACGGCGAGGGCGGAATCGATGAGGCCGGCGGCGATTCCCCGGACGACGTCGGGTAGCTCCCTCGTCGCGCGACGCGCCTCCCCGAGGAATTGGGTTGCCTCGTCGACCTCCTCTTGGGATACCATCTTTCCGCCAGTGACTCCGTCCGCGTACTCCTTCGCGGCCAGCGAGGTCATGGCGATGACGCGCCTTGCCGCCTCGATCGGTGCGTCCTGCGCCGGCGCCGGGGCACTCCCGATGCCCAGCCCGCACACCAGGAGGGCTGCGGAAACACTGTTGTTGTAGTTGATCACGAGCTTATTGATTGCGAATGAGAATCATTGTCATTTTTCATGTGATTCGAAATATCGCCTATCAGGGGCGGGAGTCAACCGGAGGCTGTATCAGGGAAGAGGTCCGGGATAGAGTGGAAGGTGTATTCTCCGGAAGGCCGGATCACTGCCGAAGTGGAGGTGCCGAGGGATCTGACGGTTCTCGGCATCGACGACGACACGGTCTTGGCCCTCTTCAAGGACGAGTTGGACCTGGAGTACGTCCGGCTCTATCATTTGCAGAGATGAT
>JBDHAF010000312.1:0-4251 GCA_039588255.1 Gemmatimonadota bacterium | reverse complement strand
GACGGCGAAGCGATGATTCTGGTCGCCGGGGTGGAGAGTCTGGCGACGCTTCTCGATTTCGTGGCGATCGCCGCCCGTTCCACCTGGGTCGAAACCCAAGAAGAACTCGACGCCATCCTCCCGCGTCAACCGCGATGGAAGGTGCAGGTGGCGCGCAGCCTGCGGCGGGTATTCTGAGGCAAGCCTGCGCACTCCTTCACCGCGTTCGAGTCTCGTTCGAGCTCTCACGGCAAGACGCCGTTTTGTGGGTCTACGGTGTCGGGTCTGACGTTTGGAACTCCAGGAATTCCGGCAATCTGTCGTGATTAGTGGTCCCCATGATGGGAATGGGGTTCAGGGGTCGCGGGTTCAAATCCCTCGCCGCGCCGGACGTCCACGCCGTTATCCGGTCCCCTCCTTGTCGTCGTCCTCGCTTGTCGCCCCGCTCGACGCCGGCGGCAGCCCTAGCGCCTCGGCCCTCAGCTCCGGTGTTGCGCTTGCCATGAGCACAAGATAGCCGCAGGCGACCGCAGGTCCACCTGTGACCTTTGGCTCCGGAGGCAATCCCCGCACGCTCACCAGCGCTCGTGGGTGCTCATTCTGCCCGGTAGTCCTACTCTGAACGCTCACTGGCGCTCATACGCGCTCGTGGGTGTTGTGACAATGGCTGTGACAATCTGGTTCGGTCCCGCTGAATACCTGAGTGGAATTACCCTGTTTCTCGGTGTGATCTGCAAATAGGTTGGTCCCCTAAGCTGTCTTCCCACTGGGCCTCCCGGCCCCCGCGGCCGCACTGACGACCTGCAGCACGCCGAGCCGCGAAGAGACCGCTGAGCCACCGACGGGATCACGCCTAACCCGGATGCGCGCCTGCGCGACTGCCGTGGGCAGTCGGCCGCGCTAAGTCCGCTGCAAAACAGGGAGGGGTGGGGGAACCGGCGCCGGGGCATGCGTCCCGGTCGCGTGCCTTACCTTCGCGAAGACACACCTAGGAGGCCCCCATGCGCCCCGTGATGTTCCTGATGGCCGCTCTATTCGTCCTCGGTGTGGCGCCGCTCACGGCCCAGACCACTTTCACAGTGACCTCGAACAACGACGTCGACGATGGAACCTGCAGCGTCGGCCCCGGCCACTGCAGTTTACGCGAGGCGATCAACGCCGCCAACGCCTCGGCGGCGACCACGGACACCATAGCCTTCAACATCACAGGCGCAGGACCCCACACCATCGCGCCCGGCTCCGCCTTGCCTACGATCAGCGACCCGTTGGTGATCGACGGCTATACCCAGTCCGGGGCCAGCGTTAACACCAATCCCGTCGGTCAGGCGATCAACGCCACGCTGATGATCGTGGTGGATGGGTCCGGTGCGGGAGCTGTCGACGGTCTCACCATCACCGCCGCCGGATGCACAGTGCGGGGCTTGGTCATCAACCAGTTCGGCGGCCACGGAATCCACGTCAGTGGCGCCGGCGCATCGGGCAACCTGGTGGAGGGGAATCTCATCGGCACCGACGTGAACGGCACCACCGATCTCGGGAACATCGACGACGGGGTCTTCATTGAGAGCGGACCCAGCAACACCGTCGGCGGTACGACGGCAGCGTCCCGGAACCTCATCTCGGGCAACGGCCTCAAGGGGATCGACATCTCCAACTCCGCCGCGTCGGGCAACGTCGTGCAGGGCAATTACATCGGCACCGACCTGAGCGGCACCGCCGCCATCGCCAACGACGAGCACGGGATATCAATCGATGGCGCGCCCAACAACACGATTGGAGGTACGGCGGTCGGCGCGGGCAACGTGGTTTCCGGCAATACGCTTCACGGGGTCGAGATCATCTTCGGTGGGGCGACGAACAACACCGTACAGGGTAACCTCATCGGGACCGACCGCAGCGGCGCGGCGTCCCTGGGCAATGGAGGCCACGGGGTCATCATCCACGAGGCACCGAACAACGCCGTCGGCGGAACGGCTGCCGGGGCGGGAAACGTCATTGCTGGTAACACCAACGGCGTGACGATCAGTGGCAGTGGCGCCACCGGCAACGCCGTTCTCTCCAACGCGATCTTCTCGAACACCGCTCTTGGGATCGACCTCGGCGGTGACGGGGTCACCGGCAACGACACGGGCGACGGCGACGGTGGGGCGAACGGCCTGCAGAACTTCCCGGTGTTCGACGCCCACCTCGGGAGCACGATCATCGCCGGGACACTGAGCAGCGCTGCGAGCACCAACTTCACGCTGCAGTTCTTCTCGAACGGCGCATGCGACCGCTCGGGCAACGGTGAGGGCGAGACGCTGCTGAGTACGGTCGCCGTCACGACCGACGTGAGCGGAGACGCGACGTTTGCCGACACCCTTGGACAGACTCTGGCGAAGGCGACGGCCATTACCGGCACGGCGACCGACGCCAATGGAAACACCTCGGAGTTCTCGGCGTGCGCCGGTGTAGCCGACTTCGACGTCGCTGCTTCGCCGAGCAGCAGGACGGTGACCGCAGGTCAGTCGGCGACGTACACGGTCACCGTCAGTGCGGACGGTGGTTCGTTTGGGGAGAGCGTCTCACTTGCATGCTCCGGCCTGCCGACGGGCGGCTCGTGCGACTTCACACCGAGCGCAGTGACGCCCGGAGCAACTGCCGCGACATCGACGATGACGGTGTCCACCGCGGCGGCGAGTCTGCCGCCAATCGTCCCGCGGTGGGATAGCGGGCCCCGCAGCGTGTTAGTCGTCACGCTGTTGTGCGTGGCGCTATTCGGACTTGGTCTGGCACTCGTGCGGCGGGTGCCGCGATCCAGGAGACCCCGGTGGGTCCTGGTGGGTGGAGGGGCCTTGGCCCTTGCACTGTTCTTGGGCGCGTGCGGTGGTGAAGAACCAGCTGGTCCCATGGGACCCAGCCCGCAGACGCACACCGTCACCGTGACTGGTACGGCAGGGTCGCTGGAGCACTCGGCGACTGTGACGCTGACTGTGCAGTAGACGACTCATTGGCTTCTGTCATGGCCGGCGTGACGATCGTCGGGGACGATTAGCAAGCGAACAGCCCCACAGCCGTACAACTGACTGTGGGGCTTTCACTTACCATGCGCCTGACAGGATTCGCTGCGCAGCAGCCGCGAGCGGCAGGGCAGGGTGGAGTGGGCGTCCACCTGTGACCTTTGGCTCCGGAGGCAAAGCCCGCACGCTCACCAGCGCTCGTGGGCGCTCATTCTGCCCGACTTTCCTGTCCTGAACGCTCATGGGCGCTCGTACGCGCTCGTGGGTGTTGTGACAACGGTCGAGGATCGCCGCAGGCGACCGCAGAACCGGCGTGAGCGAAGGTGGTTGTTCATGACCGACCCGCTCGAAGGAATCAAGACATCCAAGCTGCAATGACCCAGCTCGTTTACAGAGTAGAGCGCCAGCCAGATCGCTCGGTGGTACTTATCCGGGGCCCATTCCCTGGCAGAGCGGGTCCGGCGCTACTGGGTCTGACCGTTGCCGGAGCAGTGGTGGTGGCGACACCGCTGGTACTGGGTGCAGGTCTCCTCGTGAAGTTGTTGTCTGGATCGGAGTGGCTGCTGGAGCACGGTGCCACCGTGGCGATCGCTGGGCTGGGGGTAGTAGGGGGGCTCTATGTGTACATGCGGCACTTCCGCCGGCCTCGCCAGATCGTCTTCGACTGGATGCGAGAGGAGATCAGTTTCGGCAAGCGTGCACCGCCGATCGCGTTTGAGGCTCTGGAGTCGGTCTCCGTTACCGAGGGATGGGCTGACGCAGATGACGTCCCTTTGTATGACGTTGTGGCTCAAGCCAAAGGTCGATCTGTAATCGTCGGCGAGTTCGGTACTCGAGCGGAGGCGGCCGACTGGGCGGCGGAACTGCGCGACCACGTTGGGATGCCGTTGAGCGACGAACGTCGACGATGATTGCTGTGAGCCGACAGAGAGGTAGACGACCGACGATGTCGCGACGCGAACTGTGTTTGCACGAGGAAATCCTGCTGCTTGCGCTGCGGGACAAGGAGGGGACGATCGTGGGGGGCACGCACTACTCGTACGCACTGGGTGGGGCCCTCCTCGCCGAGTTGTTGCTGCAGAAGCGGATCAAGATCGACGAGTCCAGGCGCAAGAAGCTCGTCGCTGTAGCGAGCTCGAAGCCGGTCGGCGAGCCTTTGCTCAGCGAGTGCCTGGAGAAGGTCAAGACCGCCAAGCGGCGGGCATCGGTGCAGACCTGGGTGGGACGTTTCGCGGGACTCAAGCGCTTGAAGCACCGGGTCGCGTTGGGGCTG
>JBDHAF010000311.1:0-3616 GCA_039588255.1 Gemmatimonadota bacterium | reverse complement strand
AGCACCATCTCGCCGCCGGCACCGGCGCCGGCGATCAGGGCGCGGCGGGATCCCGCCCTGGCGCGCTGGTACCAGGTGCCGATCGCCTTGATGCCGAGGCGTGGTGCCGTGACCAGCGCGGCGGTAAAGAAGCCGTCGAGAAACACCACCGAGATCGGGACGCGCATGGACGTGAGACCGCCGTACGGCAGCACGAAGATGCCAAGCACTCCGCACGCGATCGCCGAGATCCCCGTCGCTTGGAGGATCGTCCTCATGTCCGAGACGCTGGCGTGGCGCCAGAGCCGTCCGTACAGGCCCAGGGCGATGAAGATGGCGATCTTGAGGGGCAGAGATACGCCGGCGTAGGTGATCGAGGTCGGGAGGTTGGCGCCCCCCCATACGAAGCCCTCGAACCGTAGCGCGTACGCCAGAAACGGCAGGGGCGCGATCAGCAGCGTGTCCCACACGAGGAGATAGCGGTTACGGAGAGTCGTGACGATCACGCCGGCTGCGTCCTCTCATGGCTGGTGGCCTTGACTCCAGCTGCTGCGTTTCTGCGGCGGTCCGTCCCGCTTCGCCGATCCCGATCGGTCCAGCGCACGAGGAGCCTCCGGGTGGTGACACCCGATCGCCGCTCGCCGCCGCGCCGATCTTCGCCGGTGCGGCGCTCGGCCAGGACTCTTGGGAACACCTGGACGTGCCGCAAGAGCCGTACCCTCTCCCTCATCCTGGCCTCTCGGCTTTCCCGTCGATCCGCGGAGTGGCTTGGGGGGCTAACTCCAACGTGATGCCGGTGTTTCGGATTTCGGCGGTCCTGGCACGCGGCGAAGCGAGTAGCCCAAGGCCCCACGGCCGGGCCCCCACTGAATGTTGCTGTTCCTCGACAGTGCGGTTTCGATGCAACAAGTCGCGACGACGGTGCACACGCCGGGTGGGAAGGGGATTCGGTAGAGAACATGCACGGGGCGGCATCAGGACCAACACCTCACCGTTGGGTCCTTGGCTTTGGAGCCGCGTTGGCGCGGCTCGAGGACTGCTACATGGCGCCCTGAATGTGGCGCCGAGAGTCTGCCGGTTCCCGTATTCGTTGCGGAAGCGCCACGCGACTCACGAGGCTACGAAAGCGAAGACCGCGCTAGGTTCGACGGTTTTTGGACCGGCGATTGTAACTCTCGTGCAACAGTCCCGGAAGGATTTTTCGAGGGAAACTCGTGTCGCGAAACTGTCGCATTGGTGCCATCATTCAAACGGCGCTTTGTTATCGTCGTCACGTCAGTGTCGGGTGTGTGGGCGATCAAGTATTGACGCGACTGTTGCGGCGAGGTCGTGGTGGTCGTCGCACAAGTGGTGGGGCCACGCCCGAGATTCCACATGTTCGTGTAGGGCCAGCCGGGTGATTGCTCCACGGTGAACACGCAACGCCGACGTTGGTTGATCGGGCTCGGTGGCTTGTGCGCGCTGGCCTTGCTGGGGTTCATGGTGCGAGCGCCGTTGCTCACGAGCCTCGCCCGCTTCCTCGTGGTGACGGAATCCCCTCGCGAGGCGGACATCGTCCTCGTGCTTCTGGGAGATCCCCATCAGCGTCCGGTGCGGGCCAGCGAGCTGTTTCACGCGGGACTTGCGAGACGCGTCGCGGTATCTGAGAGTGAGGTCCCGATCGCTGTCGCGGTTGGGGCGCTCCCAAGCACCACGGACGTCACGGTGCAGGCGTTGATCTCGCTTGGCGTTCCCGAAGATCGCGTGGAGATCATCCCGTTCGAGGGTGGCGTCACGAGCACGCGCGATGAGGCCCATGCGTTCCGCGACTACGTGCACAAACATACGGTGACGCGAGTAATCATCGTCTCATCGGCGCTCCAGACGCGGCGTGCGCGGTGGATGTTTGAACGAGTGCTCGCGGACCAAGACGTGGAGGTCCAGGTGGTGGGTGCCCCCTACCGAGGCTTCGACGAAACGAACTGGTGGAAGTCGGAGCGAGGGCTCATCGCGGTCAACAACGAGCTCATCAAACTGGTTTATTACTGGGTCGCGTATTGAAGAGGGATGGCGATGATCCATCGACGGTATAGCTAGCATGTTTCGAAGACTGTTGCGTGGATATCGAGTGCGCAGGCTTCGAGAGTGGTACTACAACACGGTCCATAACCGGCCCAAGGCGTACACCGTTCGGTACAACCCGGTAACGGGTCCGTACAAGCTCGTGATGCGGCTGGCCGACGGTCCGGGCATGCGGAAACGGCTGCGCCACGGCACGGAGGTAGACCAGCGTGAGGTGTTCCTCCCGCTGATCCGGCTGGGTTGGCATTGCTGTGATGTCGGCGCCCATGTGGGCGACTACACGGTCGAGATGGCCCTGCTCGTGGGATCAGAGGGTAGGGTGTATTCGTACGAGGCGGTGCCCCACTACTTCGAGCTTCTCACGGAAAGCATTGCGGCAAATCACTTGTCGAACGTGGTCCCGAAGCTCGCAGCCGTGGGGGCGGAACCTGGCAGCATTGTCGTGCCACGGGACATGCTCACCGGCAACCTCGCACGCCCCGGGAGGTTGGTACGGGGAGCAGCGAAGGGACGAGAATCCAGTGAGACGGCGGTCCCCGTCGTCTGGCTGGACGACGAGATTCCCAGGCTCGACGCGATCAAGATCGATTGTGAGGGCTACGAGGTGAGGGTGCTGCGCGGCATGCGGAGGCTGATCTCCGAGAATGACGGGCTGATCGTCTTCCTCGAGGTCCACGACAGGCAGCTCACCCAAGTTGGTGACTCGCTCTCGGCGCTGGCGAATCTTTTGTTCGCCGATCTCGGCTTGATCGTGCGTCAGATAAGCTCGAAACACTGCATTTGCAGCAGGAGTGAGATACCGCTGGGACAATCCAATCGCCTCTTTACCGCTCACGACTTCACGACGGCCTTTTGCGGTACCTGAACCGGCACCGGTCTACTCTTCTCCCTGAAGGCCATTGGCTGCCTCGTCTGGGTTGGCGGGGCGTCTCACCCGCGACTGAGTGGTTCGCCCCAGGGCAGCTGGACGATGGCTTTCTTCTTCGGATCTCACTTCACCGACCAGCATTTCATTGCACAAAGACCTGCACACTCATGAAAACAACACCGTTTGCAGGCCTCCCCTGGCCATTCGGAAGCCTCCCACGGCCTGACTGAAGCATCCCAACGACGAGATGAGGCTCACAAACGGGGAAGTACGGTCTGCAAACGACGTGGGGAGGCTTACAAAGGGCTGGACCTGACCCGATTTGGTGGACACCGCATAAGCAAATGGCCGATATCGGCTTGCAAGCGCTGATGTGAGGCTTGCAAACGCCCATGTGAGGCTTGCAATCGATCAGGGGAAGCGGCAGGCCAGCCCTCCGAAGCCAGTCAGCGAGAGCACGCAAGTTGTTTTATGGCAATCAGTTCTGCCAAGCATCTCCCACGGGCATGAGGTTCCTAACCTCGATGCCGGAGGGTGTTCCCACTCGTGATGCTGCTAGGGGCTGTCAACGGCGGTTTGGAATTGCGCAGAAACTGGAGTGACCCCCTGAAAGTGGACAGGGAAGTCCTCCTACACTGACCTATGCGGCCGGACATGTGAACAGAGCCTCGTACTCCTCCGGAGGACGGTAACCCAGGGCGGAGTGGA
>JBDHAF010000310.1:0-2958 GCA_039588255.1 Gemmatimonadota bacterium | reverse complement strand
GTACGGGCGAAGCGGCGCGAGCCACGGGACGGACAACCCATTACGGCGGGAACGGCCGCCGGGCACCGAGGCATTGGGAAAATGAGTAGTGATCAAGGCATAGGATGTTTTTCCCAGCAGCGACACGATGTCGTGCTATCGGTTGATCTCCGCAGGATTCTCGGTGCCAGGCAGTCTTCACCGTTCCAGCTCGCCCGCTTCGCCCGTCGGGCAACCTTCGATCGCCGTGTGCCACTGCGCACAACCAGTTGTCTTGAGCAGTGCTCATTAGACGGTGACAGCCCTACAAGGGTGTACCACCCGGTGGCCCGTCGCCACCGATGATGTGACTTATTCCTCGGCACGGAGGCCGCAACAAGTGGAAGACGGACCGGTGAACAGTTCCCAGGAAGTCATCCATCGCCTCTGCTTCGTGGAGGACCTGGTCCCGCCCAAGCGCATCGCCCGCCGTCTGCACATGCACGCCAACTATCTCTCCGACGTCTGCCGTCGCGATCGCGTCGACTTCCTGGCCATCTGCAACGAGATCTTGAAGGACGCGGAACCCCTCGCAGAAACCGACCTCACCCGCTACAGCGCCATCTGCTTGCCCATCCTGAGGCTGGTCATCGAGGGCACTAGTTGGGGCATGACCTTCGTTCCCAAGGGACTCCCGGAGGACACCACCTACGTCAAGCTCTGCGAGCAGGTCGGCGTACTCTGCGAGGACCTCGGCGGAACCATCACCGCCCTGGCCCAGATCGAGTCCGACGGCGTGGTCGACGAGAACGACGATCCTACGATCGCCGAGTGCCAGCACAAGATCGGCCTGCTGGTTCACCGTCTTCAGGTCTTGTCCCAGGAACTCCACCGCCGCCGCGCGGCAAGGGTTCAACCATGATCGCCGCTATCCTCTATCTTTTGCTCATCTTCGCCGGCGTCACCGCCGTCGTGCAGTTCGGCGAGCTTGTCCGCCGCCAGACCGTCGACGTGCGCTGTCACTGCGGTGCCCGCCGAACCACACTGATCTGCGTCGACCCCTCCGACGCCAGGCGTCTCGGCGACACCTTGTCCGAGGACTGCCCGACCTGTCGGGCAACCGATTCGCAGGTTCGCAGGTCTCAACGTTCGACTTTCAGAGCTTCCAACCTGCGACCCGCACCGGAGGTGCACCGTGCGCTTCTTTAACGACATCCAACAATGCCCGCGTTGCGCCGGCCTGATCAACCGCGAGCACTTCGTCAAGCTCGAGGAGACGGACTGCGTCACCACGCTCTTGTACTGCGAACACTGCGAGTTCGGCCGCGAGTCCCTGTGGGAGAAGGATGCCGACGGCTACCTCACCTATGCCTTCAGTCTGGATTACTTCGGCCGCACCGAACCCCAAGCCCTCGGCCGCCTGCGTGAGCGCATCTACCACGAGGTCGCCGCATGACGCACGCTTTGGCTCAATCTCCCTCCCCTCCGCGTCCTCAGCCCGTAGGTCGGGTCAGCAGACCCGACATCCCATCCTCTTCTCCGCGATCTCTGCGGTTAGATGACTTCATTCCCATTGCGGAAGCCGCCACGTTCACCGGGCTCTCCCAGCGTCACTGGCGTCGTCGCGCGGCCAAACTGGCCGAGACCGGTCTGGCCTACCAGGCCCCGCCGCCCGGCGGCGTTGGCAAGGCCGTCTGGTGGATCGCTCGCACCGTCGACGCCCGGCTGTCGGTTTGCCCGGATCGATCCACGCGTGACGATCGCGTTCGCAGTTCGCTCTTGGAGCGTTACCCTGAGCACCACGTTCTGCGCGCCTACCGCAAGGCGTTCTGGCTGCGCGCCTGGCAGCAGCAGCGTGCCTTCCCTCGCCCCAGCGGCATCAGTAGCCGGACCGTCGCCGCCCGCATCGTCGAAGAGGCGAAGCGGGTCGACGGCCCGGAGTTTCGCATCAGCTTGCGCAGTCTTCAGGCCTGGGAGACGGCCTACAAGACCGTCGGTACCGACGGTCAGATTCGCGGCGTCGAGGGCCTCGTGGATCTCTACAGCGGTCCCGCCCGCGAGCGTTCCCAGGAGGCCGTCGATTACTTCCTCTCGCTCTACCACTCGCAGGCCAAGCACAGCGCCAAGACCTGTCACGACGCCACCGTTCGGCAAGCGACCACGAACGGCTGGCAATGGCCGAACAGTTACACCGCCACCACCCGTTGGCTTCGTGAGCACGAGAACAAGGCGAACGCCTGTCTGCATCGCGACGGCCGCACGCAGTACGCCCGCCGCCACATGCCCTACATCGAGATCGACTACACCGTGCTTCAGCCCGGCGAGCGGTATGTCTTCGATCACTCGCAGGCCGACTTCTGGTGCGGGGACGGGGACACAGGTAAACGTGGCAACACGCAGATCCGCCCCTGGATCACCACCTGCGTCGACGCTCGCAGCCGCGTGCTCACCGGCTGGCACTGGGGTCCGGTGCCACATCAAGACGCCATCGTGGCCTGCATGCGCATGGCCTTCAAGGAGTGGTCTATCCCGACGCGCGTCCACATCGACCAAGGCCGCGACTTCACCAGCGAGTTGCTCACCGGCGTGACCAAACCCGAGCGTCGCCGCCTGCGTAAGCAGCACGGCCCCGACTGGCGTGACGTCATCGCTCACCAGACCGACGTCTTCTGGCTGGGTGTCTTGGGTGAGCTCGGCGTGCAGATCTCCGAGGCCACGCCCTATCACCCCTGGGCCAAGGGTCTGATGGAACGCTGGTACTCCACCATGCACAACGACTTCGACAAGACCTTCACCACCTATTGCGGCCGCTCCAGCGAAACAAAGCCCGACTGCGTCGAGCAACTTCGCCAGGGCGACGATGTACCGACGTTGGACCAGGTCCGTGCGCGTTTCGCCGAGTACGTCCAGCTCTATCACTTGAGGCCGCATCGCGGTCTGGAGGGTCTGTCGCCCCAGGCGGTCTGGAACACGGCGACGCGTCTGCGCAAGGCCAAGGAT
>JBDHAF010000309.1:0-3836 GCA_039588255.1 Gemmatimonadota bacterium | reverse complement strand
GTCGGGCTGCCGCAGGGAGCGGTGAAGGAGGGGCGCGAGCGCGTGGGGTCGGCCATCGCCAACTCCGGTTTTCAGTTTCCCTTGAAGCGGATCACCGTCAACTTGGCCCCGGCGTCGTTAACAACCCGCGCAGACTTCCGAGGGCCGGAAGACGTCGGATCGTCAGGGTAAGCGTGCGTTGCATGGGATCGACAGCGGCACGCTCCAGCCACGGGCGAATCAACTCACGTCGCTCGATGCCGGCCAAGCGTTTCATTAGGGCGGGAAAGTCCCTCGCCATCGCCAGGAGCTCTTCTTTCTCGCCCGCTAGTGCCTGCGCCTGCCGTTTGGCGAACTTCGCGTGGTCGCGCTGTTCGCGCAGCGTATCGAGCTGTGAGCGAATGGCTCCGAGTTGCGGCGCTGCCTCCTCTTTCGTGAGAAGGCCGTCTGCGATGGCAGCGACGAGCCTTGCCCGCTTCTGTTCGAGCTTGGCGATCTCCCGCCGGTACGATCCTGCATTCTGTCCTTCCGCGTCGAGCCGGCTGTCGATCGCGGCGGCAATAGTCGCTTGCACAGCATCACTTGCTACTACATCGGCGATCACCTTGAGAACGCGCCTCTCAGTGCGATTCCGGTTGAAGTAGAGTGGCGGCTCCACGTCGCACGCCGACCCCCGGTTGCATTTGTAGATGCGATAGCGGAGCTCGTCCCCTCTCGGGCCCCGCGGGCTGCCTCCACCACCGACATACCGTCCGCCGCACGCGCACGACACTAGACCGCTCAACACGTATGTACCGGCTGGTGACCGCTTCAGAGTGCGGTTCTCGGCCAGCCGTTCCTGTACCTGCTCAAAGAGCGCGGTGGAGATGATAGCTAGGTGCGCCCTTGGCGTGACGATGTCGCCGCACCGTACCTCTCCGAGATAGCTGCGGTTCATCAGCTTCTGCCGAACCGTCTGACGCCCCCACCGGAATTCTGGATAATGGCGATCAGCAAACGCAGCACACTGCGTCAAGGTCCTACCACTGGCGTACATTGTGAACAAATCTTTGATGAACCTGGCCTCGCGGGGGTGGGGAACGAGTTTCACCTTGTCGGTTTCCGCCTTGCGTTCGCCGCGTTTGAGGACTTTGCCGGTTGACTTGCCGTCACGCCATACCTCACGGCGATATCCCAACGGTTCGGAGTTGCGCCAGTATCCCTGAGAGGCGGTCCCCCTCGCACCTCGGCGGGCGTTGTCCTTCACGCTTTGTCGATACTTTGAGGCGCTTCCCGACCCAATGGCGCGTAGCACCCCGCGGGTTGTCGGGTCCTCGGTATCGTCATTCTCGACGAACCGCACCTCCCAGCCGTACTGCCAGAGCACGAATCGGTAGTACGCCGCCTCGTCGGGATTGTCGAACCGACCGAATCGCGAATCGTTTAGCATGAGAATGACCCCTCGGTCGGTGTCGGGGCGTCGGTGCCTTTCGCAGTAGGTGAGTAGCGTTCGGAATCCCGGCCGGTTCGCCGTGCCGCCCGATGCACCCGGGTCCTCGAACCACTTCCCGACCGTGCGGCCCAATTCGCGAGCGCGGCGTTCAATGGCCGTGCGTTGATCTGTCGGCGACGTCCGATCGGCACCGGCTTGGTCCGTGGTAGAAACCCGCCAGTAGCCGACGCACGACACGGGCTCCGCTTTCGTGGCTTTCATGGCGCTTCCTTCTTCCAGTCCTCACGACGAAGTCGGATGAGGATCTCCGCATACTGCTGAGCCCAAGCTTCGACATCAATCATAGCACTACCGGCTTCCACGACAACTTCGAGGGTTTGCCGGTTAGGAGAATGGCGATGGTCGGGCCGCCGGTGGGCGAGGACATCCTGAGGTGTCATCCCACGCCTCACGGAATCGCCTGTGAGGGCGAAGTAGGCGCCCGTGTTCGACGGTCCCGGCACCAGTAGCAGAGAAGCCCAGGGCGTGACAGCGCGAACCGTTGACACCCCACGCATAGGCGGGCTTGTGCCCACTGTTTGCGTTGCGCCGCGGCCTCTGCCCCCAGCAGGTCAAGGATCGCTGGCTTGAGGTGCTGAAGCGCGGCCCGGACCTGATCCGTAACCAGCCCGACCGGAGCGTCGATCTCCAAGCTGCCGGCCACCGGCCGCAGGATGGCGCCGGCTATACGGAGATCCTCGACCAGGTCGGCCGCGGTCATATGGTGAAACGCTCCCGCATTCCTACGCGGGTCTGCTCAGGAGGAGGCTCCGGGGATCCATCTGAGCCGACCGCGGCTTGCTGCGTCATGTCCCCGCTGTCTTGTTGGGCCGGATGGGCCAGTTGGGCCGGTTCGTCGGCACCGAGACCATCCAGTGCGTCGGCGGAGAGGTGTAGGACATACCGCCGCACCCCCTCGATAACCTTCCGGATAGTCAGCCGGTGACGTCTCTCGTCGAAGCTCCGAAGCAGGCCGGCATCCTTCAGTCGGTGCCGCAACGTCTCGGGAGCGAGCGGGATTGTGCTCCCAGCATCGCGGGCGAGTCGCTGTGCGGCTGCGTGGGCGGCCGCCGGTTCGAGATACAGATCGTCCCCGTCCAGCCACCCGACGCGGTCACCTTTGGAATGCCAGCCGGTCTGTGCGTTGTTCCTCCGATCTTCGGCCCGCCAACCCCAGCTCCCAGGACGTTCCGGAGCGTCGCCGTCCATTGCCGCGACGTGCGCGCGCCCGCTGGTGATGGCCGCTGTGAGGGACCCAAGGAAGCAGGAGACCGGGTCCGTCGCCGTCAGTGTCGATCCCTGGGCTGCTGCGGCCTCGCCAAGGGCATCCCAAGAACGTTTCCGTAGCTCCTCGGCTTCGGATCGTCCAAGGGCGCCTATGTCCAAAAAGTAGCGAAGCCCGACGCCGAGTTCCGCCACGATGTGAGGCGTGCGTCGGTGCGTGCGCCCACCTCCGGCGTGCTCGCGTAACTCCTCGACTTCGTCTCGCAAGCGATCATGGATCATGGGATAGCGCGAGGCGAGCCAGCGCACGTAGCCGGCCACTGCCTGCGCGAACAGCCCTGCCCGCCCGTCACGTTGACAACTCGTGAGCCGGCTCCAGTCCAGATCACCTTCCGACAGTGCAAGGGTCAAAAACCGCGCCCGAAGGCTCTGGCCCTGTGGGACCTCCTCGCCCGTGGAGATGATGAGGCCCCGTGGTGGCCTGGTTGGCCTGAGCGTCCCGTCGGCGCGCATCCGCTGGCGCCCGGAGCGGTTCCCCTGAGCCCGCAAGACGCGGTCGGCGTCACCGTGGAGGCGGGCAACTGCGCTCGACGAGCCGGCGGGGGCGAAGTCGTCCACGACGAGCACGGCATCTTTGACCGCGAAGGCGAGCCCCTCTAACGCATTCCCGGTAGACGACCAGCTCCCCGGGAGATGGCGCGCATCGAGCCCGGCCCCATAATGCTGTTGGGCCAGCGCGGCCAGTTCTGTCTTCCCGATCCCTGTCTTGCCGGTGAGGTGCAGCGAGAAGTCTGCGAGACCAAGCGGCGCCCTCCATAGCGCCGCGTACAGAGGTACAGCTATACCATCTGGGGAGACCGTTAGGAATCCGAGGCTGGCGCGTACCGCGTTCACTAGCTCGTCCGCGCTCGGTGGGTCGGGAAGCACAAGGCGACCAAGGTCGCCCGAGAACGAGGTCTCGACCCCGGCGACTGCGCCCTCCGGTCCAATCGCACCGCCGGCGTGCAGGTACATCCAGAACCCATCGAGTTCCCGCCATCCGGTATGAGAAAACACCGTGCGCTGCGGTACGTCACCGGATAGTTGCTGGATTGCGGCTCGTGCATGGTCCCTGATGCCGAACCCGGGATGGACGATCCCTGTGGCGCCGAGGTGCTCGACC
>JBDHAF010000308.1:0-2964 GCA_039588255.1 Gemmatimonadota bacterium | reverse complement strand
CCGATCACTGATGGGGGAGTGTGGTTGGGGGTGGTGTAGGCTCGTAGCTCAATTGGTAGAGCACCGGTCTCCAAAACCGGGGGTTGCAGGTTCGAGTCCTGCCGGGCCTGTCGCCGCATCACGGTGCGGCGCAACGTATTACTCGCCTGCACGATCTTCACGCGCTTCCTCCGGCAGCCGCCTGACGGGTCCGGTTCGGGTCCGGTAGGGTGAGGATCTGCCGGTCCTGCCCCATCCGGGCGAGTTTCGTCACACCCTCTCGCAGGTCCCTCTCGTTGGTGATGGCGTAGCGATCGTACACGCTGTCGGTCAGGTGGCCGACGAGTCCTTTGGCGACACTGCGGGACACGCTTGCGCGTTCGAGGTTGCGAACTGCCGTGCGCCGGAAGTCGTGGGGGATGCGATCGAGCCGGAGGCGTTTGCACGCGCCCCGCCACGCGGTGCGGAACGACTTAATCGGTCGCCCTTCGCGGTGAAAGACCCATGGGACAATCTGGCCGGTGCGGCGTTCCACGGTATCGGTGTAGGCACGCTGGTTCTCGATCACCGAGTCAAGTTCAGGTAGGGCCGTGAATGGGAACGTCCGGCCTTTGCCGTTCTTAGTTTCACCGGGTTCGAGCCGGATCGTTCCTGCCATGAGGTCCACGTGCCGCCACTGGCGCGAGAGGACTTCGCCTTTGCGCCAGCCAGTGCAGTACATGAACCGAATCACTGGACGTACGGCCTCGGGAAGCTCGGCGAGCAGAGCGTCGAGTTCGTGCCGCTCGAAAAAGCCCGTCCGAATGTTGGCCGGCGTGATCTGCGGGAACGGCGGACGGCTGGCGAGTTGTTTTCCACGTACCGCGAGGTGCATCCCGCGTTTCAGCACGTTCAACTCGTTGCGAACGGTGGAGGCCGCCGCGCCCTCGTCCAGCCGGTCATTGAGGTACGCCGCGAGCCGGGCCGCCGTGATGTCCTGCGCCGTGGCGCGTCCGAATCCCCGGGCCAGATGCTTCACGCACTGCTCGACGCGGTCCAGCGACTTGCGCCCGTTCGCCCGGTAATCGGCGCGGACCAGTTCGACGAGGTCATCGAACGTGAGTTCCTTTCCTGGCGGCTGCCAGCGTCCGTCGTCCAGTTCGCGGATCCGTTGTTCGAGCAGCTCGGCGGCATCGGCCTTCCGGTCACCAGCGGCTTCGCGGACCTTCCTGCCGTCCACGTAGTAGCCGATGTACCATCCCTTCGCGTCGGGCCGTTTGAAGAGCCAGCCGTTACTTCTGCGTCTCATTGGTGACCTCCTTCCGGCGGCGGTAAGCACGTTGTCGACAAGCAGACGAGCAGTACCGCGCCCGTTTGGTCGGGGCGCGGAACCCGCGTCCGCACATGCGGCAAAGACGGAGTTTCGCCATAACGTCTCCCCCATGGCGTTACGGGAAACGTATGAGATCTCGTTACGGAACGCAAGCACATCACCGCCGGGCCAGCCACCGCACCAGGCCCCGTTCGCTGAAGCGCACGGGCCGCGTACCGAGCCGCCGGGTGAAGGGGAACTCGGCGGCGTGTTCGTACACGTAGCGCCGCGACGTGTGTAGGCGTTCGGCGACTTCGGTCGCCGTCAACAGCCGATCGGTTACTTCCTCGGGCGACCGACCGTTACGTTCGGCTGCACCGTCAACAAGCCCGCGCAGGTCTTCCAGGACCGCAGCGAGCACTTCCGCCACAGGTGCCGTGGCCTGCACGCGGGCGGCATCCTCGCGTCGCCGGGCAAGATCGCCCAAATACTCCTCAAGCGTCACCGCTCACCCCCAACCCCAGTCATGCGACGCGATCCTCCGGGTTGATCTCGCGCCAGCCTTGGGACTCCTCGGAGACACGCAGCGTGGTGTAGTCCCACACGACCGGGATGCGTATCTGCGGGCCATGGCGGTTCTTCCTGACGAGTTGATCGTGGTGCCAGTCGGAGTCCGCCCGCAGATCCTTGAGAACGGCACCGATCACGCCACGGGGCGGGCCTTCATCCGCTCCGCGTCCCGCCCGCACGGTTCGAGGTCGCGCTGCGCGGCGTTGAGCGTCACGCCAGGTCACACCAGCACCTCAAACGGCCCAGCCCTGAGCCACTCGGGATCCTGCTTCCTCTCTTCGCTCCCTCCACAGCCATCCCGTCCCTGCCCCTTCTTATTGGTATTTGTTGCCCTAACGCCACGAGAAAGGTTGTCCGCCTCACCAGACGTGGAACTGACCTTCTTGAGTTTGTCGCAAGCACTTGGCTCGTGCCGAAGGTTCGCCCCCGGTGGCTCAAAAAGGTTTGCCCCGGTTGGGTCAATATGAGCCCAACCTTCTATGAGCTGGATGCGCCGCTGCTTTCGGTCAGGGAGCGGCGTCGAGAGTTGGATCAGACCCCTCTCCTGCCACCGCTCGAGCAGGATCCGCAGCCGCTTGGATGTGAGAGCCCACCGATTACACAGGAACCGCGTTGCGATCTCTGCGACACCCGCACCGACCCAAGCTGCACGCTTCTTCCCGTGTCCAGTGCTGATCGGCATCTCGGCATTGGTCTCAATGAGCCGAGCGAGATCAAGTAAGTAGCCGAGGTCGGCAAGGTCCCTTGGCTCGCGCAGATAGAGAGCGGTCCAACGCACTGTGAGAATGACGTCGGGTTGCCTCAAGAAGGCGCTCTGTCTCGGTTGGTCGCAGGCTTGTCGGCTCTCGCACTCTCGGTGCCAGATGCTCTTGGCGATAGCCGCGACTTCTGCCCGTGGCAGCGGCGGCTTACATCGTTCGTGGTTTTCGGCCAACAACGCCTCGAACACTTCGCTGAAGTGCTGTCCTTGAGCGGCGACTGACCCCGCGAACTCAGTGAGCCCTACGTTCCGACATCCCTCGAAGAGGACGCCTCCCCGCACCGACGCTCTCGGAGGGGGGTCATTCTCTACCAGGTACTCGTGGAGGCTCTTGGGGATTGGTGCGGGATGAGTGCCCCAGCCC
>JBDHAF010000307.1:0-7934 GCA_039588255.1 Gemmatimonadota bacterium | reverse complement strand
CGCTCCGGGGGGCCGGTAAAGGACCTTGCGCAGCCGGTTCTCGTTATTCGCCAACTGGTAGAGCGACGCGCCCTTGGGGCAGAGCGTGCCCTCGCTGATGGGGTGGTCGGGGTCCCCCTCGACGTTGACCACTACGCTCTTGCCGTCCCTCTTCTCCGACATCACGAGCGCCCCGCAGCCGACCGCACAGTACGGGCAGATCGTCGTCGTGATCCGGCTGCGCTTGACGGCCGCCGCCATCTCGTTCGCGTAGGCGACCGTTGGCATGAGATCGAGCCCTAGGGCCCCTCCTCCTGCCCCGCCGATGACGGTGAGAAAAGTCCGACGAGTGACCTCCATGTGGCTCCTCTCCTCAGCGAAACAGAGGGAAGGCTTCTCCGAGCCCCGCGGGACGGAGGTTGATAGAGATCATCTAAGTGGCATTTTCACTCACAGAGAGCGCCCATGCAACCTCCCACGGGCGGGGCTTGACGGAGGCCATCCCGGACGAAGCGGAAAGCGCCACAGCCTCTCGCGGCCATGTCCCTCACTCACCGAAGGAACCGCGAGAGAATGGTGGGCGCGGCTGGGATCGAACCGGCGGCGTGGTGCGGACAGCATCGCTATGCACGACCCTTGATTCGCCAGTGAGTTTCAGTGCCGTTTGCAGCCGTTCCCCCTTCTCTTGCCGGGTTTCGACGCTGCGGTGAGCGCGCGGTTCGCCAGTGGGGATGCCCCGGAGGTTCATGGCTCCGGGCATTCCCCTGAGCGCCGGTGGGCGGGGCGTGCCAAGTGGGGGACGCGTCGAGGAAGGGGTGAGCCCGCACCTCCATCCGGGAGGGTCCCGTCCGCCGAGCGGGTCGAAACGCGGGTGGAAATAGGGGGGTAGGATGTGGAAGGGGTCCGGAGGGGAGGCATCCAAAGGGATGATGCTCGAGTCCACGCGGGAGGGCCCGGTGACCGGGCCGGGGCGTGGGAGAGCCGATGGTGGGAGCGCCCGGAGACCGGGCCGGGGCGTGGGAGAGCCGATGGTGGGAGGGACCGGCCTGGCGCCGGCGCTGAACGCCGAACCGGGCCGCCCCTATGGGGTGGGACAGGGATGGGATGGTGGGAGGGAGGGCTTTGGCCGCAGCGCTGGTGGCCGAGCCGGGCCGCCCCCACGGGCGTGGGGGAAAGGGATGGGGTGAATGAACGCGCCCAGGGCGTCTCACGTCATGAGGCGCCCAGGCGCGAGACCGTGGGGTGGGATGGAGCGGAAGCTGAAACGAGCCTCAAATGTGTGGCCGATCGTCCGGACTGCGGAGAGGCTTAGCCTGGGTCCGGCAAGGGGGGCTCGACGAGTTGGCCCTTTGGGTCACACCGAAACAGGGGCGGAAGCGTGCGGACCAATTCACCGAATTTGCGGATTATTGTGACGAAACAAGCGAAGAGCTGACGGCGCGAAAACCCACCTAGCCGCCCAGGCGAGCCATCCAGAGAACCCGGCCCCGCCTGCCCATGCTGGGACCTACGTGTACCAAAACCACCAGCCTGCGAGCCTGACGCCCGCGTAGCGGAGATAGGCCCGCAAAAACGGTAGTGTCCTACTTTGAAGAGAACGACCTGTTATCAGGAACCGGCCGACCTATTCCTCAGATTCAGCTTCTTCCTCTTTCTCCGGGCCACCCGCCAGCTTCACCCGTATGCTCTCCGGGTACGCGTCCTTTTGTAGATTGAGCAATCCAACGAGTTTGTCTATCGCCGCCTGATTCACCGGACCATCAAACTGGATTTGTGCTGAGCAGACATCCGTAAGGCGATAGCGCAGAACCTCCTCAACCCCAAGGCCCACGGCCGATGCCGTGCCAAGCCCCTGCGCGGAGCCGACTGCTTCAACAACCACCTTCGGTGCCTTGCTCGACAACGCTAACTGCCCCGCATCTGGCTGTACCTGCACATCGCCCTTACCTTCCGGCTCTTCGTCTGCTGGATTATACTCTTCACCCTCTCGGGTTACAAGATCCACTGTATCCAAAAACGCCTTCGCTGCCTTACCAATGCCCTTAGAGGTGAATCCCTCTTTCATCAGATATGAGCGTAGTGCATCGTCGCTAGGGACGTTATCTGGGTAGCGCTTGAAGAGCTTTGCGAACAAGGTTGGGCGATGAGCGGCGCGGGTAATCGCTGCTCGCCGCTCAGGTGACCCGACTGGATCAGCAATGATGATCAAGGCATCTTGTGACACTTGAAGATCATCGCCAGTGCCACTCAAGAGCCCATATTTCCGAAGTGCTGAAATACGAGACAGCGCGCGACCATTAAGGCTACTGCTGCCCATGCGTTGCGCGACAACCTCTTGGCTCACCTTGTTCAGGTGATCCTTCGCGTGAACAGACCTCACCCCCTTGATGGCTTCAGGCAGGCCAATTGCCGGGTAGCGGGGACTACGGGGTTGCGCCATATCGCACCTCTTGATCACATCTGGACTAAAGTTAGTTTATCCAGACGCTGGTGTCAATAGGGCTGGTTAAAAATATGCTCGTATCGTGGAATAAGCTCTTGAACAATCCGGCTTGTTATGCCATCATTAGGCGTCACTTCGTTAGGACACGCAACATGAGAAGAGCCGTAGCCCCCACGTCCATGCGACCTGCCGACGTGAGGGGCGATAACGCGAAGGGCCGTCTCCGGCACCCGTAGGAAGGCGATGGAGACGGCCCCTGGTAGGCCCCGATGGGGCTAGCAGGTTCGCCGGGCTCGGCCTTACAAACTCCGCCCGGTCGGTTCGACTCCGACTAGCTCCACCTTTAAGCCGGGGCCGATGGCTGCGCCAACAGCCACCAGCCCCAAGGATCAACACCCAGGGGCTAGGCCCCTAGATGTCAACCGACACCAATAATATAACATTTCGAGCTGTGAAATTCCAGCCAGTCGGTCTGATCCCTGGACAACCACGGGGAGCGACCGATGAACATTCTCCCCCGCGAAAAGCAGCTTCAAGTGATCTCTGCTCTCGTTGAAGACTGCTCCATTCGCTCTATCGAACGTATGTACAACGTGCACCGGGACACCATCACCCGTCTCGGGCGGGTCCGATACCAGCGTACAACCGTCCGACATCCGGTCGGTCCAGGGCTCCCTCTCGCCGAAATTGGTGAGGATGGCGCGGTCGCGGGTGTCGGGCCGACCGCCTCTCCACCACGGCTTGCGGTAGGGCCGCTTCAGCATCACGCAGGCTTCGGCAGGAAGCGCACCAGCCAGCCGAACAGGACGCCAAGCGCGGCCGTCATGATGGATGCCTCCTCGGCGGACCAGGTGAGCGTTGTCAGCTTGGGCAGCATCACGACCACGATGACGCCGAGAGCGCCGCCGACGCCGCCACCGGCGACGGTGCGGTTATTCGTTGTCTTGTCCATTTCTTCCCTCCGGCTCCGTCTCCGGGCCGAAGCCTCCCGCCTTCGCGGAGCCCCCTTCGGCGGGCGAAGGAGCGTCGGCAGAGGGCTCCGGTGCAATGAGATCGGTCGTGGAGCCTTCGCAGAGTTCCCGGTAGGCTTGCACCGATCCGATCGAGGCCGCATCGCAGATGAACCATTCGGCGTGTTCCAGGCCCTTGTCGAAAACCTGGGCGCCGCCCACCTTCACGGCTTTCTCGATTGCGGTTCCCTCGGGCGTAAACCCGCAGCCGCTCAACAGCAGCACCAGAAGAACGAGCGTGGCAGCGATGCCAGCGAGCCATCCGGCGGTCTTCAAGCCATGATCCATTGATCGTCTCCCACATGAACCGCCCCGGCACCTCGCGTTTCCGCCACCTGTAGGGAAGGTCAGCCCAGGCATGGACGCCGGTCTGGCGGTTGTCCAAACACCAAGTCCCCCGGTCGGTTTCCACCGTCAGGAGCGCGTGGCGGACGCCCTTTTCGGTCTCAGCCATTCCTTTGCCGTCCGGGCTGTGGTGCGGACATACCGGATCTCGAAGTTCACCTGGCGCTGGACGGCGACGAGCTCTTCCAAGAGCGGCTGGCTCAAAACCGCGACGGCCCTATCCCGTGCCCTGAAGAGACGGCGCACCTGCTTGAAGGCGTAGATCCAGCCCAGCGGCGGCAGCACGGGCCGGCCGCCCGGCATGGGCGTGGTCTCGGGAAACATCAGATGAATTCAAGCGTGCGGGCGACCCATCCGCGGAGAAACACGAGCTGCGTGGGGCGTGCGGGCGATGGCTCGGGCCCGCGCCTTGTAGACCTCCACGGTGAGGACCGCCCAGTCGATCCGATTCACATGCTTGATCGTGACCGGGCCGATGATCCCGTCGGCCTTCACCCCGGCGGCCTTCTGCAACCACCGCGCCGCCGCCGAGCCATGGAGCACCACGCAGTCCAGCATGTGCTCGCGCAGCTCGGGCGAGTGAACGAGGCGGAGGTTGTGCCGCTTTAGGAACAGCTCGCGGTAGATGGCCTTCGCTTCGGCGCGGGACAGGTTCCTGATCGCCTCATGGGCGTGCGCTTCTCCATCGGGTACGCAGCCCCTGATCTGCCGCCGCCAACGCCGCAGGGTCGGGATCGTGATCCCCCAACGGGTCGGCCCGCCCTTGTCCTCGGGGCGGTTGACATACCCGCCTTCTCTCTTGACCAGCCGCTCGAGGATCTCGTCGTCAATCATCGCTCGTGCCTCCGGCGCAGCTTGCGGCGCTGCTTGGATCCCCGTTTGCGGCGGCCCCGCCGTTTACTCCTCCCCACCTTCGCCACGCTGCTTTCTCGCCTTCTTGATCGCGTCAGTCAGCTCTCCGTCCCGGAACTTCTCCGCCTCATCGGGGTGGTACGGACACTGGGGGCTCATGGCACAGCCGTTTGCGCGTACCGTAAACCAGACGGAGCCGTGCGCCGTTTGGGCCTTTATTTCGATCATTGGTTCGAATGCCCCTCCAAGCGGTCGAGTATGCGTTCCAACAAACGGCGGTTCTGTTCCTGCTCCCCCTGCATGTGAAGGGTGCGCTCGTCGATCCGCGCCTGCGTCGCCAATAGATCGCTGTGCTCGCCGGCTATGCTGTCGATCTTTTTGTTTTGCTCGACATCCTGCTGTTCCAGCCCGTCGATCTTGGTCTGGGACTGGCCCCAAGCCACGGCACCGCCGATCACGGCCAGAGTCAGCGCGACCGCCCAACCTGGGATTCGTTTCGAAAAATTCCCATTCAGATTAACCATCGTTCTTCAACCGATGCCACTCTGTGCCAGGCTCACGTCCCCATCCCGGCAAGGGCCCAGTAGGTGTCAAGCGAGATCGCGTTCTCGGCGACCGCGCAGCCGTTGCGGAACTGGACCACCCAGGCCGAGGTCCGGACGGCTCGGCGGCGGAAGACGATGACCTCCTCGGCCGGCCCCTGGACGCTGCGGAACTTCCTGGCAATGTCGCCAGTCCAGTACGCCACCACGTGCGCGCCCTTGTTGCCGTCCGTGATGATCTGGATGGCGCGCTCGCGGGTGACGCAACCGGGCTCCGTGCGGTCGGCACCGGATGCCTCGCCGGCCACGAAAAAAGCCGCCACAAGGGCGGCGACGGAAAGCCCGCCAGCACCTCGGCGACGGCGGCTCAGCCAAAAGGGCGCATGATCTTTCCCCCCTCCTACAGCGTCTTGAGCTTCGCCACGAGCGCATCTCGGTATTGGGCCTTGGTCACGATGGCGAGCCCCTCGAGCGCGCGGAGGCGGTTCTCCTGATCGAAGTTGATCTCGAACAGCAGCCGCGCGGTGCGGTTGTCCGCGAACGTGGCGTCGATGTCGCGGTCGGCCTCGATATCGGCGCGGGCTGGATCCTCGACCCACTGTGCGCCGACCCAGGTCTCGAACTCGGCGTTGTCCGGCGGGCTCGGAACCTCGGTCGCGCCTGCGGGCGGCACGGCACCGTCGAACCCACCCAGATACTTGCCGTCTGCGTCAACGAAATATTTGGTCATGCCCAAGCCTTTATCTTGAATCTCCAACTTGATGGAGTGGATGTTGCCGATGGCTCCACTGGTCTTGTCCAGAACGTCGAACACGTTGTTGTGCGCGCCGAAACGGATGTTCAGGTTGGTCCCGTCGGGCACCACCGATGCGCCCATGCCGAAATTGCTGGCGCGCGTGACGTGGACCGCCTCGACCTCAACCTCGTCGTTCACCGAGTAGTTGTGCTGAGCCGTGGTGCATTTGAGGTAGGTCTTGATGAGCGTCGGCGTGGCGCTCAGGCCGTGTGCGAGCGTCAGCGAGCCGGCGGCGGTGATGGTCTGGTCGGCGCTGGTAAAGCTCTCCGTGAAGACAATGCTCCCCGTCGACGGCGGGCTCAGGAGCTGGAAGTTCGTGCCGTCGTAAATGACAGCGACGATCTGGTTGGCCTTGATGTCGTTGTCGACCAGGTCGTCGCCCTGGTTCTTCTTGATCGTCTTGGCGCCGAGCGAGTTGACGTTGAGGGTGGCGGCCCCGGTGTTCGCCGTGTTGGCCTTGAAGTTCACCACCATGCCGGTGGCGTAGGCCGAGGGGGCGGGGGCCAGGGTGATGGCGTAGGCGTCGGGTCCCCACGGTCTTGGTCGCGGCGTCGCCCAGCGCGGTGCCGGAACGGTACGGGATCCAAGTCGTGCCGCTCAGGCTCGCCACCGTGACCCAGGCGGCGTCGGCGGCGTCGCGGATCTTGAGAAGGTTCAGCGTCGTGTCGAACCACCACATGTAGGCGGCGGTGGTCGAGGGCGCGGTCGCCCCGCTGTTCTGCGACACGATGGCCGAGAGAACGCTGTTCAAGTCGGACCGCACCGTCGCGCCGTCCGCGTTGGCGATGTTGTAATCGTGCTGTGCCATTTAGGTCACCCGGTCTGCGTTGACGGTGAGCTCGCTCACGTGGACGTTGTAGGCGGGGTCGTCGGCGCTGAGACGGGCCTGGAACTCGAAGGCCCGCGCCTGGTACTCGGCGCTGTCCAGCCGCTGCCACGCGCCCCAGGTCGGCGCGCCGGCCGGGTCGTCGTCGGTCTCCCGCGTCCACACCTGGACGTCGCCGGAGGCCGCGGCGTTGCCGTCGAAGTCCTCCCAGTCGTCGATGCTGGTGGTGCGCTCGTCGATCTGGTCCAGGGTGTTGACCACCGCCACCGTGATCTCGGTGGTGAGGCGCCGGCGCACCACGGCGCCAAAGTCGAAGGCGCCGTCGAAGGTGTAGGTGCCCGGTGACCCCACCCCGCCCTCACTGTCCCAGTCGGCGATGCCGTCCACCGCGCCCCAGGCGTCGATATTGGTCCCAGGCTGTCGACCGCGACCGTCCCGCTGTGGGTGCCGGGGAAGCTGGGGTGCTCGCTGAGCGTACTCACCGACGTGTAATCCAGCGCCGTGGCCTGCTTGGTGCTGATGCTGGTCGCCGCCAGGCTGGGAACGCCGGACGAGTCGACCGCCTTGGTGAGGTACGTCCCGGCCTTGAGCGGCAGGACGGCGACGGTCTCGGACCCCGCCACCGCCTCGCCGATGGAGGCCGAGTTCTGCCAGGTGGCACCGGTCATGGCCTTGGAGTGGCGGAAGGCGATCTTGCCTCCCACCCGGACGTCGAGGTCGGGGCTCTGGTCCCAGCGCAGGATCGCCAACCCGCCGATGGCGCTGATGGTCAGGTTCTGCGGGGCCGCCGGCGGGGCCAGCAGGCCCAGGAGCTCCTGCCTCTTGGTGATAGTCGAGCTCGCCACGCCCACGTAATTGAATGCCTTGGCCCGGAAGTCATAGGTGCCGGGCAACAGATCGTTGATCTCCACGGACGCGCCCGTGGTTTTCGCCAGCACCGTGTAAGTCGACTCGGACGCCAGCTTGTACTCGACCTGAGTGCTTTCCGCGAAGCCGTCGGCGGAGGCCGTCCACGTCACCACCGCGCGGGTCTTGACGCCGGCGCCGGCGCGCCCCTGGTACAGCTCCTCGGTGATGACGAGCGCCGTCGGCGGCTGGACCGTGAACGGATCCGGCAGGCTCGTGTTGGGCGCGAGATCGA
>JBDHAF010000306.1:0-2977 GCA_039588255.1 Gemmatimonadota bacterium | reverse complement strand
GGGCGCCGGCCTGGTGGCGAGGAGAAACCTGGGGACCGCGACCGCCGAAAACCCGGACTACTGGGTCTTCGAGGACGGTGCGTGGCGTTGGGTGCAGAGACGCCCCGACTCGCCATGCTTCAACGAGGCGGATCTGACATCGATCGACACCGCCCGGCAGCAGGTGGGAGCGGAAAACCAGGACTGAACGCTACCGCCCCTGGTGTGAACGAGTTGACCATCGGCTAAGAGATGTTCTCCCGCAGAGTCCGAAGACGCTGCGGGGCCCCCTTAGCCGACCATGTCCTGTCCACGATCCTCGCCCGATGCTCTCCTCCTCTGAAGGTTCTCTTAACACGCTTTTGTGCAGCGACTTGCGATCTCGTCCGAAGTCGAGATCTCCGCTCGTTGTTTGGGTAGATGGCGTCCACGGTCTAGTTTTATTCGTCGTGGGAACGGGCAGCCGGTGGCTGGCGCGGGCCTTGCGACCGATTCGGTTGCGGTATCCCGGAAGACAGGGCAGGAGACACGAGACCCGACACCTCATCGGAGCATTCTGGGAGCATCACATGAAGAGGTTGAGAGCTATCCGGCTTTGCGCGTCCATGGCCGCCACACTCGCCATTGGCCTGGCCGCTTGCACGACTGATTCGACCGGTCCCGCGCCACCGCCGCCCCCTCCTCCGCCACCCACCCCCGCGGAGATCAGCATCGTCGGCGTCGTGAATCCGGAAACCGGGGAGGATCTTCCCCAGAGCGGCGACGGGATCATGGTGAACGGCCGGATAGGCGTCGTCATCGACTTCGATCCTGGCTCCTCGAGCCTCCAGTCGCTCGACGTGATCTTCGAGCATGCATCGGGAACCACGGAGGAGGTACCCTGCGCGGAGGCGGTGCAGGGTTCGTTGCGCCAGGGTGCGATCGGCCTCAGGGCGGACATGCAGAGCGTGCAGTGCGTTATAGACACGGGCGAGGGCGCCGGCGCCTGCCAGGGTCAGGCGATGTCGGCACGCTTCCCCAACGGCACCTACACGATCTCGACGGAGCTGACGTTGCAGGATGGTGGAACCGCCAGCGACGACGGAGATGATCCACTGATCTTCGACAACGGTGAAGCGTCGGGGGGCATGGCCCTCGACGTCGGTCCCCGTGTCGTGAGCGTCGGAGACGCCTTCCCCGACTTCGGCGTCGAGGCGGGCGTCGGCTTCTGGGGCGGGCCGCGTGATCTTTCCTGGCGCGCCTGCCCCGTCGTCTTCGACCCGGAACTCACGGACATCTGCACGGTCGAGATCTCGGGCGGCACGCTCGATGGCACGGGCAACCTGGACCTCGGCAACGGTCCGGGCCAGAGGGCTGCCAGCGAGGCCCCGTTCACCTACACGGCCGCCTACCGGGATGCGGATGGCGAGCCGGTGAACGAGGGTCTCGTGGAGGACGACCCCACCGGAGGCGGACACGTCATCGGGGACGGACCGACAGGCTTCAAGATCCTCCTGTGCGACGGCACCGATGTGACGGCCTTCTTCGGCATGACGAGCGATGTCCGTCACCTGGACATGACCGCGCCCTCCTGCTCAGGGGGGAGCTGTGCGCCGGAGATCGCGAGCATGGCCGTCCTGCAGAACGGCCTCTACAGCGACGGCGCGTTCACCCTCGGCGGGCTTTCCGACGGCGGCGTCGGCGGAGTCTACGGCGTGACCACGATCGTGGATGCCTACGAGTTCGACTCGGGTGATCCCGTCGACCAGGAGCTCTTTCTCGAGAACCCCGAGGCCGTCGCCGATCTGCCGGAAGATGACGGGTGTGGGTCCGGGGAGACTACCGACAGTGCGGTACAGTTCGGCTGCGGCGGGACGGAGGCCGGGCTTCCGGTGGACGCCTACTTCCTTGTGGTCTCCGAGGTGGCGGACCTGCTGGGGAACGCCCTCGGAGACGGGAACATGGACCGGGAGATCGGCGACGAGTTCTCGGACAGCGATGAGTTCGGCGTCGACCAGACCGCGCCCTCCCTCGAGGAGCTCGAGCCGCCCCAGGAGGATCCCGCGTTCGTGTGGAACCCGGACCTCACGGGTGCCGGCTGCCCCGATGCCGCTCCCGGATCGCCGGACTGCGAGACGATCATGTGGGAGTCGATGGACCCGGATCTGGCGAGCGACGACGACCCGAGCGGCCTGGAGGCGGGATCTTGCGGCGCCGTATGCGCCGACGATGATGGCGACGGCCATCTGATCGAAGCCGAAATCCTGGCCAGCCCGGGCGGCGGCAACGACGACGAGCTCCTCTCGGCCAGCAACGCCGGCCTGGGCCCGGACATGTTCGAGGCTTTCTTCTGCGGCGGTGGTGGGAGTGGTGCGGAGTGCGACGGCACCGACGACGGGGAGTTCTCCGTCGAGATCCGGACGAACGACCAGGCCGTGAAGGAGAACAACGCCCGCACTCAGGTGCTCACCTTCGTGCTGGACGTCACGCCGCCGGTGGTCGGCTTCGGCGGAATCACCGGCCTCGACTCCTCCAACGCCGCATCGGTCGAGTTCGAGCTCGACGCGAGCGTGGTGGACCGGAACGGCGATGGCACAGCCGTTGAGAGCGCGGTCGTCCTGGTGACCGTGGACGGTGGCAACGGGACGTGCGAGGCCGACGGCCTTGGAGATGACTTCCTCGTCGAGGACGACATTCTGGTAACGCCGGAAGGCGGCAACGATGACGCGACGGGCGCTACGGTGATCGTCGACGTTACGGCCGAGGTGCAGGCCAACGGTGGTGACTTCGATGTCCTGTTCACCGCGGGGAACCTCAACGGTTCACCAAGCGTCGGTATCCTAGCCCTCCTTCCCAATGTGGACTACTGCTTCATCCTCACCGCAGATGACGGGGCGAGGCGGAAGGACGGCAGCGATGATGGCATCGAGTCGACCTCCTCCGCCCAAAAGACCTTCGAGTGGCAGTAGGCCGTCGGCCAAGACCATGTAGCTGAAGCAGATGCGGCGGTCCGGCTTCC
>JBDHAF010000305.1:0-4175 GCA_039588255.1 Gemmatimonadota bacterium | reverse complement strand
CGTCTGCGCCCCCGCCGGAGCCCGCTGGTCCCCCGGGTCGCCCGCCGTGCCGAACCCCTTCCCCGATGCGGGATTCGAGTAATCGGTGAAATCGATGTCCCGGGCCAGAAGCGTACTACCCCCGCTGCGGAACGTCTTCTCCGGCATCGCCGCCGGGATCGTGAAATTCCCCCCCGCGTCTTTTTTCGCGGGCAGAAGTTGCGCGTGGTTGGACCCGTGCATCTCGTGGCAGGCGGTGCACTTCAGGTACGCCGGGTTGTTCCCCGACGTGGGGTAGGCCCCCGACGCCTGCGGGCGGCCGTGTCCCGAGGTCGTCCAGTTTGCCGCCACGTTCGGGGGAACCTCCCCGCCGATCTCCACGTCGCCGGCCGCACCGTTGCCGTCGTGGCACGTAAGGCAAAAGTCGTTCGCGTTCTCGATCCCGGACGCCGTGTTGTCCTGCATCCCCACCGCCGGGTCATAGGCGTAGGAGTCCCCTCCACCGGTGTCCGCGTCGATCAGGCGGTATGTATTGTTGTGCCGGTCGCCGTGGCACTTGAAGCAGTCGTTCAGTGCCTTGGTGTTGTAGGGCGACGTGTAGAGGAAGTTCGCCGCACTTCCCGTGAACCCGCCGTGCTGACTCCAGGAAAGGGGAAGCGAATCGGCAGGCTTGCTCCCGTTGTCCACGAACCCCACACCCTTGAACAACGCGTCGATGTAGTCATACGTGGACCCCGCCGCGCCTCCGGCAGTGTGACACGTGAAGCAGTCCGGCCCGCCGGCGGCAGGACTGTGCGGATTGTGGCACTGATTGCACGGCTGCGTATCCGAATCCGCGTGGCCTGTGATTCCGAACTTCCGCGGGGAAGGCTCCACCGTCCGGATCGTCGGGGATCCGTCCCCGGTGTTCCCCGCGTTGTAGTCGTTGTGGCAGAAGATGCAGACCGCCCGGTACTCCGCGTCGGTCGGAGCGTAGGGGTTGGCGAACGATAGCCCCGTCGGGCGAGTCCCCACGAACGTCGTGTTGTCCGGCTCGAACAGACGGGCGTTCGTCGGGCTGTTGTGGGAGGCGTGGCAGTCGGAGCAGGGGATCCGGTCGCCCGCCGTGATCCCGCCCCCCGTCGTCTTGAAGTAGTGCCCCTTGTCGATGTAGTCCTGCCGGACGTTCACCTGCCGGGACGGGTTGTTGGTGCCGTCGTGGCAGGTACCCGGTTGTACGCGCCGGACCCCGCAACCGTCCGCTCCGCCCCCGAAAGCTGCATCGCCAGAAGGTGCGGGGGATCCCCCAAGTTCACCTGATTGTTCGGGGCGAGAACATCGTGGTTGGGGTAGCCGTCGGTGGCTCCGTTGCCGGAAAGATCGTTGTAGTGCAGCGGCGCCAGGTCGGGATTCAGGTTCGGCGTAAGCGGGACCGAATCGGCGTTGTGGCAATCCCTGCACCGGATGACCACGCCGTTGTCGTAATCGGAGGACATCGTGTCGGCGGAGATCACCGCCAACGGGTGGTGCGATTCGCTGGTCACCTTGAACCGGTCCCCGTAATCGGTGTGGCAGACGTCACAGGTGATCGGGTTTGCGTAGGACGGCATTCCGATCGCCTTGCCGGACCAGATCGCGTAGGAGCCGGCCCAAACCTGCCCGCTCTGGAGGTTGTGGCAGTTGTAGCAGTCCTGCGCGAGGTCGTGGGCGGCAAATCCTGCTGACGGCCATCCCAATAAAGCGAAAAACACCAATAAAACAGGGATGAAACAAACCGGGCGGAACTTGATCCGGTTGACCATCAGCATTGTCCTCCTCGCTGACTCGTAAAACAAATTCTGTAAATATTACCGAGTTCTATAAACATTTGTTACGGCAATCCTCCACCCCATGGTCGCCACAAAAGGTGCTCTGCGCCGTCCGGATAAACACCACGTTCATCACCATTTCCGCACCAGGGCGAGTCCCTTCGCAGTCCCTGCGACCACGGAATCGTCTATAAAGGCAACCGCCAGGACCCGGGAACCGGGAAGCCCATCAGCCACGGTCAGCGATTTCGGACCACCTTTGCCGAGTTTCAAAAGACCGTTTGCCGACCCGATGACCGCCTCGTTCGTGTCGACGGCAATGGAAAAGATGGGGACCCCGGAAAAAGCGGGAGGCAAAGCCACTCCATTCCATTTTTCTTCATATTTCATCAGTCCTTTGCTTGTCCCGACCAGCCATTTCCCCTCGAGTGTCCCGACAGCGAATATGTTCACCGGCGGAAGCCCTTCGGCAAGGGGCAAAACATCCATCCCTTTATGGAGATACGGCATACCGGAACCGGAGCCCATCAGAACCCCTTCGGGCAGAAACGCAAACCCCTGGATGTCGTTGAAGAGGCCCCGCCCCGCCCCCCCCATAAACCTCCATTCCGTCCCATCGAATCGGACCGTGCCTCCGGCGAGATAGACCGAGCATGCCCACAGTTCCTTGTCGTCGGGGGAGGCCGCAAGGCGGACGTTGCGCAGCGTGACGCTTCCAACTTTCAACAGTGTTTCCCATGTCGACCCGTCGAACACGGACAGGCCGGCGGCCGTGCCGACGTATACCTTGCCCCGGAACAGGGCGATCGAGGTCACCTCGTCCGAGGAGAGTCCGTCCGCCGCGCGGTACCCCTTCCCCCTCCCGGTGGCCGGGTCGAGCAGGAACACCCCGGCGTTTCCGGTCCCGATCCACAACTTTCCATCCGGGGTTGCGGCCAGGGCGGTCACCCAGTTCGACGGGAGGCCGTCGGCTGTCGTCAGTACGCGAACCTCTGTCGCTGCCGCCAAGGAGGAAGAGGAAAGAAGAAGAATAGCGGCGGCGGCGACGGCTGTGAAAACCGTTCCCCCTCTCTTGTGTTTCGAGTTCAATTTGATATTTCTTTCCTCCTTATTTATGGCATTTCGAGCAAAGCGGCGTCGGCTGCGCACCGCTCGGATTGTACCGGAGCATCTTCTGCGCACCGGCCCCCATGGTGTTCACCCCCGAGAAGGTTCTCGGTGCGATCACGGCGGTGGCCACCCCGTGCGGGTCGTGCCAGGTCACGCACGCCAGCAGGCTGCCGTCGGAGCGCGCCGGAGGGGACTTGGTGCCAAGGTCCGCCGAAAGCGGCATCGCCGTGTCGGACGGCACGTTGAACCACCGGCTCTTGTCCACCGTCTCCCCGGAAGGCGCCCCGGGCTGCGGAACCACCTGCATCGCCGTCGGGTGCGTGTGCAATGCATTGTCCTTGGGCATCCCCCACGTCCCGTTCACGATCCGGGCATGCCGCGGCAGCAAGGCCGCCTGCGAGTGGCACTGCGTCAGGCAGAAGTTGTCCAGCCCGCCGTCCTGCGTGTAGTTCGTCAAAGCGCCGTCCAGGCGCCACGGGTTCGTCCCGTCCTTCGCCGTCCCGATGTGCTGGCCCGCCTCGTCGTGGCACGTCTCGCACCGCACCGGAGGCACCTGGTCCACGTTCCCCGAATCGGTGGTCGTCGACGCGTTGTCGATCGAGGCAGCCCCGTGCCCCACGGAGGCCCACGCGTTGTCGATGTTCGGCGCCGCGTCCCCGCTGCCGTCGAGGTTCTGCGTCCCCTGCGTCCCGTCGTTATGGCACGTGATGCACGGCACCTTGTAGGAGGTGTTGTCCCAGTTCGCCTGCGTCCGCACGAGGGTGTCCCCCGTCCCTTCCGAGGAGGCGTGCGTGCTGTGGCAGTTCCGGCAGACCTGGGTCGCCGCAAGAGAAGCGCCCACCTCCCCGTTGTCCGTCGCCGTGGAGCGCAGATCCTTCGCGTTGTTCACGTGGGTTGTCGCCGGGGTCAGGTCGTACTTCGGGTGGCACCCCGTCCCCTCGGAGCAGTCGCCGCCCACGCTGTACGCCGCGATCCCGGGACCGTACGCCGCGCTCAGGTGCGCCGGGTGGTTCTCCGGCGTAAACCCGCCGCCCGCCACGTGGCAGGCGCCGCACGCCACCGCCCCGTTCCAGGCCGGCGTCTGCGCCGCACCGCCCCAACCGGCGTTGAGCGTCGCGTTGTTGCCGTGGCAGTACAGTCCCGCGCAAACCCCCGTGCCGCCATTGCCCGTCGTGGGGACCGCCGCCCCCGCGTAAGTCGGGCTGTCGGGGTTCCACGACGGATCGAAGTCGATGTTCACGTTGTCGTAGTAGGTCCCGGGCCACGCCTGCCCGCTGGCCAGATCCGACTGGTTGTGGT
>JBDHAF010000304.1:0-2994 GCA_039588255.1 Gemmatimonadota bacterium | reverse complement strand
CCGCGACGATGCGGCTCCGAGGCGGATCGCGCCACTCGTCGATCCCACCGCTCTCCCACCCCAGCTCGTTCGCCGGCACCTGCGTGAAGATCAGCATTCCCTCCGGCGGCTTCGCGCTCGGAGACAGCAAAGCCGCACCCACGAGTGCCAGGGCCAGGAACGCCCCCACCACGATTACCGCACGCTTGGAGCGCACCTCGTATCTCACACCTGCGGCTCCGTGATCGTGAGGATCCGCCCCGCCGGAACGTCCTCTAGTACCTGGACCTTGCCGGATGGCCACACGATCTCGATCCGGTCCACCACCTCGTGCTCGCCCAGGCCGAAGTGCAGCCGGTGATCACTCTGCGAGAGATAGCCGGTGGAATTCTTCTTCTGCGCTACCTGCTCCGTGCCACCACAAGTCAGTTTCACCCTCGCTCCCACACCGTCCCGATTGCTCGACCGGCCGACGAGGTGCAGCACCAGCCAGTTGTGTTGATTCCCGCCCTCATTGCGGAGGAGCACGCCGCGATCGTTTAGATTGACGATGAACGCGTCGAGGTCTCCATCATTGTCGTAGTCACCAACGGCCGCGCCGCGTCCCACCAGCTCCTGCTGGAAATACGTGCCTCGTTCGACGGAGACGTCGCGGAATCTCCCTTCACCCAGGTTCTCAAATAGTTGATCTTCTTGACCGAAGAGGTGCTGGAGATCGCCGTTGACTTTGAAGATGTCCGCATCGCCGTCGTTGTCGTAATCGAAAAAGGCTGTGCTCCAACCCACGTACTGTCCGCTTGCGGCGGCGATGCCGGCTTGGGTGGTCACATCCCGGAATAGGCCCTGGCCTTCATTCCGATACAACGCACTGTATGACATATCGGAAAGGAAGATGTCCAGCCGACCATCCCCGTCGTAGTCGGCAAAGTCCACCGACATGCTCGAGGTAGCATCGCCGGCGTGATTGTACGCGACCCCGGCCGGCAAGGCGACCTCTCGGAGGCGCAGCCCTCCTTCGTTGTGGTACAGGTAGTTCTCCATGGCGTCGTTGGCCACGTAGATGTCGACGTAACCGTCGTCATCGTAGTCGGCTGCGCTGACCCCCATCGCCCTTCCCTCCGGTCGAAAGACGCCCATTTCCTCCGTCACGTCCTCGAACCTGCCAGCGCCACGATTGTGGTACAGCACATCCGCTTGGCCAGCGTAGGCCAGGGGACCGGGAAAGCCATCGGGGGCGTAGTAGAAGTTGTACTCGGGGTCGAACTGTACGTAGTTGCCGACGTAGAGATCTAGGAGCCCGTCGTTGTCGTAGTCCAGCCAGACGGCCCCCACGCTGCTGCCATCTGCAGCTCCAGCGACGCCTGCCCGCTCGGTCACATCAGAGAAGTTCCCGTTGCCGTTGTTGTGATAGAGGACGTTTCGACCATGATTGCTCAAGTAGAGATCCGGATAGCCGTCATTGTCGTAGTCGCCCACGATCACGCCCATCCCGTACCCCCTGTGACCCACGCGAGCTCGATCGGTGACGTCCTCGAACGTGCCGTCTCTGCGGTTCCGGTACAGGTGATTCTTGAGTGAGCTCCCGGGCTCGGGGCCATTGCTCAACCCTTCGACGTGGGCTCCGTTGGTGACGTAGAGGTCGAGGTAGCCATCTTGGTCGTAGTCCAGGAAGGCGACACCGCCGCCCGACGACTCCACCAGGTTGCTCAGATGCTCGTCCCCGATGGAGTGCACGAAGTCGATCCCGGCCTGTTGAGTCACATCGGCGAAGTGGAGTCCTTCCTCCGACACCACCGAGCTTGGCGGTGCTGCGGACGCTGCGGGGGTGTCTCGATCGGCGGACCGGCACCCTATGACCATCCAGAGGGGTGCGACGACGAATGCCAAGCGGAGCGGACGGTCGTGACGGCCGAAGGTCACAGCCCGCGCCCTCTCTCGCGGCACCGCATGGTGCATCCAGTATCCGCAGGAAGGCGTTTGAAATGCGCACACTTAACAACCGGGATGTCCACAGTGGCACTTAGTGAAGGTAATCTCAACTTCCTGGAAATCGTTGGCGGGCTGTTGCCGCGCGGGACACATCGAACTCGACAGAGTGACGCTACAGTCATGGTAGCGACCTCCCGTGAGGTGCGTCAAGTATGTTATTGCCATTAGTTTAAAGGAATGATGAGAACAGTAGTTAAGCCATCTGTCCGGCGATCTGCAATCGTTGAGTTTTTCTGGAAAGGACGGTGCAAGTCTCGAGCTGTTACGTCGATTGAAGCAGCGCTCTGGGCCGCTCTCTTCGTATGCCCCGCCCCGACTGCTGCGCAGGAGGTGATGGGCTCCGGCGCGCCCAACTGGAAGCGCGGCGCAGTCTGTTACGAGATCTTCGTTCGCTCGTTCTACGACAGCGATGGCGACGGCGTTGGCGACCTGAACGGACTCATCCAGAAGCTCGACTACATCAACGACGGTGATCCGGACTCGCAGCGCGATCTAGGCACCCGGTGCATCTGGCTCATGCCGGTGGCCCAATCGCCGAGCTATCACGGCTATGACGTGACGGACTACTACCGCGTCGCGCCCGATTACGGCACGAACGAAGATCTCAAGCGTCTCGTCGTCGAGGCGCACCGGCGAGGCATTCGCGTGCTGGTGGACCTCGTGTTGAACCATGCGTCCAGCGAGCACCCCTTCTTCAAGGATGCGCTGCTCAGCCCCGACTCACCCCACCGCGACTGGTTCGTGTGGTCGGCGACGCATCCCGGCGTGCGCAATCCCTGGGGCGGCGATAACTGGCACCGTTCTCCAGTACGAGATGAGTACTACTATGGGCTCTTCTGGAGCGGAATGCCCGACCTCAACTACACGAATCCCGCCGTCCGAGAGGAGGCGAGGAAGGTCGCACGCTTCTGGCTCGAGGAAATGGGCGTGGACGGTTTCCGCCTCGATGCCATCCCGTTCCTCGTGGAAGAGAACGGGCAGGTGCAGCACGCCCCCGGTACCCACGAGGTCCTGCGCGAATTCGCC